>NZ_JAKJSI010000029.1:0-114798 GCF_050336695.1 Photobacterium minamisatsumaniensis | reverse complement strand
GTGTTTAACTGGTCGGGCATTATCATCTGGAAACATAAATTAATAGTTATTAATATTCTTTCTGGAAATGAGACTAATTGTTACACGTGTTGATTGGTTATTATTATGCCATGCTGAGTTATGGATACATAATCAAAGGTTTTATCTATCGCTCCCATCGAAAAAAACGATTAATAAGCAGGGTTGTAATCGTTAAATGAAAATGGATTAATACACCCGCTTCGGCGAAGTAGGTAAATAGAAAAGGAATAAATTATCAGCAATAAAGATAAAAAGTTGGTTTCAAAAATCATTAAAGAAAGAACAAGAATAATTTTAGAAAAGTCCAAGAAAAATTTAATTAGGTAAAATGTCAAGGCTTTGGAAAGCCTTGGTTAACTCTCAATGGATTGTTCACACAATTGAGATAAACATGAAAAAGACAATTATCGCCACTACGTTATCAACAATTGCATTTGGTGCAGCTGCGACTGAAAATAAAGATGAACCATATGTTTTTATTGGACTTGGAAAAGCAAGTGAATCAAGTGGCTTTAGTGCAACAGCTGGTGTTGATGCAACAGAAAACTTTGCATTAGAGCTATCAGTGCATAAAAATAGTGATTCAGACAGTGATAGTTATTATAGTGCAAAACTAGATTGGTGGACTATTTCACTTACACCCGCTTTAAAATTACCACTAAATGAATATGCGCGTTTATACGCTAAAGGTGGAGTCTTTGTTGGTGGTGGTGAAATAACAGTAAAATCATACCGTGATAGTTCTAAATATTCTGATAGTACTTTGAATTTAACATATGGTGCAGGTATTGAATTCATGCCAATCGATAACGGGTTATCAGCGCGTGTTAGTGTTGACTGGTATAACTTCGGTGATATGAATGTTAGAGGCACAACAATTGATGTTGGCACTGAAAAAGTTATTAATTTCATGGTTGGTTATAAGTTCTAATGCAAAATAATAAAGGATTCACATTAATAGAACTGGTAATTGTTATTGTTATTCTTGGTGTGCTTGCTGTCACTGCCGCATCTAAATTTTCAGGTATTCAAAATGATGCTAGAGAAGCTACATTAGATGCTGCGATAAGTGCAATTCAAGCTGCGGATTCAATCGTATTGTCTAAGTCAATCACGAATGGCATCGATAGCATCGATAATGCAAAGCTAAATCTTGGTAATGGTGAAACAGTAACGACAACATTTGGCCATATAAGAATGCATGACATTGATATTAAAAAAGTTGTAACTCTTGATGGATATACCGTTCTTAATGCTTCAAGTGAATATAATGAAGTAAAGACAACATTACTAATTACCAATCGTAAAGAAAACACAAAAGAAACCATTTTAAAATCTGAATGCTTTATTGCTATTGGAAACAGTGAATATGGTGAATTACAGTTTTTCGTGAATAAAGATAACTGTTAGTTATTTGGTATATTATCTTATTTAGCGGTTGTAATATCATTTGAAAGTATGTCTTCATCTTTATTTTAATACGTAATTATTAAATAAAGTTAGGCAAGGGCTCATGCCTTAATACAATACACTCTACCCTTCAATTAGCTAAAATTGACTATTGTTAAAAAACGCCATGTGAGCACTAACTAACCCCAAATGCTTGCATGGCGATACTTTTTGACTGTTTAATTTACTGAGAAATTACAGTAACCTAACCAAGTCTTGTCTCACTACAGTGATTTAAAAGCCTCTACATAGGCTTTTAAATCACACGTACTTCATCAGCCGACATGCCTAGCTTATACAGCGCAGCTCCTAGACCAAACCTTGTGCACCAATGTAGTAATCACTGCCGAAGTGCTCCACTTACTTCTGGATACTTACAAGCGCATTAGGGCTATCCAGTGGCACCTCAATCATGGTAAAACCTTCTTCCTCTTCGTTGATCTGTCAGTAGGTTCATAAAATGTGATGACGCTCAATGCTCCATTTTGCGGGATAAGTATCCCACATAGTGGAACTCAGTGAATATTCAAAGCCTTAATTAATACACTCGTTACTTAACAATAAAAAGCGTTTTTTTAAACCTTTTCACAATATGCAACTAAGCTAAATTAAGCCACGCATAAAACAATGGGGTGTAAGTCCTGCTGAAATTTGCGATTAAACGGATATCACCCAACGTAACGGAGTCAGCATTTGACATAAGGATTGTTATGACAACTCCACCTAAATTCCCTCACTTTTATCAAATGAATAACGTTATTCAAGATTACGCTTGGGGCAGTAAAACCTCCATCAGTTCGCTGTTTGGCATAAAGAACCCCGAAAGCAAACCTCAAGCAGAAATATGGATGGGCGCTCATCAAAATGGCTGCTCTAAGATCACTGTCGCTGACAAACCGGTCTTACTCTCCGAGTTTATATATCGCCACAAGACGGAATTAATCGGTGAGAAAGCCGATAAGTTATTTGGGGACTTACCGTATTTATTTAAAGTGTTGGCAGCAGATAAAGCCCTGTCAATTCAGGTTCACCCGAGTAAAGAACAAGCTAAAGTTGGTTTCGCTTATGAAGAGGCTATGGGAATACCACAATCTGATAGCCACCGTAACTATAAAGATCCTAATCACAAGCCCGAGTTAATTTATGCCTTAACCACCTATCAAGCGATGAATGGCTTTCGTGAATATGATGAAATAGTGGGCTTATTCAGTGCTATCGAAATAGAAGAAATCTCTGCTTTGGTTAACTTGCTCCAAGCCAACCAAAACCAAACGGGGTTAAAACGTTTCTTCGAGTCCATACTGTCTTTAAATGGTTCCACCAAGACAACTGTCGTCACTAAGCTAATCAATTATGCAGAGAATCACCGTGATGATGCGCTGTTTTCATTAATTTTAGAACTTGCTGAGCAGTATCCTGGTGATATCGGTCTTTTCTCGCCACTGATGCTAAACACCATCACGCTTGAACAAGGCGAAGCGATGTACCTTCAAGCCTGTACTCCCCACGCCTATATTAAAGGTACTGGCCTAGAAATCATGGCAAACTCCGATAATGTACTGCGCGCAGGGCTAACGCCAAAACATATGGATGTAAAAGAGCTGGTTGATTGCACCTGTTTCACGCCAACGAGTGTTGATAAGCTACGCTTAATACCCAACCGATATAGCGACGTCGATAACTACCCAATACCTGTACCCGATTTTAAATTCAGTGTATATCACAACGCGAACAAAACACCTCTCAAGGTTAACAGTGCAGAGATATTACTGGCTCTGGATACCCCACTCACTGTCACCCATGCCGACGGCGAAACCATGACAGTGAACAAGGGTGAATCTATATTTATCACCGCCTGCACCGAAGCATATTATGCTAACTCTGAAGGTACTTTTGCCCGAGCTTATAACTAACCATTTGCAGCTTGAGAGTTAAAAGTAAACAAAAATGCCAGATAGGTTCTCTATCTGGCATTTTCAATCTGATACTATGTTAGGTCATTGCGTATCCAGCCACTTCAATCAATTAAACGCCAGATTCCAATTTCTTAAGCAATTCGTTTACTTGCTCTGTACCTTTGGCTGAGCGACATAAGCTGGCAGGTGTAACCAAACCGAGCTCAATATTTTCGGTCATGAACCACGACTCTGTCGCTGCTTGGCTACCAAAATAATCAAGTGCTTGTCCATATAGTTCTGCTGGAATCTGCTTTTTTTCCATATTCACTCCCTATCCACTTCTGGTTCTTATGACTAACTTAGCGAGATTTTAAGCGGCTATCAGTTAACAGCGTCACATTCAGCTATAACGCATTTTCATCAAGATAGGTTAAAAATCGCTGCCACGATTTATAATCAGCCTCTTCGCGATAATTCTTCGAACCATAAACAGTAAAAGCATGTGGGGCACCGCTGTAAACTATCATTTCATTGCTAATGCCAGCACTTTCTAGTTCCTGTGATAAATCAGCAAAGTCCGCCATCGGAATCGCCGCATCTGCAGCACCATGCATCACTAGGATATTGCCTTTTGACTTGGTATAGTCCTGCCCTTCTGGTGTCTGAAGCCCACCATGGAAAGTAACGAACCCTTTCATATCAGCGCCAGAGCGTGCTAATTCCAATACGGCAGCGCCACCAAAGCAATAGCCCATCGCGACGGTATTATCGGTATTAGCACCGAGAGAATCAGCCATCGACAAAGCCCCATCCATTAAATCACGCATTTTCTGGCGGTCTTTATACAGCTCACCGGTATGCTGCCGCTTATCTTTGACTTCAGTAGGGCGCACCCCGGCCCCAAATAAATCAGCGGCGAAAACGGCATACCCTTCTTCCGCCAGCATTTCAGCACGCTTTACTTCATAGTCTGTTAAACCATCCCAATCATGGATCAGTAGGATTAGTGGTGCATCTTTCTCATCTGGGGTTATATAATAACCCTCGTAGTTCTGGTCATTGACCTTATATTCAATTACCCGTCCCTGCTCTGCCCACGATATAACAGGGAAAACAGCCAGCACCGCACCAACTAGAAGCCTATTTCTCATCACACTTACCTATGCATATTAAGACACTTATAGTGACTGTAAGTGTAGGCTTTATTTGAGATAAGCGTTTAAACGAGCCAAACCTACCTGCAGAAACTAACCTTTAGGGGTGTACTATTAAATCCTGCTTTTCACAATTAATTACCGTGACATGGGTCACACTTCTATCCAACTCAACATTTTGTTCTATTATTTCATTAACCGGCATTATTTGTTGATGAATATCTCACTTTTCAATATCATACAAGCACAAAGTGAAATTAAATTACAAAAAAAGGCGTTAATTATGATCGAAATGTTAGCACTCACTCAAATTTTCCTTTTGCGTCAAAAAGCAGCAGAACAAAAAGAAGCTCAGAAAAAAGAACAAGCACGATAATGTATTACAGCTTGCGCCGCAGGTTGAAGTGATCTGGAAGGGAAACCAGATCTATTATTGTAAAAAGCTCATCCGTGATTCATCTGCTCCAAGTCTCTATCATTACCCACAATACGGATTCTTGCGTATTGCTCGTTCACAGTTTCATTGTCGGTAGTGAAGGGGCAAATGGTAATATAGAACTATGCAAATATTGAGCGAGTGTTTTAGAGGAAACAACATAGCCTAACCTGATCCCCGCTAAACCTAACCCAAATTTTTCTTTCGATATGCTGGCGCCGTATACCCAGTCCATTTCTTAAATGCTCGGTTAAAGTTACTTAAATCGTCATACCCTACCCGCCATGCGACTTCTTGAGCACTCAGTTCTGGTTTACCCAGTAACTCTATCGCAAGATCCCGCCTTTCGGCATCACGCATTTCTCTAAAGGTTAAACCTTCAGAAATTAAATTCCGTTGCAAGGTTCTAGACGTCATACCTAATAACCGTGCAAACCAGTTAATATTGAACCATGGTAATGACGCATAAGTTTTAATCAAACTATGTACCGACTGATGCCAGCAGACTTCCAACTCTTTTTTCGGTATTTGATGAAAGTCGATTGGAAGAGGGACAGTGAAGGCACCAAATGACTGGTTAAATTCAATCTGAGTCTTGCGAAAATGCGCAGGAAGTTTACTGGCGTTAGCATCACCTGAAACCAACTTTGCATGCTGTGGTTGCCAATAACCATCAATGAACCGACGGCAGAAATTAACCAAGGCTAATGTTCTAAACCATTCAGCTTGTTCAAAACCAGGCGTAAATTCACGATAAGCACTTCTATGACAAAGCCACCATTGCCCATCAACCATTTCAGTCCAAATGATAACGTGATTACTCAACTTAGGTATTTCATTTGCTAAGAGTTGAATTCCCTCTGATAGCGAACGACAACGTTGAGCCTTTTCTTCAACGTCGGGTGATAGCTGCTTGATTGTCACAAAACGGCCAATCTCAATACCAATAAGATAGCCGTACCTTCTTTCTAGCCCATATAAAAACAACATCAAATCTTTTGTCGGCAACCAATGCTGCAGCTTCATGACCTCAACAGGCAAATGGCATTCTACAGCGACACCTTTCCAATCAAGGCCATTTTTTTCACAGTACTCAATAAATGGACGTATGTTGCCTGCCGAGCTCAAAAGAATGTCAGTCGTCGATGATGTTGATTTCATGCTATGCCGTAGAGTTACATTTAATTAATGACTTATAAGTTTTCAATTTTAGCCTAGAGACTCACCGTAGCATTGTTTCAACTCATAAGCCCAGCCTTATGTCGCTAACTGACCTATCTCATGTCGCCAAGTGACCTACCGCAGAAAATACAATGTTTTACTCTTGCTGCGCTCAGGCAGGGAAGCCTTACAAATACAAAACATTGATGTACATACCTTAAATATATGTGTTCTCTTTACTTGGCAGCACGAAATGAATAAACAACTATGCACACTACTTCTCAGCGTACTTTCCTTTGGCGTTAACGCTAAACAATATGATAGTACTGATCTCGAGAGCCTCTACCAGCTAGCGTTACAAAACGACTCATTACTGAGCATTGCAGAACTTACCGAACAGCAAGCAGGTTATGCAATTGATGGTGAGAAAGGTCGCCTACTTCCACAAATCAATGCCTACTTCAATGCAACTGCTTTTTTTGACTCTGATGAAATCGAGTCAACTTATGGCGGTAGCGGCACCATGGGCAATGTTGGTATCAATTTACGACAAGCCATTTATACCCCTGCCGTTCAGGCTGGCATTGCTATCGCTGATAAAAATAACGAAAGTGCTTCAGTGCTTGTTACCAAAGCACATGAAGCTCTTATCTTTCGCACAACCAAAGCTTACTTTGATGTGCTTAGAACCCAGTCATTGCTGGATAACGCAAAAGCGAATGAAAAAGCGCTGAGCGAATACCTTAAAATTACCCAACGCCGCAACAAGGCGGGTATTTCATCAGAGATCGACTTACTCCAAGCTCAAGCTCGCCGAGATCAGTCCAAGGTTGTAGTTATTAATACTGAAACAGCCTACCAATTGTCATTAGACTCACTGCAAACACTGTCAGGTCATGAATTCTCGGCAGTACAACCATTAAAGGTTGAGCACTTTTCTCCACAGTTACCAGTCTCGGATACTGGCTCTTCGTGGCTAGATACCGCAATGAAGAATAATCGCGATATCCAACTGGCAGGGATCACGATAGAAAAATCCAAGTTAGAAGTCACTCGAGCCCAAGCAGGTCACAAACCTCAGTTATCTTTAGTGGCAAGGCTAAACCAGCGTTTTAATGGCGATGTTGAATCGACAGCAACAGGTCAACCTATTGCTGCCAACGAAAGCCTAACATCGGGTGAAGTCGCGCTGGTTATGAATGTGCCAATTTATAGCGGGTCTAGCCTTTCAGCTTTCGTTGATATTGCCAATACCGAACTGGATATTGCGTATCAGATCCAAGAAGAGTCTCGTCGCCAAACTTACCAAAACGTGAGATTTGCTGTAAGGCAAGCTGAATCAGCAATGATGCAGATAGATGCCTTCGAAAAGGCTGTGAATTCCCAAAATAAAGCGTTGGTTTCAGTCCAACGAGGCTATGAGCTTGGGGCGAGAAACATGAGCGAGGTGCTTGACGCAACTCGTGATTATTACGCGTCGGAATCTGAGCTTTTTAACGCGTATTTCTCCTTTATAGAAAGTGCCCTGCTCATCAAGTTCTTAGCAGGCGAGATTTCAGAAAACGATATTACGGCATTAAACGCCAGTATCGAAAAAACCATTCAAAAGACAGAAACAACCGAGGTAACAAATGGTTAAAAAAATCCACGCTCTGTGTATTATCGCCATGGCAGTATCAGGTGCAGCCAATGCATCAGGTGTTGCTGTAAATACAGTTGAAGCACAATTAACGACCGCTAATCCGACAAGAGACTATGTTGCTAAATTTGAACCTCAAGCTCACACTAAAATCACACCTCGTGTAACTGGCTATATTGTTGAACAAAAGGCAGCAGATGGTGCATTGGTAGCCAAAGGTGATGTGTTATTTAGACTCGATGATACTCTTTATCGTCACAATCACAGCCTCGCAGAAGCAAATGTAAGCCAAGCCCAAGCTGCACACAAAAGTGCAGAGCTTCACTTTGACCGTGTGGTACAGCTTCAAGGACCTGGTGGTTCAACACAGTCAGACTTAGAGCTTGCTCAATCTCAACTGGATTCCGCCAAAGCAGCACTAAGTGCGGCAGAAATAAACCGTGAAAAATCGGCTTATGATTTAGCCTCAACCATTGTTGTCGCGCCTTATGATGGGCAATTAGGAAAAGCTCGTTTCTCTGAAGGTGATCTGGTTTCTCCTGCAGCGGGTGCCTTGATTGATATCATACAGCTATCGCCAATGAACGTAACGTTCAATATGGATTTCAACGCTTATAAGTCATACGGTTTGAATAATCCTGATAACCAGCGCGTACGCCTTCGAGATACTCAGGTTCCAGCCGAAGTTAACTATGTTGCCAACAAAGTGAACCCTACTGCAGGCACGATTCAAATATCAGCTAGCTTCGATAACAGCGAATATGGCTTCAAACCCCATAAAGTCACACACGTTACCATCAAGAATGCCGAAGCACAGCACGGTTTTTGGATTCCAGAATCTGCCCTAGTTCAAGATTTAACAATCCAATACGTCTACGTGATTAGCGAACACAACAGTACTGCGGTGCGCCGTGACATTAAAGTATCACAGCGCCATCAAGGCCAAGTCTTCATTACCGATGGTATTGAAGCAGGCAATCAAGTCATTACCGACGGGCTAATACGAGTTCGTCCAAATGCATTTGTTCACGTGCAAAATGAGAAATAATCATGCTAAGCCGCTTTTTTATTTTTAGACCAAAATTTGCATTGGTTATCTCAATTGTACTGACCTTGATCGGTGCCATTGCGATTAAACTCATGCCTATCTCTGAGTACCCGGAAATCACCCCACCCGTTATTAACGTGGTCGGGCTATACCCAGGTGCAAGTGCTGAAACCATTGAACAAGTCATTGCCGCGCCTATTGAAAAAGAGGTTAACGGTGTCGACGGTATGCTGTACATGGATTCACGTTCCGCCAACGATGGTACCTACATCCTTAAAGTTACCTTTGAGATCGGTACCGATCCTGACTTGGCACAGGTCAATGTTCAAAACCGTGTTGCAGCAGCCCTTCCTGCGCTACCACCGATTGTGAACAACCTTGGTGTCCGTGTTAAGAAAGCCTCTTCTGATACGCTAATGGCGATTGCTCTGTATTCACCAGAGCAAACCTACGACCGTCAGTACCTTGATAATTGGATGACACTAAACCTCGTTGACCGTATTTCCCGTATCGCAGGTGTGGGTGATATGACCCCTCTGGGTACTGAATATGCAATGCGTATCTGGCTAGATGTTGACCAAATGACGGCATTGGGTATTACACCTGCGGAAGTTCGTGGTGCAATTGCCGACCAAAACAGTCAATTCCCAGTCGGTAAGTTAGGTGCTGGTCCGCTTAACAAACACAGCATGCTTCAGATCCCGCTGCTTAGCCAAGGGCGCCTAGAAACTGTTGAAGATTTCGAAAATATTATCGTACGAACTGACGCGGATAGTGCAAACATCTACCTGCGTGACATTGCCGATATTGAACTGGGCGACAACCGCTACGAAACGACCACAATGCTAAATGGTCAGCCTGCGGCTCTGATGACTATCTCGTTAGCACCTGGTGCGAACGCACTAGAAACGGGTCAGGCCGTTAAAGAGTTACTGTCATCAATGGAGCTGCCAGAAGACGTCGCTTTTGCCTACCCATTTGACGTCACTGAGTTTGTATCTGATTCTATTTCTACGGTAACTGAAACATTGGTCATTGCAGTAATCCTTGTAATATTGGTTACTTACTTATTCTTAGGTAGTATCCGTGCAACCATTGCACCAGCGGTGGCGATACCAGTATCACTTGTTGGTTCATTCTTCTTCATGAATACACTTGGCTTTACCATCAATACCATCACTATGTTTGGTATGATCTTAGCGATTGGTATTGTCGTAGATAACGCGATTTTAGTTATCGAAAACGTTGAACGCGTCATGACGGAATACCCTGAGTACGGAGCCCCAAAAGCAACTTACATTGCAATGCAGGAAGTAACAGGCCCTATTGTTGCCTCCACCCTTGTTATGCTCGCGGTATTCGTACCGATTAGCTTGCTGCCGGGTATCACTGGTGTAATGTTCTCGCAGTTCAGTATTACGCTGTGTATTTCGCTTATCATTTCCGCGATTAACGCGCTAACCCTATCGCCTGCAATCTGTTCATTAGTTATGAAAGTTGAAGAGCCAGCGAAATGGTTTATCGCGTTCAACCGCGGCCTTGATAAAGTGACTAATATATACGGCAAAGCAGTAAGTCTGGTTGTACGTAAAACAACGGTTCTGCTAATTGTATTCGGTGGTACCATTGCAGCAACGTATGTACTGAATACCATGGTTCCAAATGCTTTCGTTGAGCCTGAAGATAAAGGCGCTATGCTCGCATTGGTTCAGTTGCCTGACGGTGCATCGCTCAATCGCACCGATGCGGTATTGGATCAAGCTGTTGCGATCATTACAGCAGATCCGGCGGTTGAATTAGTTGGTGGTGCAAGTGGCTTTAGTGCCATCACGCTTTCTATCCAACCTAACAACGCGACAATGTTTATCGCCCTTAAACCATGGGAAGAGCGTAAGCAGCTTGAAGGCAACAACACAGTATTTGATGTACAGAAACGTCTAAATGGTGCGTTAAGCGGTATTGTTGAAGGTATTGCAATGACAATAGCGCCACCAGCGATTTCAGGCATTGGCTCAGGTACTAACCTTGAGTACATGTTGCAAAACAGTACCGGTGTTTCTCAAACTGAACTAGCTCAATCTGCAAACAACCTTATTGAAAAATTGAATGCAGCGCCAGAAATTGCAGCTTCATATACATTATTCCGTGCCAATGTACCGCACTACTTCATTGATGTAGACCGTGAAAAAGCACGCCAATACGGTGTCTCTGTAACCGCTATCAACGACACAATCATGACTTATCTTGCTACGTCACGTGGTGGTGATTTCTCTCTTTGGGGCAACACTTTCTACGTAACCCTGCAGGCAAAAGCTGAACAACGCGTTAATGTTGAAGACCTGAAGAACATCCATGTGAAATCGACGGCAGGTGAGATGCTTCCACTGTCTGCTGTTGTAACTGTTGAGTCTCGTCTAGAAGCTGATGTAACGTCTAAATACAACATGTTATCTGCTGTGAAAATCTTTATTGCACCAGAGCCGGGCTACTCTTCTGGTCAAGCAATGGCAGCAGTTGAAGCTATTTCTGCTGATACCCTGTCGACAGGCTATAGCTACGAGTGGACAACCATGGCACTGCAAGAAAAGCTTGCGGGTAATGCCATTGTTTATGCTTTTATCTTCGCGATGATCTTCATCTACCTGTTCCTCGTTGCACAATACGAATCTTGGGCGCTGCCTGTTGCGATCATTATTGCGGCACCGACAGCGGCATTAGGTGCTTATCTTGCACTTGTGTCAACAGGGCTGGCAATGACGCTGTATGGTCAAATTGGCCTAATCCTATTGATTACTATCGGAGCGAAGAACGCAATCTTGATTGTTGAGTTTGCAAAAGTTCAACGCGAAGAGAAGGGCCTATCTATTGAAGAGGCGGCAGAGAAAGGTGGCACAATGCGTTTCCGTGCGGTAAATATGACGTCTTGGTCATTTATCCTCGGTATCGTTCCACTCGCATTTGCATCTGGTCCAGGCTCAGTTGCACAAACAGGTACTGGTTTAACACTACTTGGCGGCATCTTATGTGTACTTGTCTTAGGTACGGTTATTACTCCAGGCTTTTACGCGCTATTTCAACGAATTCGCGAAAAAGTTAATGGGGAAAAACGACGCGAAATTTGCTTAGATTAATGAGACATTAATATATCAGTGATTATTTATCATTTAATTTATTAAGCTAACATTAAGCCAAATAATAATCTCATTAAGGTTGTATACAGCTTTAAAATAATCAAACCACTCTAATTTTCAGGGTGGTTTTTTATATTTGTGATAAATAATGCAAACACAAAATATAACGACTTTCATGCTAGTTAATGTCGTTATCTGACCTATAGGTATTTTGTTAGAAAAATATAATCTCCTCATCCAAACAAGGAGATACCTATGAAACTCAAAGCCATTGCTCTATTGGCCTCTACATTAGTTATTCCTACTTCTTATGCATTTAGCTCAAACGATGCCGTTGCTGAAAACCCAGTTGAAGCTGCACTAAAAGCTGAAGGTGCATTAGTTACTCTTCCTGTTGAGGCCGCTAAAGGGCAATTTGCACCTGAGTTTGTCGATGCAGCCCGTGCGAACTACAATAACTTCCACTGGCAAATGGGGGGTGATCACGGACTTTACTACAACATGAGCATGAATGAGTTCATGCCGACCGCGATTGCTTCCCCTAATGAAGAATATAAGCCGCTTGTTAAAGCGATTAACCCAGAACTCAGTAAACTGACGGTCAATACGCAAGCGAAAGGCGAGCTGACAATGGATGAGTACCTGGCTGATCCAGCGTTCCGTACTCAAGGCTTCATGCTAATTCACGAAGGTAAGATTGTTTACGAAGCCTACCCAGGTATGAAGCCAACTGACCGCCATGTTTGGGCTTCAGCAGCTAAAACGACTGTCGGTTTAATTGTCGCTCAATTGGTTGAAGAAGGTAAAGTTGATCCAAACAAGCCTATTACAACATATGTCCCAGAACTAAAAGATACGGTTTGGGACGAAGTCACAGTACTTAACGTGCTTAATCACACTACCGGTTTTGATAACGAAGAAACGCTAGAATCGATCCTTGATCCAGACTCACCCGTTGTACGTTTCTTTGCATCAAGCTTTGGCACACCTCGCTTTTCTACAGGCAAGGTTGAAAATTGGCTAGATGTCGCAATAGATACTGAAAAGAAAGCAGATGAACCCGCAGGTACTCGCTTTAGCTATGCATCAATCAATACCATGATCTTGACCAAAATGATTGAGCACCTTGAAGATACAACATTTACAAAAGTGTTTGAAGATCGTGTTTGGGGCAAGATGACAGCTCGTCAGCCAGCCCTATTCAATCAAACGCCGGACGGTATGGCTATTGCCGTTGGTCTAATGTTAACTACGTTAGAAGACATGGCTCGCTACGGCATGCTATTCACACCTAGCTGGGAAGCTGCTGCTACCGAGCCTGTTGTATCACAAGCGGTTATTGACCGTATTCTAACCAGCGGTGATCCTGAAACTCACACCGACACGACTAAGCAAAAGAGTTCAATTAGCTCTGTTGGCGAAGCCTCTTCATCTCAGTCATACCAGTTTGACTTCATCTTTGACGATGGCGCAATGGCGAAAGGCGGTAACTTAGGTCAGTTCATCTACGTTGATCCGAACCGTGACTTTGTGGGTGTCGTTTTCTCAACTAATCCATACCACTCCGGTTACGGTGAGTTCAAAGCACCGACATTCATGCGCCAAGCTGCGAAGCTGCTTGCTGACAAATAAACCAACATAATATCGCTTCAAGGACGAAGCAAACTAAGAGAACACAATGAAAAAGTTTGCTTTATTAGCACCGCTTGCAGCATGTCTTGCTGCACCTGTTATGGCAGAAGAAGAGCAAGTTATCGACCCTGCTGACGTCACCAAAGTATATACTCAGTCTGCACTTATGTTCAGCGGTAACTCTCAATTCCAATGGCAAGGCCAAATTGCTGGTGGACTAGAGAATGGTCAGCAATTCGCTTTATTAAGCGAAGCAACATTTGACAATAATGATAACGATCCAAATAAGTTTGGGTTTGATTACCAAAACTCTCGCACTCAATACTTCCACGTATTTAACACAAGTTCAGCAGCCATGCCCAAAATAGGGGCTTCGCTAGACTACGTGAACACGCGTACAAATACGATTAAAAATGATTTGCTATCTATCGGTGCCGTTGCAGCCATAAACCCGGCATATACTGCTGGCTTGCTTGTATTCCCACGAGCTGGTGTGATGACAGGTAGTATGGAAGTTGCTGGTATGGATAGTAAAGATGATCTAACTGGTTATAGCCTAGGGTTAATCACCGCGAAATACCTGGGGGAGAACGGTGCCTATCTATCTATTGTTCCTGAATGGCAAGACTTGTCTGGTGACGAAATTGACATGCAAAACCTATCGGTTAAAGCATCTATCAATGTCCCACTGAACAATTCACGCACTTGGTGGCTAAATACCCGTTACGACTTTACTAAATCAGACCTTAAAGTAAACGGAACTGATTTAGGCGGCGATTGGGAAACTCAAGCTTGGATTGGTGTTCGACACTACTTCTAAGTTAATTAAATAATATTTTAAGCCACCTCTAATTTAGCGGTGGATTTTTTTGACGCTAATACCAAATAATTTTATGAAAATTAAACAACTCTCATTTATTTGTAGCCTCGCTATTGCGAGCACTTCCGGCTACGCCTCTAGCCAAGCTTCAGATATTGATTTTAATTTTGGTGGTTCAATTAAAACCATCATGCTCCACGATACCGATATTGCTGGTGCCGGTATTAATATCCCGGGTAATAGTCTATTAGGTAAAAGTACCAGTAGCGACACTAAAATTGATGCCTCATTGTCGCAATTTAAACTTGGCGCTTCACAAACCTTTAATGACGGCACGAGTATAGGCTCGCAGGTAGTCCTGGATTTTAACGCCAATAACGATGGCGGTATGTCACCTCGTTTACGTGAAGCCTACTTAACATGGTCTAGCGAAAAGGGACAATTGCTTGTAGGGCAAACCTGGTCGACTTTCATGGATATGCGCAATATCCCTCAGTCATTGGCAGAAGCGACCCTGAGTGGCGCCGTATTTAAACGTCAGCCACTGATAAGGTGGTCACAGGAATTTGGCTCCTTCAAATATGATGTCGCGCTAGAAAGCAGTACTAACGATGATATTCAAAACCCATTTGAAGAGAAGCTTGATACAACCGGTGCCATACCCGATTTGGCCCTTGGCGGCGAATGGGTTCACGAAAACGCTTGGTTCAGAGCAACGGCCCTCTTCAACCAGTTACGACTCACTTACCAAGACAAAGAGCACAAAAAGTCGGGTTATGGAGTTCAGCTATCAGGCGGTTGGGATTTTACTGACAAGGACCGTATCACCTTCTTAGCCTACCGAGGCGAAGGCACTGATCGCTACTTACTTGGCCTTAACAGCACAGGTCCTACATGGAATGCCAACACACAAACCATTGACCTACGTGAAGCTGAAAGCGTGATGGTGTCTTACGCCCGCCAATGGCAGCCAAGCCTGAAATCTGTTTTTGCTTACGGCAAAGTATCGACAGAAGCACTTGATTGGCAAGATGTATTGCGCCATGACACCTTTACTTCGACCCAATATGCCATGGCCAATTTGCTTTGGACGGTAAAACCCAACCTTACCCTAGGCGCTGAGTACAATTACTCGCAATATGAACGAAGCCAAGCAGACGAGCGGGATAACCACCGTATTATGCTGGGTGTTGAGTGGAAGTATTAGTATTCAATAAAAAAGGCCTAAATAACTATTATACGTAAAAACCCACCTTTCGATATATCAAATCGAAATATGGGTTTTTATTTTCACATTAGAGTTCTACTTTTAAAAATGAACTGAGTAATTAAAGATTCATCACAAAGCCAAAACGAATGGCATAATCTTGTTCTCGTTTTCCGGCCTCATTAACATATGTCTCATCCAGAGAAACTAACTCCATATAGGGTGTCCAAGTTTCATTTAATTGATAATTGACCATCACAGTATGTTCCCAGTAATCATCTCGGCCTGTACCTTGGTCGACACCATCTTGGAAACGGTAACGAGGGTTATACATAAAACCCCAGTCGCCTACAGATTTAGAAAGCCACAAATCAAACTGATTAGAGGCACCACGAGTGTTGCCACTGCCATCTAGGTAAGTTTTACCATTAGCATCATTCGACCAGTTGTAACGGTAGCGGCCAGTAACAGACAAACCGTTATCAAAGCTCGTACCCAACTTCAGGTATGGGCGGTATTCAGTCCAGTTCGGCGCGGTTACTAACACTAAACCAGGCGACCAGTAGGTACTTTCGTTAATGCTGAACTTATACGTCGCTTCAAACTCTTGCGCAGCAGCTTTAAGGCCATTCTTATCTTCGTCGTTTGAATCATTACCGCCAAAATAACTGTCGTTGTGGATCTGCGCTGCTTCCGCACTGAAATAAAAGCCATTATCAAAGGTGTGCATAAACTTTACGCGGCTATCTTTATTTTCAGAGGTAGTGTTATAACCTAAACGAACGTCTAATTTTGTCTCGCCAGCGAAAGTAGGATAAGCCGTGCTTGCCAATAGTGCAGCACAAATCAGAGTATGTTTTTTCATTATTAAACCTATTTAAAATAGTGGTATTTTGTTTCGAGGCCACTATAAAAGGCGAATAAGAAGAGGTAAAAGGTATGATCATACATTCGATGTATGAAGGTTCATGTGGAAGTTCGGTCACAAATAATATCTTAATTCGACAATGCTATTATAATCTGCTTATAAAAGCAGTTACATAATAGCATCACCATTATTTCCCTGATGTTATGACTTATATATCAATAAATAGTATCCAGAGGTAGTTTCATTGTTTAATTGCTCATAATGAAAAACATATATTACATATTTAGTAATTACTGAGTGCTAATTAATTCATAACCTGCGCCTTGCTGCTCATTAAACGAGACCTGAATTAATTGCTGCTTGCTGTAAGGGATCCGTACGGTCGTATCAGTTTCATTATGCCGCTCAACCTCGATACTCCTGACCAGCGACGTTATATTGTTTGCGTTTAGTAATGGAATAACTAACGAAATCAATGTAAACCTTTCTCCAGCCTGTAATGGTTTATAGGCACTAAGCCACTCCCTCTGCTCGGGATCAAAGCTATTGGTTGTAAGCTTCACTTTTGTTCCCTCGGAAGCCGAAGGGAAGACAACCAATGTATCCAATCCTGCTTTCTCTGCGACCATTGGCGTGAACGGTAGCATTCTCTGCTGTCCCCGCAATAATACCCAATTTTCACCAATGTCAGATTTAAACTCAGGCAAGATCTGGTAGAGCACCCCACCATTGTGGCTGCCCCAATAGGTTGTCGTTGCGGCAATCGTATCTGATACCACCGTAATACCATTGTGCAGCATTACGATCTGACGTTTCGCTTCAACCCCATTGTATTGGTAGCGACGGTAGTCAACATAACCATAGGCTGCATCTTTTGCGATTCCCATCGCGCCATAGCCTTCAATGGTATAGCCATGAGCTGGGTCATACCCCATCACTTGTTTGAATCGTTCTATATCTCCGGGCGCAGAAACTTCCTTTGATGGGTATGGCGCACTCGGGTAACTAAATGCGGTCGGATTGATATAAATACCGTTATTTTTATTCGCCTCAGACCAGCGTTTTTTCCTAGTAACAGTATGCGCACCATTATAGTTGTGGACATCGATCCCCGAGCGATGATCTTTTGCTGATTTATGCTGAGTATAACTTAAGTCCATTAGCATATATGGAGCACGTGGGTGATGCCCTGTCGAGAGCACTAATTTATCTTGAACATCAACGTAATTGGTATCTCCACGCCCCAGTAGCAAACCGTTGTACTCACAACAAGAGGTGATCCTTTGCGTAGCCCTTGAAGTAATATCAACCGGTGCAGGCTCAACCAACACCACATCAGAGGCATCAATACCTAACGGCCATAAGTCAGCTTCATACGTTTTCGCTGCTATCTTGCCATGCTGCTGGCGATAAAAAGCTTCGTATTTTCTTGCCACATAAAGATAATATGGGTTCTGCCACAAACGGTATCCCATCTTTAAATCCCACGGTAAGCTTCCACCAGCCGATATTCGGATCTGACCTGCGGAAATAGTCTCCATCGACTTCCCCCATTTTGCCGACTGACCGCTACTCATTACTGTTCGTGCCATACGATCCATCATTCTCAGCAGGTGTTCAGAATCAATCACATCGGCTTCCAGACCATGACGAAGAGCCATATTCAAAATGATGTGAAAGCCAGTATTGGCATCGTAGTGGGGAGAGTTATCGCCATCATAAGACATCTGGGTAACATTTTGCCAAAAGGCATCAAATGCCTCTTTGACTTTGGGGAATAACAGACTGTCTTGATAGAGCAAGCTGATTGTCGATGCCACATCCATTGCGAACACTTCTTTATTATACCCAGTCGTGTAATACGCGTTATCGTAATAAGGTTGGGTACCTTCAATGTAAGTTGCAATAAAACTCTCGAGTTTTTCCTTGAATGTAACAGCTTCAGGGGTATCAATATCAAGCGCATTTAATTCATAAAGCCCCCAAGCATAGTCAATATAATGCCGTATTGGCGTCACTTGCTTTAAATCATTAATTTTGCCGTCACTTTCTTCGATTATCTGTACCGCTCGCAGCCTTGCTAGCTCCCCCTCTTGCTGAAATCGGCGTATAACTTCATCTTTCCACTCCGGATAGTATGCCGCTTCAATGGTTAACATGATCAGTGTCCTAAGCGCGCTTTTAGCATCACCTTGAGCATTTATTTTAGTAATAAAGCCATCGATGATATGTGACGCATTACCAGCAGAGTTTTGCTTTTCAAGATAGGAAAAATATTCATCGTACACCGCCTGCAGCTCTCGCTCGCGAAGTATGATTTCGTTATCACTTTCACGATACGGAACGTAATTCATTGGAAAAACATAGCTAGTCTTAGGTGCCACATTACCGACTGAGTTGCCAAGTTTGTCTAATTCATTTCCGTCACCATCTTTACCTACTTCTTCAACATCAAGTTTGTGGTTCAAGCTAAAGACAAGCCGGTCGAGAGCAAAGCCTTTTTCTCTATCTTGTATTTTAAAACTCAGCGTCTTGCCAACGTCCTGCTCTGTAACGACGAAGTTATGATTAATACGATACCAAAAGAACTTTCCTTCCTGCGGGTTAGTCACTGGGTTAGATTCAATATCACTGTCTTGAGGCATTCGCGTCCCCAGCTTTTTATCTGGCTCTTCCCCAAATGATGATGCCACGTAAAACGAATCTTCCCCTCCGTATGAATCCGTTCCCCCTCTTTCAAACAACGAACTACGGAAATACATTTGATAAGTACCCGGCGTATTGAAGACTAACTGATACTCAACCGTCGACCGCTTTTCATTGGTGTTATAGCGCATATCCGCAAGTAAAGCTCGGCCACCAGATGCTGGAAATTCGCTGCTCTCTGGCAACACATCAGAGCCAAATTCTGAATTGAATTCATTAATATCGACGACATTAAAACCATCATTTTCACCATGATGACGAGTGATGAGATGGTAGTCTTCAGCTTCAAAAGCAATATAACTTTCATCTATACCTTGCACAAACGTACCCTGGGTAGAGGTACCCTTATCGAAATCATCAGCCTCTTCCGCCAAGGCTTGACCGAAAATACAAGGCAATAATATAAGGAAAAAGATAGGTGTTAAGTAACGGAGAGTACTGATGGAGTCACCCACAAATCAAACGAATGAACCTCCATTAAATATAATGTCATTCATTTGAGCAATCTGCTTGTTTCTCAACGACTTTACTTCAACAGCAACCACCAGCCATGCTGGATGAAACATAAAATATAAAATATATATTTCGACTATTTTATTAGCTAAATTTGTGCCTAATCAGGCCTAAACATTCCCCGAATACAAAAATGAGGGTGTGAAGCTAGTGCTCACACCCTCATTTCTACATTTCTACCTTAACGGTAGTTCAGCAATATTTCTGCTCTGAATCCGCCTAGAGCAACAAGAATAAGAATGTAGAAATCAGCACCCCAGCACCAAGCATCATTGGATAAGCCATTCTGCTTATATCTTTGTCGTCTTCGTTATTAACTTGCTCTTGCTGCGTAGCTTGCTTTGAATCGGCGAATTCTGACTCTTCAGCGCCAAACATTCTCATGACTTCTGCCGGGCTCTTTGCTTGTAACAGCTGCTCACGGAAATCGTCATCAACTAGTGAAGATGTCAGGGTAGTCAGCACTTCCATGTGAGTCGATCCCGCTTGTGCTGGCGGGATAGCCAATAGAAAAATCATATTAACGGGCTCATCACCATCAAGCCCCTGCCACATAAGCTCACCTTTGACGAAAGCACAGGCAAATACAGGCTCAATCACAGCATCGGATTTGCCGTGAGGTACCGCAAGATACTCACCCAGCGCCGTTGGCCCCTCTTCTTCTCGTTTCAATACAGCATCGAGGAAGCGTTGCTTGTCGGTGAGCTTGCCAGTCAGCTCCAACTTGTCTGTCAAAGCATTGATGGCTGCTAGGCGATCATCGAACACAGCATCAAGCAAAATAAGGTTTTCTGAAGTCAGTTGTGCAAGTTTCATAGTTCTTTCCTATTGCTGTGTCAGCCAAACAAATTGATAAGGTTGCAGCATAAAGCCAGCTTCCAGCGGTTGCTGAGAAACTAAATCAAAGCCCGATAGTGAATTCGTCGCTTGTGGTTGTGATGACAAGTTTACAGCCAAACATACCGCATCTGATCCTTCACCACGTACCAGCCCAAATAAGCCATCGCCAAGATCTAAAACGTGTTGGGGCGATGTTGGTGAGAACGCTTTCTGTTGCTGACGCAGCGTAATCAAGCGGATCATCTCACCATACACTTGTTGACGAAGGCTACCTTCTAACGCTAATTCAGTTTCAAGGGTATCAATATCAAATTTTTCACGGTTAATACGACGGTTGATCCCTGACGATTCCATACCCGCAATATCATTTTCACTACCAAGGAAGCTGTGATAGTAAATTGCCGGCACACCAATAAACGACAACAAGATAGACTGCGCTGCTAAGAACTTCTGCGCTTTAAGCGCGGCGGCATCCTCTGGCTCAGTAATGGCGCTGAGGTAGTTAATATTCAGCTCATAAGGTGATTTCGTACCGTCACCATTGTTCTTGAAATTAACTCGCCCCCCCTTACGTTCGACATGCTGGCACATCATCATGCGATCTTCGTCAGTCAAAATGCCTTCTGTCGGACGTACGCCAATACCGTCATGACTCGCCAAGAAATTAAAATAGGTTGTCTTGCGGCCAGCAGCCAATGAAGCCATCGCTTCTTCCGTTAGCCCTTTCGCCCACTTGGTTAACACACTGCTGTTTTCACTCAGAAATGCATGTAATGTCAGTGGCGGTAATGGGAACTGATACACCATATGTGCTTCATCGCCATTGCCGAAATATGAGATATTCTCTTTATGCGGCACATTGGTTTCGGTGATCACTAACGTGCCCGGCATGACATCATCAAGGATAATACGCCACAACTTAATGATTTCATGAGCTTCAGGTAAGTGAATACAACTTGTATTGAGTACCTTCCAGATAAAACCGATAGCATCCAAGCGAATTGAACGTCCACCATTGACGGCGTACATCAATAGGATATCAATGCTCTCAAGCAGTACTTGTGGGCTCTTGAAGTTGATATCAATTTGGTCGTCAGAGAACGTAGTCCAAACATGGGAAACATCTCCTGACGCCTTGGTAAATGGTGTAAGCAGTGGTAACGCACGCGGACGAGTGACACTTGAATAGTCTACTGTTGGATCTGACTCAACAAAGTAGTCCTGATATGCTTCATCACCCGCAAGAAAACGCTGGAACCAATCACTGCTCTTCGAGATATGATTGATCACGCAGTCGTACATCAAGTTGAAATTATCAGCAAGGTCGTTTAGTTCTCCCCACTCCCCTAGGTTAGGGTCAACTTTACGGTAATCCACCACACTGAAGCCATCGTCCGATGTATAAGGGAACATCGGTAGAATATGAATATTGCTAATCGCCCCCTTCAGGTATTTATCGGCAAAGTACTTCATGGTTTTCAGTGTAACTTCACCTTCCTGCTGAAAGCTATCACCGTAAGTGATCAGGTAAGTACTGCTCTCGTCTACCCACTGAGGGTATTGCGGTGCTTTACCACGCCATTTTTCTATCAGTGCTAAAATATCTGCAGTGATCAATTGTGCTTGTTCTTCACCATATAGAAGCGCAACTTTTTGATAAATGTTTTCGTTCATCATGCTTATTTCCAGACCAACTTAAATTTTGAACGTCAGACGAAGATCGATAGTGTTGTTTGGCTGTACCGCCCAATCACCGTCCTGTACTTGCTCGCGATAATTCACTCGCTCTACTGCAGCAAAATGGGCGAACGGAGTAATATCAAGCTGTTGCTCACACTCAGTCGCATTAAACACGCGAACAATCACCGCATTTTCTTTATAAAAAGAATGACCGATACTCGATAACTCTAATGCTTGGTCGATATCAAATAAGCTGTAATGCTTCTTGCTATCACGCTGCTCGAAACATACTTGAAAGCGCTCTAAACGGTTTTCAAAACTGTTCAGACTCTGTTTCTGGTAACTGAATGGCGTATCTAGGTATTCACGTTCTAATTTGCGTACCGTGGCATGATCAGCATCAGTGGTCAGTGCCAACGAAAAGCTAAATACCATCGACTGCTGTAGCTGTGCATCTGGTGTGTACACCACGGTGTTGTTGATGCCAGAAGCACGCCCCGGACGCCATAACAGATCGTCTTTACCCAAGCGGCCTGTGGCTTTGAACAAGGTCAGGGCAATTTTATCGCTATGTTCACCTTTTAGGATCTGAAACTCTTTCAGGCCTCGGCCATTAATTACCATTGCCTTAGTATGTGAGTGGGCCTTATCCTGCTCGGCAATGGCAACCGCACCATCAGTCGTTTCAATATCAATAGGGCACTCGCGGTATGTCTCGCGCCAACCTTCAATGCTTGGTGCAACTGGGCGAGTCATTAGGGCGAACGGTTGAGTACTGATTGACTGGTCGGTTTGTAGATCAGAGTTGATCAACACACGTACACGGTGATCAGCAACTTGGTTAACAGTTTCTATCTCTACCTGTAATTGTCGGTTACCCGATAGCAATGTCAGTGTGATATCGAAACTTGCCTCGGCATTTTTCTCGCACTCAGCACGGGCTTGCAGATCAGCAGGGACTGCTAATACCGCGCGAACTGTCATCGACTGCTGAAGTTCACCAACTTCTGTGGTTAGCCAACTCAGCTCACCACTCAAGATTGGCGTATCCCCTTCCAATGGCGAGAAGTCGTAAGAATCACCATCGTCGGCTTGTTCTTCAAATGACAATAATTGAGAAATGACTCGGCCAGAATGCTTATCTTCTAATTGAAGCTGACCTTCAACCAAGCTCAACGTCAGCATCGAGTTTTCAATTGTGCTCTGCTCGCCTGCAGACATTTGCGAAGCCGCATTGCATTCCTGCAACTGGAATACTTGATAGCCCATCGCTGGTAATGCTTCGACTTCGACATTCAGCTCAAAACGGTAATATGGTGGTACAGCAACTTCTTTCTCGCCATCTTTAGTCACTTCAATCACCCTGCCGCCATCTAAGGTTTCACGTTGGATCACCTCAGATTTCAACACGGTTTGACCGTCCGATAACGCCACTCGCTCGTATTTAGAGAATGCCACAACGTTAACCAAGCCACTGTATGGCTTAATCTGTCCATTGAAGATCATTACCTCGTTATCATCACAGGTATTGGTGGCGATCTCTTTCACCACTAGGTTATACAAGCCGTGGCAAATTTCTTCAGCCTGTTTAAGACGATGCATAATATCGGCGTTGGTGGCATCACTGTTACAGCCCCCCATGCTATCGTGGGCATGGCATTCCAACATTTTCTTCCAAGCAATATCCACCAGCTCGGTATGTACGGTCATACCTTGTGCCTTGGCAATGGCAATCACCACCTCCAACTTTTTCATCAGGAACTGCTCGATTTCGAAATTCAGTTTCTTGATGTCATAGCGAACCGAGCCAATGGTTTTGTGAATACGGGTATAGCGCGGTGCCTTAAATTCACCACGATAAGTCTCGAAGTCAGCACTGTTAGCGCGCAGGAAGTCAACAAAGCTTTCCATCGACGAAATCGCATAAACATCGCCCTGTGGCGAACGCTCCGTCGCGGCAGCAAGTGTCGCAGGTAGATTAGGATCGATATTAACCTGATCACCACCCGATGGGATAAGCACTTCATCTAACCCAGATAACGATTTAATTTTCTCGATCATCGGGAAGATTTTCTTATCCAGATGTTCAGGCTCCGGCACAATATTCTTCGCTGCACCATAGCCATGAACTAGGTTGTAAGCGTAGATCTGATCACCACCGACAGATTGCCAGAAGAAATGAGATTTCTCGACTTGATCGTCATAGTCGATCCCACGCCAGAACACGATATTGTCGATACCCATACCCTTAAACAGGGTCGGCATTTGCGCGTTATGACCGAAAGTATCCGGCAGGTAACCCACCTTCATGCTGTAGCCTAACTCTTCGGCAATGTGCATGCCGTATTTCAAGTTACGGATGATCGACTCACCAGCTACGTTGTAAGTATCGGTTTGGGTGTACCAAGGGCCAATATACAATTTTTTACCGGTAACCAACTTAGCCAAGCGTTCACGCATGTGCGGAAGCACTTTTAAGTAATCTTCAACAATGGCTGATTGACCATCGAGATGGTAGCAACTGTAGCTCGGCTGATTTTCCAGTGTCTCGATCACCTTCGTGAAGTTGTAGGTTGCTAAGACATCACTGTCTTGTTGAGTGAAGTACCACTCGCGATCCCAGTGGGTGTGGGGAATAACATGAACTTTAGCCATGGGGAAGCTCTCAATCTTTATTTCATTGGGAGGGCGGCAGGCGCCGCCCGAGTGGAATTAAGCGTTAACCGGTTGTTTGACTGGTTTAGTACATACCAGCAGTGCGACAGCAATAAATGCCGAACCCGCGATAACCGAGATGGTGTAGCTCACTGGATCTGATGATAGGAACCAACCCCATACAGCCGGAAGAGGTAGACTCTGCCAAACGTCCAGTACTACAGCTAATTGGGTGCCGATGATTGACCCGAGGATCATAATAGGGATCATCTTCGGATTCTTAAGGATGAACGGGATAGCACCTTCGGAAATACCAATCAAACCAAGCATTAAAGATGTTTTACCTACTGTGCGCTCTTCGCTTGAAAACACAGGTTTGCGGAATTTACCATCAAGAAGCGCTGCCAAGCCAACACCGATTGGCGGGATAACAATACCCAATTCACGGGCTACCAAATCGAACCCTTCACCCATACCATTAAGGCCAAGGGCAACCGAACCTGCCGCTTTGTTAATTGGACCACCTAAATCAAAGGCCGTACCAGCAGCAATAACCATTGAATACACACCACGACCAGCGTCACCTGCTTGAGTGAACAGCTCAATCATGGCAATGTTCAACGCACCAAAGAACGGGTTAATGGCATATTCCATGGTCAGTACCATGACCACACCCGTGACCGCAGGCACCAATAACATAGTTTTGAGCGTTGTTAACTCCGTCTTCACTTTAATTGTGTCGTTAAGATAACGGACTAGATAACCGACAAGGAAACCAATCGCAATCGCGCCAAAGAAACCAGACGGTGCCCACCCTTCAAGATCGAAAAAGCGTTTATACACTTCATCACTCATGATGCCACCAATAAAGGCTGGGATCAGTGCGGGTTTACCTGCTATCGAGTACGCCAAGTATGCAGCGAAGATCGGATACATGAACTTGATTGTCATGAAACCAAGTCTGTCGAGAGTTTCCATTGGCGTACCGGAAATATCGATGAACTCACCGGTAATTTTGGCCACTGCCATTAATAAACCGCCAAGGACAACCACTGGCAGCATGTAGCTGATACCTGTCATGATATGACCGATAGCCACTTGATACGCTGAACGTTTTTCTTCAACCATTTCAACAGCGTCAGACTTTTCTTTACCTCGAGAGAAAACCGTTGGCAGCAGCTCATCCACCCGTTTAATCAACTCTTGAGTACGAATTTTTAGCGGGTTGGTATTATCGAAGCGTTCCATGTCCATGATCGGCACGTCAACCGCCAATACCACACCGTCAGCGGTGGCAATATCATGGGCAGTCAATTTGTTCTTAACCCCATCACTACCTTGGGTTTCAACCTTGACGTCATATCCCTGCTTTTCGGCCCAGCTCTGAATTTTCTTCGCCGCCATAAAGGTATGTGCAATGCCGGTAGGACAAGCGGTCACTGCAACGAGCTTTTTCTTACTCATGGTTGTTCACCGTTATAATTATCAACTGCGGCCAGTATATTAAGCAGCCATTAATCTCTACACTGTTTCGTAGTACAACTCACGTATGACGGTACTTTTGTGATGGTTATCAAGGAAAAATTTAATAATTTCACGCCTAATATGACGAATTCATTACTGATTTAAGTGTATGCGATGAACACCTTTAAAGGCATCGAACGTATGATCTATGAGTATCTGATCAGCCACGCTCGTGATCTCGGCACCATCTCGGCGAAAACCATAGCAAACAAGGCATTAACAACCACAACTTCAGTCAACCGTGTCTGCAAAAAAATGGGCTATGCCAGCTATACCGAACTGAGGTACCGGCTATTCGATGACCTGCAAAAACAAACGGCTAACATCACATCCAATGATGAACAGCAGCAGCAAATCAGTCGTATCGCGCATACCTTGAATAGCTCCCCAGTGGTTTACTTGTATTCACGTGGGGCGTCGATTGTTAGCGTAACTTACCTATCACGCTTTCTTTCACTGGCTAATATTCCCCATTTGGTGATCACCGATATCCACCAGCTTACGCGCGCAGAGCAAGGTACCGTTTTACTTGTGAGCAAATCAGGGGAAACCCAAGCGGTGATCGACATGGCTCATAATGCCAAACGTAAAGGGCTAAAAGTGGTTGCGATAAGCCATAAAGGCTCGACACTTAATCAAACCTCGCATTTAAATATCGGGCTTGAAGAACAGGTTGATGGTATTTCACCTTATCGCCGAGAGTCACAAATACGAATACTCGAAATTGTCGATCACCTTGGTAAAGAGCTACTGGATTTTTAAGCCCAAAATAGCAAAAGAGCCTCAACGAGGCTCTTTTATTTTCTGTAATGAAACAGAAGTAACTACTCACTCTATCGCTTATACCGAAAGGGGGAGTTCGGTAAAAACGCTCAGTTAATTCAAATATTTAGTAGTGCAGGCACTCAATTAAACGCACGTACCGCTTTACCAATACCGGTATAACTGTAATTCGAACAACTTTCAGGAATCATCGCAGACTCACCCGTTTTTAGCGTCAAGGTTGTGTCAGCGGTTTCCAGTTTTATCTCACCTTGAAGGCACATCACAATTTCAGCACTGCGTACATATTCGGTGTACGCTTGAGCAGATAAATTCAGTACTTCAAAACGAAAATCATCAACAGGTACAAGGTAGCGCTGTTTGTGCCCCTGAACCTGCGGCTTTAAACGTAAGAACGAGTAAGGAATTGGCTCAAAACGGGTATTTTTCAGCAATTCTTCCACATCGATATGTTTCGGGGTTAAGCCCGCACGCAGCACATTGTCTGAGCTTGCCATGATTTCAATGCCTGTACCTTTAATATAGGCGTGAGGTGTTTCAGCATCTAAATACATCGCTTCACCAGCCTCGAGTTCAATCACATTTAGCATTAGCGGTGAAAATAAACCAACATCGGATGGATAATCTTTTGCAAACTCAACAATTAACTCAAACGCTTCGCGGGCATTATTGCTAATCCCTTTAGACTCGATACCGGCCATCAGTTGCGAAATAGCCAGATCTTTCTCGTTGCCAGATAAAGAAATGACACGGCGGAAAAAAATACCGAGCTGGATCGGAGTTGAATAAGCCTTTAATTCCTCAACATCCTGCTTTAAGACACCACAGTCTGCCTGCTCAAACAGTTCAACCATTTCGCTAATTACACGAAATCCGTTCATTGCTTTATAGTTGGTCAAGGCATACACCATCTCTGGCTTATGGTTTGGATCTTTATAATTACGCTCTGGTGCATCTAGCGGAATTCCGGCTTTATTTTCTCGAATAAAGCCCTGCATCGCTTTTGTTTTTTCAGGGTGAACTTGAATGGATAATGGCTTGTCTGCCGAGAGTACTTTCATCAAAAATGGTAAATCGCCATACTTATCTTGAGTATAACGTCCGAGAACTCGCTCTGGTGCTTGTTCAATATAATCAGATAATAACTGGCTTTCTTCGTTTTTAACTATGCGGGAACAACCATTTGGGTGTGCGCCCATCCATAGCTCTGCTTGCGGTTGATTATCTGGGTTGTTAATCCCAAATAAAGCATTCATCGCCGTTTTGCTACCCCACACATAATTTTGAATAACGTTACCGAGTTTAAACATAATCTTCTTACTCTTTATTTTATCTTTATCAACACGATCCGTGAAAACCTGCCGAGCGGATGCTCGTCAGAAACACGAAATAAATTCACGTAAAGTTGGTATGCCTCGTAAAGACAAGAGTGAGAACTTAGAATCGAATTCGTAACGTTTTGCCTGACACCGATTCAATTGGCTAAACGGACATTTACTCTGTTCTCGTTCAGGATTGCCATTACATACAATGGCCTTTCGTCCAGAAAAATCTCACCACATTCAATTTCAAGGCGCTATATAAGGTCTAGCGGCAGTTATCGACAAGGTAATCAGTACACTAACATTCGTCTCACACCATTCACTTGTATTGTCGTTGTATTATCAATTTTGTATTGTTGTTCTGTGTACTATCTTGTTTTTCTATTTATTAATCACGAACAACAATATCAGGGTAAGGTCTCGTATCATAAAGCTTACCTTGCAGGTCGAGCTTTTCATCTAATGCATAAAGACAGTCTCTCAGCCCTAAGGTGTCGTTTACCAAGACTTCAACGACTTATGGTAGGTACTGCAACCCTCTGCGCTGTTGATCTATAGATGTTCAAGTACCCTACGCCACGTTAATACAAATATAATACGTATTTCACACAATCTAACCGTGATGAAGATCACGTAAGTATTAATATATGTATTAATGTTGTATTACCTGATTTTAGACTTTGTATGTGACAACTTTCAAGAGAGCTGAATTAAAGGTAAAATATAACCATGCTTGTACCATTTAATGCGGCAATAAATGAGCCAAAGGGTACTAACGATAAGTAAGGGTGAGGCAACATGCCTTGCCGAAGGAGATGTACGTGGCACGCCTTCCGATGTATCGTCAGATTGCTGACGCAATAAGGGAAAAAATCAAGACTGGTGATTACAAATCAGGAGAGGCTTTACCAACCGAGGCACAACTGCGAGAAGAGTTCTCAGTCAGCCGAGTAACGGTTCGCCAAGCATTGAAGTTATTAGTCGAGCAGGATGTATTAAATAGTATTCAAGGTAGTGGGACTTATGTAAAAGAAAACAAAGCCAACTACGATATGTACCAGTACACCAGCTTCTATGAGAAACTGAGCCTCCTGAATGTTGAAACCCGCAGTGACATTTTAGCGTTTGAGATCAAGCCAGCTTCAATCACCATTGCCGAAGCATTGGAAATTGCTGATAACGAACGTGTCTTCTATGTGAAGCGGATCAGGTATATCGACGATAACCCAGCGACGCTCGAAGAAACTTGGATGCCACTCTCATTGTTCCCTGATTTAACTTATGAAGTCATGCAGGGCTCGAAATATGAGTATGTTGAAGGCCAGAAGAAAATGGTGATCGACCGTAGTGAACAGGAAATCATCCCAGTTCTACCACCTGAAGAAGTCGTAGAACAACTCGGGATCGCAGCGGATCAGCCTATCATCAAGAAGATCACTAAAGGCTACCTAAACGACGGGACAGTGTTCGAGTTCAGCCGTAACTACTTCAAATCATCAGACTATAAGTTCACTTTAGTTGCGAAGCGCTCGCAGCATTTTTAATCAACTTTAACAGGCTCACATGAGCCTGTTAAAGTCTTCTTGCTCGTTCTATATATGATCTAGCTCAAAAATAATTACTCTTTAGTCAACTTTATGTCATTTCTAATTTATTTTATCTTAATGAAATAGAAAGCAATACAATAACTACCATAGTATCAGTATTAAAGTAACTATATAACTAAGGCTGATATTATGTCCAAAGGTAAATCATATCATATATGTTTAATTTCAAGCGACCTACATCAAGCTAATATCATTAAAAAACTTATCGGTGATTTTTTCTATGATGAAAGTGTTTTTTTCGCCATTTCTGATATATCTTCAATTGATGGTATAAAAAACCATATTATCCTTCTAGATTATAATTCAACTAAAATAGAAAAAATAAATGATATTAATACTTCTGACTCAGGTAACTCTTGGTTTGTAATAAACATTCCTGAAAGCTGTTTGTTATCAGCATCGTTTTGGATTGATAATGGTTTTTGTGGCATTTTTTATGAACATCGAACCATCTCTAATTTGGTAAAAGCACTGAATGTATTCACTGATAATGGCGAATATTGGTATAGCAGAAAAGAACTATCATCCGCGATTAAAAACCACCATCAACATGGTATTTCTCATCAATGTATTGCTGAACTAATTGCTAATCAATATCAACTAACACATAAAGAAAGAGATGTTTTATTCTATATGCTTGAGGGGCTAAGTAACCAGCAAATAGCAACCCATATATACATCAGTGTCCATACAGTAAAAAACCATGTGTCACATATCATGTCAAAGATTGGTGTTTCATCAAGAAAAGAACTTTTAGCTGTTAATTTCAATTAAAATAGTACCTGTAATACCGTTAAATAGTGATTTTTAGGCCATGTTAACATAGGGAAAATTTCGTACAGTTATATCGAACCTCGGAGAAACAATAAAAGGACAACTGTTATGAAAAAGTTAGTATTGGCTACAATAGTTACGTCGTTCATCGCAGGAACAGCACTTGCAGATAATAATACGGCTTCCTTAAGCAATAATTCTGCTGGTAGCTTCGTTAATGGCGGTGATGAAGTTACCCTAGAGTTAAGTGGGAACATCGAAAAAGTGTGTAAGATGCAGTTCTATAACAATAATATTGCAGGGACTAATCAGCTCGCAACTGTCATGTTTAAAAATGATCTAGAACAGCAAGTTGCTGAAGTTGTTGTTTGGTGTAATGATGGAACAGGTAAAGCAGACGTGGCTGTCGATGCAGTTAATGGTCAGTTTGTTAGCGATAATGTAAATGGTAATTCTGCCAGTAAAATCGATTACTTATTCCGCTTCCATAATAATACCACCCTTGGTGACGACAAATATTTTAACTTACGCAAGCGTCAAAAGTTTGTTGAGAATATTTGGGCAAGTACTGATGGTGAAGCATTTAATCCTGAAGTAATCGCGAAAACCCCTCAGATTAAGAAGTTATACATCAAGCCTATCGCTATTAATGGCTGGGAACGCTCAGGAAATTATAGCGAAGAAATAACATTAACTATTTCTCCAACAGCTCTCTAGTATACCGAAGGGGAAGCTTTGCTTCCCCTATCATATTTACTGCGGGGTAAATCATGAAAATGGTCATTATTGTAATAACACTTCTCTTATGTAACACCTGTAAAGCAATGGAAGTCACTCCATTTTTAGCTTACTTAGATTCAATAGGAAAAAAATCTTCGGCTTTGTTTATTGTAAAAAACGATAAAGATACCGCTATTGCTGTTGAGACAAATGTATTAAAGGTAGATCTAGATAATAATAACATTGAAACATCTGAACCTAATGACGAAGACTTCTTCATTATGCCACCTCAATCCCTTCTTCAAGCTGGTGAAAGCCAAACATTCAGAGTCAGATACATTGGAACTAGCACTAATAATAAAACACAAGCCTACCGAATCAACTTTAATCAATTATCGCTAGAGAATAATATTGATACAAAAGAAGCAACGGTGAAAATGCTCTTTAACTTTAGTTCGCTTGTATTTGTATCACCTCAGAATAGTAAGCCTGTCGCCATATCAAATATTAAAAACATAGATAATGGTGTTAATATTTCCATTAAAAATGAAGGGAGCAAAGTTCTTGATCTCTCACAATATAACGTAAGTTTAATTGGTTCCAAATCAAAAAAACAACTATCTTGGTTAGAAGTCAGTTATTTTTCTGGCATTCAATTTATACTACCGAACCGTGAACGGTCATTTTTCATATCCAAAGACAAGATACCTAATGAATTAGGTACTTTAGTTAGTATCGCGATTAACGAGTAAGTATTATGAAATATTTATTCCTATTTACTACTATATTAACCTTCTCTGTTTCTTCATTTTGTGCATCTTTGTGGCAAATGGAAATACCCCTTATTTATGATGGAACAGAAGTCAAAGAAGTCATCATTGAAAGCGACGGAATAAATATAATTAACATTGACTCTCATAGTTTACTATACGTTTTAAAGAAATATATTAATAAAGACATCATTGATAAGATAACAACAAATAACCCAATAAAATTATCTATTGAAGACGCTAAACACTATGGTATTTACTTAGATTACAAACCAAAACAAGTTGAATTAAACGTCAACTTTGATAGTGACATTTTAGTGAAAAAAGACATTTTTTTAAGTGATGGGTACGCGCTGCCAAACTATGCAAACTCTGCCAATTACACGTTGCAGAACACATTTAATACTAACATTGACCACTCTACATATGCAGGAGAAACAAATTATAACCTTGAGGCTCTTGGAGCAATGAATATAGGTGGTGTATACGGGGGGAACCTAGTTTGGAGCGGCAATTTAAATTACTCACAACAAAGTGGCTACAGCAACCAACGGGGACCGATTCAGGCCTTTTTTGAGCGACCTGATATACCCTTAATTCTCTCTATCGGTAACATCAATACCCCTAGTTCATCATACATCTCATCTGTAGAAGTCAGCGGTGTTGGTATTTCACGATCTCGTTCGCAATTACGCCCAACAGAAAAAACCAATGCAACACCTAACGACGAATTTTTATTGTTGGAAAGCGCACAAGTTACTATTTTAATTAACGGATATTTCTACCAACGAATATCATTGCCTGCTGGTCGCTACACTTTAAAAGACTTACCAATTAGTAGTGGGGCTAACGACATTACTTTACAGGTTAACTATACCTCCGGTCGCTATGAAGAATTTCAGATAAGTAACTTCTATGACGCGAACCTCCTCTCTAAAGGTTATGATGACTTTAATTTTGCTATTGGTTATCCGGTTGATTATAGCGACACATTCATCGGCGAACATGAATCGAATATATTGTTATCAAGTAACTACAATTATGGTGTCACAGATAATGTTACTTTAGGTGCTGCATTCTTCTATCACCCAGATGGAGTTGTTGCAGGATCATCAGGGGTATTTGGGTCTAACGTTGGTAACTTTTCAATTACCGCCAACTACTCCTATGCACAACTTTCAGAGCAGTATGAACAAGCAGGTACAGCGTTTAGTTTTAATTACTCCTATGCGTTTTTAACCACACAGCGAAACCTCAGTACTTCAATCCGAATGAATGCTGAAACATTTAACGAATACCGCACCGACCCTTGGGTAGCAAACTCTTCAAGTCAAAACTACGATACTTACCGCCTTTCTCTTAACCAAGATATTACTGGCAATACTAATCTTGATATAACTGGAAGTTACATTAACTTCTCAGATGAAGATTCAGAGTATAACCTCGGTGCAGCCATCAACTACTACATAAATAACTTTAATTTTCGTTTTGGATACGAGTTTGAAAAAGAAAGAAATAAAACCGATAACACCTTATATTTTGAGCTACGTTACAATACATCAACACCAATAAAAAACGTCAGATTTTCTGCTGATTATAAAAGCAGAGACAACCAAGCAAGGCTTGAGTTAAGTAAAGGACAAGGCTCGACAATAGGTAGCTTAGGGGGGTACTTAACATACGAATACAATGATGATTATCAACAAATGGATTTAGAAGCAGATTACCTGAGTAATCGTGCAAAACTCAGAGGTAATATTAGTTCTACAGTCTCTAATGAAGGTAATAACGATACCAACATAACAGGTTCTATGAGCTCAACCTTCGCACTAGTTGATGGTTACTATTCAATCAGTAGCCAGCCTATTGGTGCTATCGCCTTGTTTCACCCTTATAACGACCTTGGTAGCGATGTCGTAATTAATCCAACCTTTAAAAATGAATATGATGTACGATCAAGTAGTATTTTAGATAATCATTACACGCTTATTCCCCACCTAAATAACACTGTGTTCTATGACACACCTAATGCCCCCATTGGTTATAGCATTGGGGATGGCCTGATCAATGTAGCACCTGGTACATACACCGGACACGTCATAACTGTTGGCTCAAAATATTCTAAAACAGTTATAGGTACATTGGTTGATAGTACAGGACAAGCCATTGCTCTTGTCAGCGGGTTTGCAAAAAACGATGAGCATGCTGTTAGTTTCTTTACTAACAATGCAGGTCGCTTTGTACTCGAAGGGGTAAGAGATGGTGAATACACCCTAAAAGTTAATCATAAACTTTCGAATGCAATCATTACCATACCAAAAAACAACAATTCAATAGTTAAAATCATAGAGGTTGTTGCTCATGAATAAATACAAACTATTTTTAGTTATTGCGATGATATGCCAGTATTCAACCGCAATGAGCAGCTCACTAAATACTAGTTGTTCAGATATAGAGTGGCGTGTCAGTAGTAACCCCAAAAGGCTTATAACTTATAATAAGGATACTCTATTACTTCCAGTCGAGATAACGTTTAAAGAACCACTAATAAATAACTGCATTCAAGGAATTATAATCGATGGAGAACAAAGAATTTACTTCAAGAGCCACAATAACATCTTTTTATCACAAATATACAATGAAGACTTACAACCTTTTGAGAACAAAGGAAATAACCAAACTTTCACTACCATAAATAAAAACAGAGCATCAAACAGTAAAAAGTATACAATATGGTTATCTGTTCCTTATGCAATAGATATTAAACCCGGAAGGTACCTAAGCAATTTAAAGCTAGGTCTAGCAACAAAGCACGAAGGAAAAAACATTAGAAATCACGAAGTCCAATATAATATTGAACCATCAGCAAAAATAAAACTCTTAGACAACTCAAAACAAACAAAAAAAATAAACTTCAAACCATTTACACAGGGGACAAGTATTGATATACCATTAGATATTAGCACTAACACGCGACTCGAGTTAAACATTGAATCTAAAAAAGGTGCGCTTACTCATACAAAATACTCAGAGAATATAGTACATTATTCAGTAAGTATAGATACATTAAAATTCAAACCAAACTTATCTAATAAAAATAAAAACATAAAAAATTTCATTATTAATTCAGAAAAAAACAAAAGAATAAATATGAGCCTTAAAATTGAAGATACAACAGCATCGAAGCTTTCAGGTTTATATACTGATACTCTTACAATATCGGTAAGACCAAAGCTATAAGAATAAATCAGACATAAAAAACTGATTTATTCCTATAGTGAATTGTATATATCTCCATCCTAAGTTATCGATATACACTTGGTAACTTAGTAAAATAAAATCTTGATTTTTAACAAATAAAGCTTTTACATATGGATTAGAAAAAAAACGCTCCATATTAAAAGAATATATAATGGTTGTATCTAATCTACAAATTTCAACGCCATAAATTGACATTAAAAAATACTTTATTGCAGGTATAGTCGCAGGCATGTAAACTGTTTTAGTTGAACATAACCCCTTCATATCAAACAAAACTTTTGCATGTATATTAGCATTCATCCCAGCAGCGCAAATATAATGAAAAACTCCATCATTTATACAATATAATATATGACCAACAAGCATATTATCATAATAGTAACACCTTATTTTCACATCAGATAACTCTCTATGATTTATAAAATCACCCAAGCAACCTCTGTGCCTCACGCTAAAAGCGTGTTGTATTTGTTCTTTTATATTACTTTTAGCATTATTCCATTTAATATTTTCCGTATGTGTAACTCTAATCGGATATATAATTATATGGGGGTCATAGAACATTTCATTTTTTAAAGAACGTTTTAAAAGAACCAATTCAAAATTTGCATAATGGTAATTAACATTAAAATATGTCGCTATACCAACTCTACGCATAAGAGATGGTAAATTTTTTCCATTCTCCCATTGACTAACCATTGATTGTGTTACATTTTCAAAAACATCATGGTTAATAGATAATGATAACGACAATTCTTGCTGGGATAATTTATTGTTATTCCTGTGTGATTTTAATAAACATGAAAAATTATCATACGAAAAATCACATGACGCACTTTTTATTTCTCGTAGAGAATTAAATGACATCTCATCCATAAATAGTCCTTACTTATATTTTTATTCCTTCATCTCTAAATACACTTTTTATCATCTCACCCAACCAAATAGTTTTGTCATTTTTCCGGTTGCTTTGATGATAAAATAGGCTTGTGTAAAGACCTTCTGATTCATTATATCTATCATAATTATCCATATCCATATTCACCCTTAGAACGTCATTTTTATTGTCCATAATAAACGTTTCTGTTCCCAATAAAATTGCATCACTATGTTTAACATAATTGATCAAAATGGACATTACTTCAGAGCGTAATTTTACACTTACATCCAAGCCTAAACTACTAAGAATATCTATCGCTATAGGTTTATTATCATTAAAACCTTTAAGAATAGAAAAACATAACTCATACTCAACAACATCTTTTAATGAGATATCTAATTTATTATTTATAGGATGACCTTTTCTTGTATAAAAGTTATAATTATCTTTATACATTCTTTCTGTGTATATATCTTTAGTCACAGTTATATAAGAGTAGTTTATTCCAATATCTATAAAATTTGATGATATATTAAAGTTTGTATTTTATCCCAATTTAAAAAATTTATTTTCATATTAGGCGCATTTTTAGATATTTTATCCAATAAATTAAATGTCATCGAATTTTGAAATGCTGGGCTCAACGCAATTGTTACTTCATCATTTGATGTGTTTGGGTTAAAATCTAAATGAAAATTACCAATCTCGATAATATCTAAAGCTCTTGGTATTACATCAGCAAGGTGTATCGCTAATGGTGTTGGAGAAAACCCTTGTTTTGTTCGAATAAAAAGTACATCGTCATAATAAGCCCTCATCTTTTGTAGTGACCTACTAACCTGCGATTGGCTAATATTCAACTTCTCAGCGGTTTCCACCGTACTCCGAGTAATATATAAAACTTGAAATATTCGTAACAAATTAAAATCTAATGCTACGTCATTTAATTTATCCATGTGCAAGCTACTTTTTTTGATAATAATATTACTTAATAATATGCATTGTCTACAACTATTCGATATTTAAATAGTTGATATCTTAAATCCAACTTGCTTAAACCCTTCACCCGCGCACAAAAACGCTTTTACATACCATATAATATGTACTAAATAGAATAATCGCCTAATGTATTACTGACTCAGTATGAGCTTACCAGCTGAAGCGGTACTGTATGAAATGGGCCTATATATAATATAAGGATAAGTAATACATGAAAATCAACAGGTACAAAATACCCTCTAAATAGTATTAACAAGTAATGTTTATGTGAATAAAATTCAAATTAATATGCACCAATACACAATATCCAGTGACATTATGAATTATGTTAACTTTCAAAAACGTAGATAATACCACCCTCTTTCTTTTACTTACCTTATAAAATGATACGAGGATCAAAGATTAGCATACTGAAGCCTTATGGAGATAATGACTAAATATTACCTTTCCGTAAATACGGTATTTAAAGACATCAATCCTTGTGCTAGTTTTTTTGCTCTTTATCAACCACTATTCAGCCTATTACCAATACAATAGTGCTATTAATCGCAATACCGTGAGCATGCAATGACTGAATTCGAGAAGATGTGCAGTGGCCAGCCATTCAATGGGCTAGATCCTGAAATTTGCCAAATCCGTAAAAAAGCTGATGTACTCAAGCACAAAATAAACAACAGCATGGGTGAGCCTGTTATTGACTACTACCGAGAGCTATTCGGCACATTTGGCGAAAATAGTTGGATCACTCCGCCGTTCTTATGTGAATTTGGCAAAACGATCCATATCGGTAAAGATACATTCCTTAATATGGGTGTAACCATGCTCGATAATACCGAGATTCACATTGGCAACAACGTACTTATTGGTCCAAATACCCAGCTATATACGGCTTCACATTCACTCGACCACCTTAGCCGTCGCCGATGGGAAACCTACAGTAAACCTATCGTGATTGAAGACGATGTATGGGTTGGCGGACAAGTGGTTATTTGCCAAGGTGTGACTGTCGGTGCCCGTTCTGTTATTGCCGCAAATTCTACGGTAACCAAAGATGTGCCACCTGATTGTCTGGTCGCGGGTTCACCAGCAAAGGTTGTGAAAGTGATAGCCTCCGAACAAGAAGAGCAATAAAAAGCTTAATGCTACAACCTTGTCCTCATTTATTTCCTATAGTTAAGACATTCGTTTTTTCTAGGAAGTTCAAATGGCGACAGGGTTGTTCCTTTTTCAAAATGATCTTCGGCTCCATGATAACCCTGCCTTATCTCTGGCTGCAGCTGAAGTTGATCGATTAATTTGTGTCTTTTGCATGCCCAACGGCCGCGTTAATAATTACCCTTACTCGATTTCACAATATGGCAAGCACCGGTTTCAGTTTCTACTTCAATCACTTGATGATTTATCGCAAAGGCTGGAACAACATAATCAACAATTGTTGGTTCTCTTAGAACACCCTTTAAATATCCTGCCAGAGCTGATAACTCGCTATAATATTTCTTCAATTTACTCAAGTGAACATGTCGGTACGTACGAGCAGCGTAATTGGCTCACCCTGAAAGGTCGCTACCCGTATATCAGCTTTAAACAGGCCTCAACTCACACCCTTTTTGATCAAACAGAACTCCCTTTTACGCTTGATTCTTTACCAACCTCTTTTTCAACCTTTCGTCGTCTTATCAAAAACCAACCAATTGAATCAGCGCTTGATAAAGTTCATAAACTACCGCCTCCTCCCCCTTCATTTAGGGCATATGATGTAATTTCGCCAATGCTCAATACAATAAGCCGATCGACTTTTCAAGGCGGCGAAACTGCTGGGCTAAAACAACTCCAAGCCTTTTTCTTAACGCAGAAACCAAGCTTTTATAAAGAGACACATAACGAACTTGATTCCAGAGAATATTCAATAAAGTGCTCCCCCTGGCTAGCACTTGGCTGTCTGTCTGCTAAACAAGTGATACAAACGTTAGAACAGGATCAACAGCAAGCTACTGAGCCGACAGGTTCCTCCGATTGGATTAAACACGAGCTACTCTGGCGAGAATATTTCCAGTGGTATGCGCATAAATATGGCTGCAAACTATTCCAGTTTAAGGGTATCAAAGAAAGTGCACCCCATACTGCATTCTACCCTGAACGTTTTAAGCGTTGGTGTGAAGGCAACACCCCCTACCCATTGGTCAATGCCTTAATGAACCAACTGAAACATACTGGTTATATGCCAAATTGCGGGCGTGAAATTGTCGCTAGCTGCCTAACCAATGAACTAAGCCTTGATTGGCGTTATGGAGCGAGCTACTTCGAAGAACACCTGATTGATTATGACATTGCGATAAACTGGGGAAGCTGGCAATATTTTGCAGGTGTAAGTACTAACGCCCAATCACCGCCTCATTATGATATTGAACAGCAATCTTCACTATTCGATCCTAATGGTATTTTTATTAAAAAATGGCAAGGCGATAAACATGATGGTGGTTTAGATTCTGTTGATGCTGCAGATTGGCCCATTTGGTAAATATTCTTTCTATATTTACCAAAATAGACATTTACAGCAACGAAATAACGTTACCAGTCACAAATAATAGCTTCTAAATACTATTATCAGCTATTAAATAATGAGTTTTCCAGCAATCTCATATGTAACAAAACAATTTAAAACAACAGAGACGTGTACTGTAATTAGTACATATAAGCATCAAATCCACCATTACTGCCCAATTAATAGCACACCACAGTATTTACCCATCAGCACCCTTTTGCATGCAACAATGCGAACAATAAAAACCTAGAGCAATATCACACTTTTCGCATTTGTATCCACGCATAATATGCGCAATAAAACACAAATAATAAAAAGGAAGCTCATATGAATTGCTGTAAAGGAAAAAATTACCAACGAATAAAGCGTCGAGGTTTAACTAAAATCTTTTATTCATCTATTTACCGTTGTGCCAATTGCCGTGAAGTAATAAAAATTCGCATCTAAAAAAATAAACCAAGATACCTTCAATATATACTAGATAATTAAAAATAAACTTGTATTTATATATAACCAATTAGCGACTACTAGCAATGAAAAAGCAAAATTATAAGATATTCCCATCATTAGCGTGTAATTTAACTCAACCATTACATGCTATTCAGTTAAAGCCTAATGATAAAGTTACATCTTATCGGTTCCCTTTACTTAAAGGCCGCCTTAATAGAGCTGTGATAAATAATTTTTTAGAGCTACCAATATAAGTATGCCTTAATAAAGCACGCCATTAGGCTGTGCTTTATTAGATTACCGCAGTGAACCAGGTGTGGCACCATGGAATCGTTTAAATACCTTACAAAAATTACTGACATCTGATATTCCGACTTCTTCCGCAATATGCTGCAAACTCATCGCTGAATTAGTTAAACGCCATTTAGCATGATTCATTTTCATTGCTAACCAATAATCTTTCGCTGTTTGACGATACCCTTGAAAAAAAAGTCGATCTAATTGACGCCGACTCACACCAAGTTGTGCTGCGATACTCTCTACAGTCTCATTATGTGCTAAATGTTGTCGCATTAAGCCTATAGCACGTCTAACATGTCGGCCGACATACACGCTTGACTGATTATTTTCTTCTAGAGACTTCAGGTGATGCTGCTGCTGTCGAGTTTCATCGACCAACATATCAGCTAACCCCTTTAGTGCCTTCGTCTTCCCGCAGTGGCGAGATAAGAGCTCCACAGCAAGTTCTATCGCAGCAGTCCCTCCGGCACAGCTAATTCTTTTTCCGTCGATACAGTATAGTTGCTCTGCTTGTATTGATATATGAGGAAAAGCACTACTAAATTCCTGTATATGTCGCCAGTGTACCGCGACTTTTCTTCCTTTTAGCAGACCCGCAGCAGCAAATAGAAAACATGCGTTATCTACACTCACTAGGGTTACCCCTTTCGATGCAGCCTTGCGTAATAATGGTTTATAGCTTTCAGCAAGCCGCATACTAGACTGAGCACTACGGCTGCCGAACACGACCAAATAGTCATATTCTTCAATATCAACCTCTGACAGAGCGTACTGAGCCTCAACCGTAATGGCACTGCTCGACACAATCGCTCCCGCTTCTAGCCCCGCGACAATCCATTGGCAATAACGTTGTTGGCTATAATCTTCGTCATCGGCGGAAAAGCGTAACTTGTCGAGAAAACCACCAAACGGCAGCATATTGAATTCAGGTAATGGCAGTAATAAAAACCGTACATCTGCTGAACTCTGTAATTGCGCCATGAACATCGCCTAAAACGTTAACTTTTCAATCGTGTCTAAATTGTACCTTATATAGTCCAGTTTTCACCATAATATATTTCCTCTCTCCACCTATACTGCCGTCATTAACCTATAAAATTACCCTAAGGTACTCTATGTCATTCGAGACTTGGCTTCTCTATCTATTTGCTGTAACTGGCCTTGCTTTTGCTCCTGGCCCTAATGGACTTCTCGCACTAAGCCATGGGGCAATGTATGGCAAGAAAAAAGCTCTCGCGACCATTTCAGGTGGGATATCTGGATTTATCATATTAATTGCACTGTCTATGTTTGGCATTGGGGCAATCATGCTGGCATCTTCACAAGCATTAACGGTATTTAAATGGGTTGGCGGGGGGTACTTAATCTATCTCGGTGTCCAGTTATGGCGCAGCCCTAGTATTCAAATCGGTGAATTGAAAGCCGAGGATCACAGAAGCAACCTCAGTTTATTTCGACAGGGAGCACTTGCCGCAATTTCAAATCCCAAAGTATTGCTGTTCTTCGGGGCGTTTTTGCCACAATTTATGTCACCCGATCATTCTTTGCTTCAACAGTTCTTTGTTATGGCAGCTACATTTGCTTTCGTTGAATTTTTCGTCGAATACTTACTGGCTTGCACGGCTTATACATTACGCCCTTGGCTAGAGCGTAAAGGTAAGATATTTAACCGAAGTTGTGGCGGTGTATTTGCACTTTTAGGTGCTAGCCTGCCACTTAGCCAGTAACTATATTGCTACCTGTGCGAACAGTGAAAACGGAACTTACGGAATAGGAACCTCACTGTTTCGCACTCACCCCAAATGATCATCATCACTGCTCAATGTATATGTGCCTATCATCGATGTTGATCCCAACTTTATTATATTCACTCCCCTCAACCTTCCAAGATCTTAGGAAACAGGACAACCTAAACGTTAATCGAGACGATGTAAGCGATTTCAACATGTAATGATGTGCCGTGTATCACCAGTGAGGGAAATCACAATGATAAGAAGTCACCCTCACTTTATTTAAAGCAACAATATTTCACATTCAATACATGAGGCTAAGCATGAAAAAGCATTACCTTGCAGCAGTACTTTCAACCATCCTGATATCGACAAGTAGTTTCGCCAGTTCCCCACAAGAAAACAACATTATCTCTAACCCTGGATTTGAAGATAAAGGATTAGGGTGGCACTATCATTTCGCCAATATTCGCAGCGATAACGCTTATGAAGGTACTTATCGCGGCCGTATCGCTATCGGCTCTGATCATCATATTAGCCAAACGATTAATGTACCAGAAACCGCTTATTACGACTTATCAGCCTATGTATTAAGCCCTGAAAAAGGGGGGCAGCTAGGTTTGAAAAACTTACACAATGACTTGCTAGTATCTAAATCGATCCCTAAGCAAAAAAAATATAAACAAGTCACGCTAAAACATATCCCACTTGAAAAAGGTGAGGCGCTGAATGTTTTCTTTGCTGGTTCTGATGGCAGCGCTGTCAGTATTGATAACGTTGAACTCATTAAGTCAAAAAAGAACAAACAACCGCCTTTTAACCAAGTGATTAATTTTTCCGTATCTGAGCAAACGGGAATGGCCGGTATTCATCGTGACAACCGCACAGTCGAGTTTGCTGTACCTTATGGTACTGACATCACTAACTTAGAAATTGCCAATATCTCAATCTCGCCTGATAGCTATGCATCGATTGGTAATGGCGATCAACTAAACTTCACCAACCCAGTTACGATTGCTGTTACCGACAAAAAAGGGAACACAGAAAACTGGACGGCAACTGCAACCGTCAAAGATAAAGAGGTAACGATTAGCTCTTCCAATAAGAATTTAGAAGATTCATTCAACTGGGCAATCGATAAAACCAACCAGTTTGTCATGACAGGCAAAAATGGCCTCGTAAACCGAGATGAAAACAATAACGATGGCAGCGGCCGAGCTGACTATATCCCATCGTACTGGGCTGGGTATTTTGATCGAACAGCCTTCTATTCACGTGACTTCCTTCACCAAGCATCAGGGGCGTGGCTGGCAGGGCTTGCACCTGAAAATTTCTCGATGTTCAAAACATTTGCTCGTCACTCTACCGAACCACGCAAATGGTATACCTTGTGGGCGATTAATTTCGATGGCACACCACACACAATTGATTATCACCATGATGAGTACTTTGTCCGTGAAGTTCCCGCCCAGTTCGAGTTTGTTGAAAAAGCCTACGAGCAATTTTTATGGACAGGTGACCGACGCTATATCGAAGATGAAGAGTTATGGACTTTCTATACCAAGGTGCTCACTGACTACATCGAATTACATGACGATCAAGAACCCAATGGCATCGCAGAAGGCTATGGTGGCATATTTGAAGGTTCTGCCACATACAATGAGCGTGGCGAATTTCCAATTGAAGCGGGAGATGGTATAGGTTCCCAGTACCAAGCAACGGTTTCGTATGCCGCCATGCTTACAGCACGTGGCGAAACAGATGCAGCTCTTGAATGGGCTGAAAAAGCGGATGATTTAAAACAGTTCTTTAATGAAGAGTGGAGCATTAAAGACCCTAATAAGCCATTAGATAACTACGTCAATATTATCCAAAAAGATGGCCTACGATTAAATGATTTTGGTAAAGAGAACAGCTGGTTCATGCCGATGAAACTCATTACTGAACCGGGTGTACGAAATGATAATTATCTCGACTTTATCTCATTAAACCTCGGTGATGGCATCGGCTCAACACCAGAGGCACCAAACAATATTGAGGCTTACACCTATATCCCTGAAACTTACTTCCCGTATAACCGTAACGAGGAAGCATGGAAGTGGATGAACTACATCATCAATAAAAAAGACTTGCCACATGAACGCCCGACGCAAGGTACCAATGGTGATTACCCTGAAATCTCATTTACCTTCATTTCAAATACTATCGAAGGTTTAATGGGTATTGAGCCCAATGCTGCAGACAATCGCATCGTTACCGCCTCTCACTTACCACAAGATGTTGAATGGTTAGAGGTGGAATACTTACCAATGGGAGAGCATGAGCTTAAAGTTCGTCACGAAGGTTTAAACCATACTGAAATCACCAATACTTCAGATCAAGCGTTGACTTGGGAAGCACGCTTTTATGGTGATCACCCGCAAATACTGATTAATAATACTGCGCACCACGCCGAACAAAAGCGCGTTAATGGCGTTGTTGTAAGCTATATCACTTATGAATTACAAGCAAATGCCACAGCAGTAGCGACCGTTGTAACCCAATAAATACCAAGCGTTTATAAATAGAAAGCACTGTTATCAACAGTGCTTTCTCAACTATGACATAGAAGCAAATTCACTTGTAACATTTCAACCAGCCACACCAGCACGCTATATACTTATTACTATTCGAATTTGAACCTAAGGTAGTGTGTGTATGCATATTCGATCAATAACCATCGCAGTACTTTCCACTTGCCTTAGCATGATATTAATTGGTTGTAGTTCTACCCCTGACTCTACTGTACGTAAAACGGGGGAATACAGCTTTTACGACTCAACCCAGAGTTTTATCTCATTAAATGAAATACGCAGCAGTGGTGCTGTTGTTGATAAAGGGTTATTTTATCCCAAAAATGCTTATTCATTTACCTATCGATACTGCTCAACAAGCGAACAAAATGCAGCAGAAGACATTGCAGAGTACCTAGCACTTGCGAAACGCGTGTGCGAGGCGAATACAGGGCAATTAATTTACCAGCCGTCAGGCGCATGGTGCGTTACCGCAGCCAATACATTTGATGAACGACCGCTTTTTTCTGCTCGAATATCTAGCACAGCATTATGGGCTGATTTATGTCTTGATGGACCTTTCGTCACATTAAAAATGGTTGAAAATACGACGGCTTCAATCACGGAGTGGTACCAATCCTCGCAAGTTCTCGGTTATCAGCCATACACACCACACCGGGTACTCACAGTGCCCGCGGCGGCAATGTCTCCCCTTTATGCGTCCCCCGTATCAACGAATACTGTCAATACTTGGAGCGATGAAAGTGAATTTATCTATTCCAACATCGGCGCTACTGTGTGTATTTATGATCACCCCAATAATTCACCACATGGATATACCTATCGAGGGCAGGTTTACAGTGTAAACAATGGCACGGTGAAAGTATTAGCAACCGAAAAATGGCAAGGCGATATTCGAACAGCACCTGCTTGGGAGAGGCTTGAATGGTATAACGAGGCATACATTACCGCCTCTGCCAACTCGTGGTTTGTATGTTCATAGAGATATAAGGCTCAAGCGGCTAAGAATAAAAACCATAAAAAAAAGCCACCAGAGGTGGCTTTTTTGATTTATTAACAGACTAGACTGTCGGTTTAAAGACCTAATTCCTTACGCTCTTTACGAGTCATATACGGATAAGGTGGTGTAAACACATCATCAGGTACTTCGTATTCAGCACGTACTCTGTCCAGCTCTTTATGCATCATTTCACGAACGTCTTTGTATTCAGGGCTTTCGTAAACGTTGTTTACTTCATTTGGATCTGTCACCAAATCATAAAGCTCTAAGAAACCTTCACCTTTGTTCTGCGAGTAAAAGTCAATCAGCTTATAGCGATCACTACGCACACCATCGTGGCGTGGTACATTGTGTGCACCTTCCATGTAGTAGTGGTAGTAAACAACAGGACGTTTCTCTTCCCACTCTTTATCGCTCACTTTACCCGTTAGAACGTCTAGGAAAGAAAGACCTTGCATTTCTTCTGGTGCTTTCAAACCAACGGCATCAAGGAATGTTGGGCCGAAGTCCATATTCTGGATCATCGCTTGTGGACGTTGCTCAGGTGCAATCTGTCCAGGCCAGCGAATCATGAATGGCATTTTAAAGCCTTCTTCATACATGTAACGCTTTTCTGCCCAACCATGCTCACCGATGAAGAAGCTTTGATCTGAGCTATAAACAACGATGGTGTTCTCAGCAAGACCTGATTCATCTAAATAATCAAGAATACGGCCAACGTTCTCATCGATAGTCAATACCGTTGCCATGTAATCACGCATGAAACGCTGATACATGTACTCGGTACGTGCTACTTTTAGATCTCGTGGCACATCACCCCAACGACGCTTGTACATAGGATCTTTCATCTTTTCCCAGTAGTCGACGTTTGCGTCATCGTATGCTTCATGGAATGCCGCTTTCTGCTCGTCAGTCAGGCGATTCATCCACTGATCAAAGTGCCAGCGTTGATCACCATCCATGCTATTAATCCACTCTTCACGAACACGCGCTTTTTCTGGTGTTGTCGGTGCAGGTGGGAAAGCATTAATACCAACTGGCGTCATACCGTAAAGTTGCATCCAAGCATTTTCAGCATGCTCACCGCGGGTTTTGTAATCATCAAACAGAGTATCAGGGATCGGGAAGTTATGATCCATGAAGGTGTCCATGTGACGAGCCGGTGGGCGACGAGGGGTATGAGGCGCTTTATATTGTACTTTCAATAAGAAAGGCTTATCTTCTTCCCAAGACTCTTCAAGCCAATCTAATGACATATCAGTGATAAGGTCAGTCGAATAACCTTCAATTACTTGGGTTTTACCTTCCTGATCAATAAATTCAGGGTTGTAATAAGTGCCTTGACCACCTGCGCCATTTAACACCAACGAGTAACCAAACTCTTTAACTGGTGTTGGGTGCATGTGCCACTTACCAATTAGGGCTGTATCGTAACCATCTTCTTCCATGATTTTCGGGAAGATAACCTGATTAGGATTCCAGCGAGAGCTGTTATCAAGTACACCATTTTTATGAGAGTGCTTGCCCGTCATAACAGATGCACGACTTGGCTGACAAATAGAGTTCGTTACATAAGCACGCTCAAAAATAGCACCTTCATTGGCAATACGATCAATATTTGGTGTTTGGCCAAGGGTTGGGTTATAAGCACTGATAGCCTGATTGGCATGGTCATCAGAGAAAATAAATAAAATGTTTGGTCTTTCTTGTTCAGCGGCAACACTTGTCATTGCAGAAGAAGCTAACAGTAAGCCGATCCCTTTTGAAAGGGTTGAGCGTTTAATATTCATATTGTCCTTGCCTAATATAAAAATAAACAGCTTGATGATTTCAAACCATTTTTAACTTTAACGCTTTGCGATAAAACCATGCTCATATGCCATATCCATGCATAAGCTATTCAGTAAAATAACATGCTCAACCTAACAGGTTAGTTACACTGAAGTGAATCTCTATCCTTTTCACAACTGTAATTTAAACGTTTCGACTGTTTTCGTCAATTCCTTGATTTTAAAATGTGATATAGATTATGTTCTTGATAAAATAAAGAGAAAAAGCATTTTAATGCACGGTAAAAACATTAATTTCAATATTTTATTTCTGATAATATTTCTTCACAGAAATAAAAAAACCTCCCTTCCAATACGGAGGGAGGATCAATAAGATATCTAAATTCGGGTATAATCTAAACGGTATAACTACTCAAAGTAGTTATTATACTTATTAAAGAAGTCCATTCCTAAGTGGTCAGGCATTGCAGCCAATCCAAACAAAAATGTTGAGAAATCAACACCTTCAATAAATTCTGCTTTCCATTCTGGTTGGTCATGGCTATAGCGCCATAAAATCTCATAACCACCCTCTAATACATGTTTAGCATTAATGGTATTATCACGATAGGTGGCAATTAAATCATCTTTAGCTCTATCATTAAATGGAATGTAACCAGCAACAATATGCGGTGAAACCACTAAGTTATGATTAAATTGACGGTCGCCTTTAAAGTGGAATCGGTCTACACAATAACCATTTGGACATGAACCTGCACCACTACCCCACTCATATTCTTGCAATTCAACACCTTCAACGTCAACATCACGCCAGAATGCATAATCCGCTTTGGTTGAATTTTCTAATGCGGTAACAAATTCTGGATTATTAGAAAAGTCATGCATTAAATAGTTATTGAATAAGAAATTAAATTGCGATGTAAACCACGTCTTACCTTCTGAAAGTACCGGAATACCATTATATTCAGCGACTGGTAAGAACTTGGTTGTTGAATACCAAATATCCCAAAATTTCTTAGCGTTTGCTGCATTAGAAGCATTTTTCAGGTCATCAGCTTGCTGGTTAGCTAAACCTGCAACGAGCATATATTCATTAAAGGCTTTAGTTCGATGTGGTTTAAATGTGCCATCGGTATGTTGAGCAAGATAAATACGGCCGGTTCTTACATCAGCAATATAGTCCGTTAAATCTGTATTTTGGTATAGGAAATCTGCAAGCTTGGCGATTTCGTCGTTTTCACTGAAGTAGTTTTTAACAAATAATGCGCCATACATCATAATCGCACTATCAACTGGGCTCCAGTCATCACCAACGGCTTCACCCGTTTGAGTGTTGTAGAAATGGATAAAAGTATTAGTCGCGTTCTGTGGAACTGTAAATTCAGGATCTTGACCAGCTAACTTACGCAACGTTTGCAAAGCAAGTTGTTCAGCTTCTGGTTCCCAACCATTAGCATGGCCAATGGTTAAAGCAACTAAACCCATACCAGAGTTAGCAATAGAGCCGACATAACTGCGGTCACCATTTAGAAACAGTTTATCTTCATAAGTGCCGTTTTCATTACGTAGTTGCTGCCAGTAGGCATAGCCACCACGGTATAGACTATCAATGATCTCTTGATCACTTTTCACCGATTCGCTAATTACGGTTTCATTTTTTACCGTTTCAGCAAATGCCATACCTGGTAGTAACATTGCTCCAACTAGCAGCGCAGCTAACTTCTTTTTCATTTCTATTCCTTCAACTTCAAAAGGGATGCTGATGTATTGCAAGCTCAGGTAATGAAACCGATGCGTTAACAAGATCCAAAGCATCAAAATGGGTAACACTTGGCACTCAATATAAACGTTTCGACTGCAAGTGCAATCTTCAGATTTTTATAGTGTGCTTCAGGTCACGGCAAAAGTGCTTATCTTCTTTTTTACTAATAGATATTTACGTTTAGATACATTGCACTTATAAACACTGCATTTATAGTGAGAGATATTGCGTGTAGAAACCTTGCAATAGAAACAAATAACGAGGGCATAAAGCCCCCGCTAGTTTTAGTTGCTGTTAGACGTATTGTCTTTATTTACGCCCAGTTAGCCATTACTACTTAATCAAGCCGAGAGCTTTACGTTCACGTCTGTGCATGTACGGATAAGGTACTTCAAAAACATCAGCTGGAACTTCGTATTTGGCACGAGCCTCTTCTAGGCGCTTGTGCATAGCGGCTCGAACGTCGGTGTAATCAGCATTTTCATACACGTTGTTTATTTCGTTCGGATCTTCTTCTAAGTCGTACAACTCTAACCAGCCTTCACCGTTGTTCTGAGAGTAGAAGTCAATTAGCTTGTAACGCTCAGTTCTCACACCATCGTGTCGAGGTACATTGTGGCCGCCTTCCATGTAGTAATGGTAATACACCGCTTCACGCTTTTTGTGCCACTCACTCGTGCTTATTTTACCATCCAGTACACCTTTAAATGACATACCTTGCATTTCTTCTGGTACAGGTAAGCCTACTGACTCAAGGAATGTTGGCCCAAAGTCAATATTTTGGATCATTGCCTCTGGACGTTGACCTGCTTCGATTTGAGCTGGCCAGCGGATCATGAATGGCATTTTCATGCCTTCTTCATACATGTAACGCTTTTCTGCCCAACCGTGCTCACCAATGAAGAAGCTTTGATCTGAACTGTAAACCACAATCGTATTTTCAGCTAAACCTTGCTCTTCTAGGTAATCTAAAATTCGACCTACGTTTTCATCAATTCCTAATACAGTTGCGGCATAGTCACGCATAAAACGCTGATACATATGGCTTAAACGCGTTGCTCTTTGTTCCGTTGTTAGGTTAGCGCGACTACGTTGGTACTCAGGTTTCTTAAGCAATTCCCAATGTTCAACGTTAATGTCATCATAAGCTGCGTGCCATGCGTCACGTTGCTCTTTGGACATGCGATTCATCCATTGATTGAAGACACGACGCTCACGCGGCGTCATTTTTGCTAACCATTCTTCACGGATTTCAGCAAGTTCAGGTGTGGTTGCCGCAGGTGGGAAAGCATTAATACCAACGTCCCCCATACCGTACATTTGCATCCACGCTTTTTGAGCATGTTCACCACGTGTTGTGTAATCATCATGCAGGGTTGCAGGCTCAGGGAAGACATGATCTTTAAACGTTGTTAGATGACGAAGTGCTGGTCGACGCGGTGTGTGTGGCGCTTTAAACTGAACCTTAATAAGGAAAGGATTATCAGCGTCTTTATGCTCATCTATCCAGTCAATCGATAGATCGGTGATCAAGTCAGCTGAGTAACCCTGTAATACGGTTTTCTTGCCTTTCTGATCGATAAATTCAGGTTGGTAATATGTACCTTGGCCACCAGCACCATTTAGGACAAACGAGTAACCAAACTCATTAACCGGTGTTGGTTTCATGTGCCACTTACCAATCAATGCCGTGTCGTAACCCGCTTCTTCTAACAAGTGTGGGTAAATCAGCTGATTGGGATTCCAACGAGATGTGTTGTCAATGACACCATTTTGATGAGAATGCTTGCCCGTCAAGATCGATGCGCGACTCGGCTGGCAGATAGAATTCACAACAAAAGTGTTCTCGAAGATTGCGCCTTCATTAGCAATTCGATCAATATTTGGCGTTTGGACAAGATCTGAACCATATGCACTAATCGCTCGATTTGAATGATCATCAGAAAAGATAAAAACGATGTTTGGTTGCTCTGATTGACCTGTTCGTTCTGGAGCAGCTTCTGCTGATTGAGCCATGGCCGTGTTTGTTGCTAACAACACGCCAAGTCCTTTGACTAAGGTAGAGTATTGAAAATTCATAATTAGAGGTAAACCTATTTATTGTGTTATATCAATTAATTATGTGAATAGAAATGGTCAAACCAAAAAATCAGCTAAGATAAAAACGAATGAAAACGGCTAAAATGTGTGGCGTATTGACTGTGAAAAAACCAATATAAACGTTTCAACTAGCACATTCAAATCACGCGTCATTTTTTGTGAAGTTCGTACGAAAGAAGGATGCGCAAGCGCTATACAAAGAAAAATATTGGTTATTTGAGAGCGAAGGCAGACACTGTAACTGTGCCCACCATTTTAAAAGCAACAGTATAAATGTAAAATTTCTTTATACATAAAATGAAATACTTTTGACAACTGGCTTGCATTATTAATATTCCACGCTATAAACACAGCTTACTCCTTAACCTTATACGATCAAAAAAGTAACGTTATATTTGAGGCTATATGTAAGATGTTTATTAAAAAGAACATTTAGCTGAGTGAAAACATCAAGCTCAATATAAAATTGTATTTATAAAAATGACGTTATATTAACCATCAATAAAAAGGGGCTGAAGCCCCTTTTTATTATTTTTACACTTACTTACAAGGTAATATTAAAGCCTACACGAACCTGCATTTCTTGCTTGTCACCACCACTGTAGTCAGTAACGCCCGCAGGTGAGTGGCGTTCATTATCACCATACTGGAAGTTGGCAACAAAACGTAAGTTAGAATTTATACGTTTGTTGTTATTAATGTTAAATTTAACATAATCATACCCGTTCCAATGTTGACCACTTTCTTCATGACCGATTACAGTACTCATTTCAGTCGTGATATCGTAAAAATGCTTAAAGCGAACAAATGGTTTTACATTATAACTTTTACGGCGAGTCTCATAATCACTATGATCCGTTGTACCGTTATACGAAACACTCGCACCGAAGTTGACTTGTGGGCTATAGCGGTAAACATAGTTCACATCAGCTGAATAACCTTGCCAGTTTTTGCTATCTCTATGAACACTACGGTCGTAACGTTCACGCCACTTAAATTGATAGTCACCCGTGGTCGAAATAAAATGCTGGCCAAATGTAAACTGTACACCGGGTTTCAATTTTAGTTCTTGCGTCGCTGTACCTTGAGCTTCAGCCTGACGAATATAAACAGGTTCAGCAAACCAGCTAACATTTGGGTTTACCCACTGCTCATAACGTGGTGCAAGCGTAAAGCTTACACGACCGTCTTTTGTTTTCTCTCTTTTGTCTTCTTTTACCCAAGACTCAGACAATACATGTCGGAATCGAAAGTTTTCATTTATTCGAGTTGAGCCATCTAAATAAACAAAACGATACGATGAGCGTTTTGGTGCACGGTCAAATACCGCTTCGTTATATACCAAACCAGTAAAGAAGTTCGTACGACGTTGGCTAGCACTTGAACTTTCACCAGATCGAACTTGAATTGTATCTATATCCCCATCCATATCTATCTGATATGAACTTGAATCGACTTGTGACGCTATAGCTCCACTAGAAAGCAACAATGTCCCTATGCTTAAAACCAATGTCTTCTTCATTTTAACCCTGCTCACGTATCGGTAAATTAAAGTTATTTATGATTTTGAATTTGGTGTCATACGTTATTTGTATTTTAAACATAAAAGTAAATCTCTTATGCGCTTGACACCAAATGAATAAGTGTAAGATAAACGTTTCGACATGAATGTCAATCTATGTCAATAAATCACATTTGATAAATAAAGCACTGATTTAACAGAAAAAAACATACAAACTTTATATAAGACCAATCAATATAATTTCTGACAATATGAGTCACGTCACATTAAAACCGTACCGATAATATATTCAGTTCATTTAAAATCAATAACTTATGGATGTCACCTTTTTATTCCCTGTATTTATAATGCAGATAGGCACATATATGCTTTGGCAATAAAAGTACTATTTATAATTAACTCAATATTTATTTAAATCGGTGCGTGAATAAGATTTACATCACATATTCAAGGAAAATACAGCATATTCTTTATTCTACTGCCTGTAATTATTGAACCGTTTAACTAACTTCTGTATGTTTCACCCATCGCTGCATTGAAACGTTTATATGACTAGCTCAACTCGGAGACTTACGCCATGAAGAAAACAATTATTACTTGCTCTACTGCTCTATTACTAATGATGTCTAGCCAAGCAATCGCATTTGATGACCTCTCTTATAGAGATCAAAAACGCATCTCTTCTGAAGTTCACGAATTACAAGTTTTCTTATCGTTGTCTCAAAAAGATGCCGACAAAATCATTCAGTACAAAGCAGACATGGCGAAAGCAAACGCTCAACTCATTCAAGAGCACGGCCGTGGTACGGATGGGTTTAAAGAGGCGAGAAAACCATATTTTCGCGCATACCAACAGAACTTACGAACGATTGTAAGTCGTGAGGATCTACGCCGTTTCAATGCATCTAAAAGCTAATTTCGAATTCTAACAAAAATTTTATAAGGCTCCCTACAATGACTTTTAAAAAATCCACTTTAGCTTTAATGATGGCTTCAACCGTAGCCCTTACCGGTTGTTTAAGTGATGACTACGATTATAGTGGTGATGCTGAATCTCTGACCGCGCAAGTACCTCTTTACCACAATGACCCAAAAGATCATACCAGCCCTTATACTATGACAGCAGTTGATGCACACGGTATGGAAGTTGATGTCGACGGACAGGAAAATGGTGCGCTGGATAATATTCAAGTTACAGGTGATTTCTACGATGTTAAGCCATTAACCGTTGAAGTAAGCGATGATAAGGCTTCGCTTGTATTCAAAGCTAATCAAGAATATGACATTAATGCGGCTAACAACAGTGCCGACGACCAAGGCGGTACTGTTCAATTCTACGTTCAGACAAAACATTACGATATCGGTGAAGGCGAAGAACGCAACAAAGTCATGCTGACGATGGGTAATGGTAATAATACCCATAGTATTGATATCACAAGTGCAATGGCTGCAGCTGCTGTAACTGAAACGGGGACTGCACAATGGATCCGCGTACCACTAAGCTGTTTTGTTGAGCAAGGGCTAGATCTAGGTGGTGTTGATTTTGCTATGGGCATCGAAAGTGAAGGTGCAATTGAGTATGAATTTAGTCAAGCTCGCCTAGCGTCTAATTCCGTGCCAGAACAACCCGGCGCACAAGAAGTCCAAGGTTGTTTAAGTAACAACAACAGCAAAGTTCTGATCGATAGCACCACTATCATTAATCAAGACATTAGAACAGATGGTGCGTGGGCCATCCAAGGCGAAGCAGATGATGTTCGCATTACTCGTGGTAAGGGTATTAACCCGAACCCAGGCAACAATACTGATGAAGGTACGATTCGATACAAAGGTATTGAGTACGACGAGAAATTCGACTCAACTCGACGTAGTATTCTTGCTTTTGCCATTAATAAAGCATCAGAACTAAAAGATATGACAGTACCTCGTTTAGACATGAGTCATTACATGGCAAATGGCGAGTTACAAATGACGCTTCTATTACCATCTACACACCTTCCAGCGGGCGATGATACATATTTGGTACTAACGCTGGACACGCCAGTAAATAATACTATTGGACTTCCTAATGGTGGTTATCCTACTTCACAAACTGTGTCTTATAACTTAACGCAAGCTGGTGTTGTTAACGGTGAAGCACACCACGTTAAAATATCTCTTCATGATTTCTTTGTGAAGCCAAATGGAACGACATCTTTAAATGGACTGCAATATGTCGAAAAACTAACGACGCATATTGAACAAAGAGCAACGGAAGATGGTGAGGCTGATTTTACAAATCTTGCTGGCTTTAAATACGGTCTTGCAGATATCAAATTGGTCATGAACCCAGACGCTGAATAAACACTGATTTATCCTTTCCAACGGCCATTCTAAATGGCCGTTTTCTCATTCTCCAAGGACTGAATATAATGAAATCTGCGTTTAAAAAGCATGGGCTCACGCTGGCACTGGCTACCGCTATTAGCGGTCCAGCACTTGCCGATACACCAGTAGAACCGATTCAGCAACAACCTAACGTTCTGTTCATTTTTGTTGATGACATTGGTTATGCTGACATGGGCTTTCAAAACCAAAGCCAAGATATTGTGACACCGCACATGGATAAAATTGCGGCTGAAGGCGCAATATTTTCAGCTGGTTACGTTACCGCTTCTGTTTGTGGCCCTTCTCGCGCAGGCCTACTAACCGGTCGCTATCAACAACGCTATGGCTACCACGATAATACCGCGCCATTTGTCAGTGAACCAGATATCGAACAAGGATTGGATTTAAGTGCTAAAACCATTGGTAACTACTTCCAAGACGCTGGCTATGTAACGGGCTTTATCGGTAAGTCTCACGACGGTGACGATAAAAAATACTGGCCACATAACCGTGGTTGGGATGAATTCTACGGCTTTAACAATGGCGCGGCCGACTACTTTGTCAGCGGCTTTAATAACATGAATGCCGAAGAGAAAGCTTATTCTTCTATTCACCGTAACGATGAACTGGTTGACGATTTCGATGGCTACCTTACCGACATATTTGGCGGTGAAGCGGTCGAGTTTATCGAACGCCACAAAGATGAGCCTTTCTTCTTGTATGTACCGTTCAATGCATCACATGGTCCAATGCAGGCTAAAGAATCCGATCTTGAAAAGTTTTCCCATATTGATGACGAATTACGCCGTAAAATGGTCGCTATGACGTACAACATGGACCTTAATATTGGCCGCATGGTTGATAAGCTTGAAGAGCATGATCTCATGGAAAATACCATGATCATCTTCATGTCTGATAATGGCGGAAAACCAAACGGTAACGGGTCATTCAATACGCCATTAAATGGCTATAAAAATACCTACTGGGAAGGTGGGATAAGAGTACCGACCACAATAACATGGCGCGGCACTGTTCCAGCCGAGCAAGTCATTGATACGCCGATGATTTCACTCGATATCTTGCCGACAACTCTTGCAATGGCGGGTGTTGAAGTGCAGGACGAATGGCAGCTGGAAGGCGAAAACCTACTGCCTCTCCTAACGGGTGAAGTAAAAGAGATTGATGAGCGCTTCCTTTACTGGCATACCATCAACAAGAGTGCAATTCGTGACAACGATTGGAAACTTGTGATCCATAACACACTGGTTAAAAATCCAAAGCCTGAGCTGTATAACATTTCAAAAGATATCAGTGAGTCAAACGATCTCGCCGACAAACACCCAGAACAAGTTAAACGTCTTTTAGCAGAGTTTGAACGTTGGGATGCACAGAACCAAGATCCTAAATGGGGCTGGAATCGCAACATATTCCCACATGCCAACGGGTGGCGTGGCCGTAACTGATTATAAAGAACCAACAGCCCAATAACACTTTACAATAAAAGTAGATATTCATTATGAAGAACATACTAAAAAGAACAGCCGTTAGCATGACAGTGTTAGCAGCGCTTGGAAGCAGTGCCGTTGCTTATGCAGAAGCCCCTAGCCAACCCAATGTCGTACTCCTGTTTGCCGATGACATGGGCTACGCCGATGCAGGTTTCCAAAACCAAAGCAAAGATGTTGAAACGCCTAACCTAGACCGTCTTGCGGCAAGTGGTGCAATTTTAACGGCAGGTTATGTTACGGCGCCTGTTTGTGGCCCATCTCGTGCGGGTTTAACCACAGGTCGCTACCAGCAGCGTTTTGGCTACCACAATAATACTGGCCCATTTGTACGTGAAGAAGGCATTATTCAAGGTATGCCAGATGACCAATTAACCTTTGGTCATTACTTCCAGCAAGCGGGTTACACCACTGGCATGATTGGTAAGCACCATGATGGTAAACAGCGCCATTACTGGCCACATCACCGTGGTTTCGATGAGTTTTATGGCTTCAACAATGGTGCAGCTAACTATTTTGTCGGCCCGAACAACCAACAAAACGTAAAAAGAAAACCGTTTTCATCGATCTATCGAAATGATGTCTTAGATGATAATTTCGATGAATATCTAACAGACCGCTTTGGTACTGAAGCAGTTAGCTTTATTGAGCGCCATAAAGAAGACCCGTTCTTCTTGTATGTACCATTTAACGGTATCCATGGCCCACTTCAAGCAACAGAAGAAGACTTGAAACGCTTCGAGCACATTGAAAATGAGAAGCGTCGTAAGCTTGTTGCAATGAACTACAATTTGGATAAGAACATCGGGCGAATTCTTGATTCGCTTGAAGAAAATGATCTAACAAAAAATACCATTGTTGTCTTCCTTTCAGACAACGGCGGTAAATACGAAGGTAACTATTCGTACAACCACCCACTTCGAGCTGAAAAAGGCACATTATGGGATGGTGGTATGCGCATACCGTTTGCTATTTCTTGGCCTGGTACGATTCCAGCAGGGCAGACTATTGATGACCCAATCATTTCACTCGATTTAGTCCCAACATTTGCTGCGGCAACCAACATGGAAGTGCAAGCCGAGTGGCAACTTGACGGTGTCGATATTCTTCCATTGCTCAAAGGCGAAGAAGAAAAGCTTGAGAACCGTTTCCTATTCTGGAACACCAGCACAGCGGGTGCTATTCGTGACCAAGATTGGAAATTGGTGATGCCAAACATCCGTAACAAGCGTCCTCGCGTTCAGCTGTTTAATATCAGCAATGACATCTCGGAATCTACCGATTTGGCGAAGCAGCACCCAGAGCAAGTTAAGCGCCTGCAAGACGCTTGGAACGCGTGGGATGCTGAAAACGAAGACGCTAAATGGGGATGGAACAAAAATATGTTCCCAGTCGAAACTAACTGGCGAAACCTAAACAGCCTATAGTACGCATACTGTAACTGTAATCGATAAATACATAGACAGCGCTTCGGCGCTGTCTTTTTCATCGTTTCTACTACATCGATATTAATGTAGATATAGCTCACATTCCAACCACGACAAACCAATCAAAAATTGAGGCACTACGGGGTTTCCTGTAACCTACCCACTAAGCGAAACGTTTATACTGAACATTAAAAAAGTATTGCGTTCACCCATATTTCTTACGCCTTAATACGTTATTTGTCGTGAAAGTCGTAAACACATTAAGCACTAAAGCCACTCATATTAGTGCTTAATATTTAATAACTTATCAAAACCGTTATAGGTTGCAGCACCAGAACAATAAACACAGTCAAGGATGCTAGAAATACAAACAGTTCTGTGTAATAGCCTATGCAATAACGCCCAAAAGGTAATCAATGTCTACGTATAAACAAAGTCACGTAATGGCGAAGCCTAGCAGTTCAGTATGCAACCTTGACTGCACCTACTGCTTTTATCTTGAGAAAGAAAACCTCTACCCCGAGCGTAAAAGCCGCTGGCAAATGTCTGATGAAACCCTTGAGCTTTACGTTAAGCAGTACATTGATTCACATGATACTGAAAATATTGAGTTTTCATGGCAAGGCGGCGAGCCAACCTTAATGGGGCTCGATTTCTTCCGTAAAGCTGTTGAACTACAGCAAAAATACAAAAAACATCACCGTATTACCAATGCCTTTCAAACTAACGGTTTATTGGTAGACGATGAATGGTGTGAATTTTTCAAAACACATAATTTCTTAATTGGTGTTTCGATTGATGGTCCTGCACGCTTACACGATCACTTCCGCGTAACCCGCGCCGGAAAAGCCAGCCATGAAAAAGTCATGGCTGCCATCAACAAAATGAAAAAGCATGGCGTCGACTTTAATACACTCACCGTGCTAAACAGTGAAAACGTCAAGTACCCTGACGAAGTCTATGACTTTTTAACCGGTATTGGCTCTACCTTCCTGCAATTTATCCCTATTGTTGAGCGTTCAGCAAAGCAGGTAACGGAAGAGGGCTTGTATTTAGTTAGCCCCGATTACCAAGAAGAAGCAGATGTCACTGAATGGTCAGTGCCTTCACTTGCGTATGGCCAATTCCTTAACCGTGTTTTCGACCGCTGGGTGAAGAAAGATGTTGGGCGCATATTCGTCAACACATTCGACTCGACCCTCGCGACTTGGTGTAACCAGCCTTCTGGCATTTGCGTGCAATCTGAAACCTGTGGACATGCTTTCATTCTTGAATCGAATGGTGACATGTATAACTGTGACCATTTCGTTTACCCAGAGCACAAGCTAGGAAATATTCACACCGACACAATCCGTGATATGAACCAGCTCGACGTTGCGGTCAAATTTGGTCAAGACAAAAAAGATACGCTCACCCTACAATGCCGTCGCTGCGAATACCGTTCTGCCTGCCATGGCGGGTGTCCTAAACACCGTTTTGCTCGTTCAAAATCAGGGCAGCCTGGCCATAACTATTTCTGTACCGGCCTAGAAGCGTTCTTTAAACACACAGAATCAAAAATGAAAACCATGCGGGATTTGTTAGCTCGTGGTCGACCAGCTTCAGATATTATTTATCTCGACCTGCAACAAAAGCTTTCAACGAACACGTTCAGTGGTGGACGAAACTCACCGTGCCCTTGTGGTAGCGGTAAAAAACTTAAGCGCTGCTGTCAGAGCTAATCACGCTTATATGCCTATTTACGCAGAGTAACTCCTAGCACATCGAGATAATAAGATGATATTGAAAAAGCCAAATAAATCTGTATTAGCACTAACGATAACAGGGTTGCTCTATGTAAACAGTAGTGTGGCGGAAAACGAAAGCCAGCCCACCCGAGATAACCTTCAAGACCAGCCGAATGTCATTGTTATTTATACCGATGATCAAGGCTGGGGTGATGTTGGTTATCATGGGTTTCAAGATATCCATACCCCAAACATCGATGCCTTAGCCGCTGGTGGCGTCCATTTCCCGCAAGCCTATGTCAGTGCATCAGTTTGTGGTCCATCGCGCGCGGGGCTGTTAACTGGAGTGTACCAACAACGCTTTGGCGTTTATGGCAACTTTGAACAGAACCACGTGCCTCGAAGCCAGCCGCTGATGATGGAAATGATGCAAGATCTTGGTTATGTCACTGGCGTTGTGGGTAAATGGCATATGGGCGAACCAACAGGTCGACCTAATGAGCGCGGCGCTGACTTCTTTTACGGTTTTCATGGTGGTTCTCATAACTACATGTATTCAGATGAAAAAGAGGGTGGAAAACCTTGGCTCTCTCCTCTTTATCGAAATACAAAAACTGAAGCGCCAATTCAGGAAGGCAATGGCTACTTAACCGAGTTATTTACCGATGAAGCGGTCGCTTTTATTGAGAAAAATGCAAATGAACCTTTCTTTCTGCATGTGGCTCACTTCGCCGTTCACCACCCATGGCAAGTGCCAGACGGCTATATAGAACGCCTTGAGCACCTTGATGTCCATCACGAAGAACGACGCTTCTTTGCTGCGCAATCTTTAGTTCTTGATGATGGTATCGGTGCCATCATGGATACGTTGAAAGAGCATGATTTGGAAAACGACACGCTGGTGTTTTTCATGAGCGATAACGGTACACCTTCAGGGCAAGGGTTCGACCAGCCCCGTAAAAAGAAACGTGGTGAAACCACCATGTCGAGTCCAGGTCCATTCAATGGCTTTAAAGGGGATACCTATGAAGGCGGGATCCGCGTTCCCTTCATTATGCACTACCCTGCTGGGTTACCTAGCGGTAAAAAGTATGAGCACATGGTCAGCTCCCTTGATGTTTTTCCCACCATAGCAGCACGATTTGGCATCACCGAAACAGGGGCTGTGCCTTTTGATGGCGTTGATCTTTTCCCTTACTTATTAGATGAACAAGACGGCCAACCACATGACACGCTTTACTGGCGCCGGGATAATGATTACGCCATTCGCGATGGTGATTGGAAACTGACAGTCAATGACGATAATGGCCCTCGGACAATTCGATTATTCAATATGATTAATGATCCTGGAGAGTGGATTGATCTTGCGGACGACAAGCCTGAAATAGCACAATCATTGAAGAACAAGTTTGACGCATGGGAATCAACTCTTCCTATTAATCAACTCAGTGATAAACCGACCAACCGGAATATTAATTACAATCAAGGCGAACGTATTAGCGTCGAAGCTTTTAACCGCTCAAAATAAATAGTTCACCCTTTAACCCGCCCTCTTATTTTCAACCAATGGGAGGGCATGTGTGCATATTTACTTTTATTAATAATTCCAATCTGGATAAGTAAATGGTCATTAATTGCTCTGGATAAATCGATGACACCACAAAACAAATCGCGGTAACCACTTGTTATTAATAAAAACAATCAACACCGCATAGTCGATTTCAGTCCGAATGGATGAACAGATAATTATTTAGGTTGCTATAACCACCTTTGTGATTTGTGGATGCTTACTCATGCCTTCAAAAAGTCGGACAGCTATTTTTATACGCGCTATAGCTATTAGCGTGCTCATATCTGGGTGTACTCAAACACCCAAAGAGCACATTGATATCACCACCACTATTTCGGATTCATTTAGTATTTCAGGCAATGCCCAAACAGATACCTTTTGGTGGACCGACTTTAACGACCCTCAACTAACACAATTAGTGAATACGGCTTTAGTGTCCAACTTTTCGCTAAAATCAAGTGTCGCACGGGTACAGCGGGCAGCCGCTATCGCCGACGTAAGGGATGCTTCTCGCTACCCTGATGTAAGAGGCACAATAGAGAGTGATTTTCGACGAGGAAGAAACAACCTCGGTGGCGATATTACCCAAAATGACACGCAAAGCATTAAGTTAAACGCAAGTTGGGAAGTCGACCTATGGGGTAAAAATCACGCTAACGCGACTGCCGCTTATTTCAACTACCTTGCTAATGCCGAGCAACTACAGACAGCAGCTCAAAGCCTCGCTGGTGATATTGCTCGCCGTTGGTATCAACTTACAGAGCAGCACCAATCTTTAACCATTCTTAATCATCAAATAAGCAATACCAAAGTCATTGCTGAAATTACAGGCCACCGTTATCGAACTGGCCAAGGCAGCATTAGCGCCTTATGGCGACAAGAACAGCTGCTAGAAAGCTTACAGGCACAAGAGAAACAGGCTCAAAAACGTTTATTGATCTTAGAAAAGCAAATGAATGTACTGCTGGGCCGCTCACCGACAGCGGCGATTGACTGGCAGTACACAGCATTTCCTGACTTTCCGGCCTTACCAAATTCTGGGATTCCAACCGTTTTACTGGAACGACGACCCGATGTACGCGGCCTTTGGTATCAATATGAAGCTAGCCAACAAGATGTTTCAGCCGCCGCCGCCGCTCGGCTACCGAACTTTTCAATCAACACGGGCGTATCATCCGATGACTGGTCGAATGCCTTTGAATTGTGGCGGCTTGACCTTGGTGCTCAGCTAAACATTCCATTATTTAATGCGGGTAAGTTAGCCTCGGAGCAAGAAGCGGCGGAAGCATCCGCTGAAATCGCCTTTTACAACTATACCCAAGGTGTACTAACCGCTCTTGAAGAAGTTGATACTAACCTGCTTGAAGAGTTGAGCCAGCAAGAGCAACTCGACTCTTTAGAACGTCAAACTAAGCAAGCAGAAAGTATCCTTGAAGTCGAATCAATTCGATACAGCAGAGGCATGCAAGGGTATTTAGATGTTTTAAATGCCCAAGAGAAATTATTTACTCTCCAGCAACGTACACTCAGCGCGCAACGCCAACTCTTTTTACGCCGCATCGCCACCTATCAATCACTAGGCGGCCATCTTGTTTCGCATTCTGAAGACGGCACCATTGAACTTCAACATAGAACGGAATCCTGACCATGACAGACAAGGTCGCAACACCTATGCACTACCTTGCTAAGACGTTAAAAGTCTTACTACCTTGCACCATACTTGCCGCAGGTATCTATACGACTAACGCGTTAATGGAAGGAAAACCTAAGCATCATCGTCCAGCAGGCACCCCACCCGCTCGACTTGTTGATGTCTACAACGTTGAATACAGCAATGAAGCCCCAACAATTGTTGCGCAGGGAGATGTCATCGCAAAACGAAGTGTTAACCTTCGTTCCCAATTACGCGGCACGATTACTGAACTTCCTCACCACTTGATCCCCGGTGGCTTTGTGCGACAAGGTGAAACTTTAGTCACTCTGGATAAACGAGATTACTACTTAGCGGTCAAAGAAGCTGAAGCGGTACTTGATAGGCAACAAGCGCTCTATGACGTTGAAGTGGGGCGTCGAAGAGCTGCTGAAATGGAATACCAATTGTCAGGGCAAGATCTCTCTGAAGAGGATCTTGCTTTAGTTTTGCGTCACCCACAATTGGCACAAATTGAAGCAGACACCGCACGCAGTCAAGCGTCATTAGAAAAGGCCATCATCAATTACGACCGGACTCAGATAACCGCTCCGTTTGATGGTCAAATCATTAATATAGATACTGCTGAAGGCAGCCAAGTACGTGATAATACCGTGCTCATGGACATTGTCGCGACAGACACTTTCTGGCTAAAGGCAAGTATGCCCGCCCAGCAATTACAATGGCTAACGATCCCATCAGCAGACCGCCACCTCTATAACCATCAAGACGATTGCTTTGGCTCGCAAGTAATTATACGTAACCCGAATGAATGGGGCGCGAATCAATATCGAGAAGGCTGTGTTACTAGCCTATTACCAGAGCTCGACCCGCGAATAAAAACCGCTTCAGTGCTGATCAAAATAGATGACCCACTCGCGCAAAAACCAGAGAACCATGGAAAACCAGCAGTTCTTCTGAATGCGTTTCTTCATGCCGAGTTTAGTGCTAAGCCGATTGAAGACGCCGTTAAATTGCCACGTCGTTATCTTCAAAAAGATCAGTTTGTTTGGATTATGGATGATCAAAACAAGCTAGAAGCAAGAGATGTGATGATTGCCCATAGAGGTCAAAAAACGGTACTGATTACCGATGGCTTAAACCCTGGTGATCGAATAGTGACTTCACCGTTGATCGGTGCAATTGAAGGTATCGCTTTAAAACTCCGCTCTCCAGTTGAACAACTCGAAACCGTTGATACTCCTTCAGAATCAACGAATGGCATCTCGATGTTAACAGAGGAGAAAAGCTCATGAGCGCCTCTATCGATGAGAAGTCTCAAAATGAGCGAGCTAAAGATGAACAACCTCGCGGTGCTATCGCGTGGATGACCCATAATCGGGTCACTCCAAACCTACTGATGATGTTCTTCATCATTGGGGGTTTACTTATGGGGTGGCAAATAAAGAAAGAAGTTCAACCGAACCAGCAGCATAACGCTGTCCGGATATGGGTTTACTACCCAGGCTCGACGCCAGTGGAAATGGAACAGGGCATCACCCTCCCAATAGAAAATGCAATCAGTAGCATCGAAGGCATAAAAGAAATCCATTCTTGGGCTAACTCTGCGGGAACCAATATCACCGCAGAACTCATCAATAATGTGGATGTTGAACGAGTAAAGCGTGAAATAGAAAATGCGGTCAATACAGCACAGTTGCCAGCAGGCGCAGAAAAACCCAGGGTGTTACGCAGTGAAACCCGCGAAGAGTCGATGGAGCTGGTACTTTATGGTGACACCGACCCTATCGCCCTGCGAGAGACGAGTACCGAGCTGCAAAATATCCTTCTACGTTCTTCTGACTTAACGCAGGTCGAAGTCAACGGCTTCTCCAAATATGAAGTCCAAATTCAAGTCGATACGCAAACTCTTGAACGCTATAACCTAACGTTAGACCAAGTCGCTCGTAGCATCAGCAATCATGCTGTCACCCAGTCGGGTGGACGAATAGAGTCAAGTGGCGGAGATATCTTATTACAGCTTGATGAGCGCCGAGGGTGGGCGAAAGAATTTAACGACATCGTCGTGATGCAAACACCGCAAGGTGGGCGTGTTTACCTTGAGGATATTGCTGATATTCGTGATGGCTTTGCGAATAAAAATAACAGCTCATTTTATAACGGCTTACCATCGGCCAGTATTCGACTGTACCGTATTGGCGATCAAACTCCGGTATCAATTTCAGAAGCCGTTTACGAACGGTTACCAGAACTTGAAAATGCCTTACAACCGGGCATGACATTGAGTGTTGTGAGCGATGACGCCGTGATTTTCCAACAGCGTATGCACTTATTGTTGAAAAATGCATTTTCCGGCTTATTACTGGTTCTTTTTGTACTCGCGCTATTTCTTGATGTCCGACTTGCGTTTTGGGTCACTATCGGTATTCCAACCTCATTTCTTGGCTCTCTACTTTTCTTACCCGCCATGGATGTGTCCATCAATATGATCTCCATGTTCGCGTTTATCATCGCACTGGGTATTGTAGTGGATGACGCCATTATTGCAGGAGAAAACATCCATGAAAAAATAAGCCAAGGCATACCTTTTGCCAGAGCGGCAATTGAAGGGGCGAAAGACATTGCAACACCGTTGACCTTCAGCATTCTAACCAACATTGTCGCGTTTATCCCTATCTGGTTCCTACCAGGAACACTCGGCATGATGTTCCAAGTGATTCCACTGGTTGTTGCCTGTGTCTTTATCATTTCTTGGGTAGAAGCACTGTTTATCCTTCCTACCCACCTGGCACACATTAACAGCCACCAGCAACCAACATGGACAAAGCCATTTGTTTTCCTTCAAGGCTATGTTGATAAAGGGCTGCAATGGTTTATCACCCGCGCGTACACCCCAGCCTTAAAATGGTTACTCGCTCAGCGCTACCTCGTTATCAGTAGCGGTGTCGTTATGTTACTTATTTCTATCGGGTACATTTCTGGTGGTCACCTCGGCTTTACCACTATGCCACGGGTCGAAGCCGAGTTTTCACTTGCGCGTGCATTCATGCCTGTTGGCACCTCCTATGAAGAAGCAACAGAGGTCAGATATAAACTCGAACAAGCCGCAATGGAGGTGATCCAAAAGAATGGCGGAGGTGACCTCGCCACAGGCGTATCCACGCATATTCGGAGCCGTGATGGTGAGTTCATTATTATTTCACGGATCTTTCTCCAACCATCAGAAATTCGAGATATTCCAACGCGCCAGGTTTCCATGGCTTGGCGACAAGAAACCGGTGATATACCGACGGCTAATGCGGTTCGCTTTTCAGCAACAGGCAACGGCCCCGGCGCAGACGTTGCTGGTGTCACCGTTGAGCTAACCCACAGAGACACCCAACAATTACAGATGGCAAGTGAAGACCTCAGTGAGATCCTTGCCGGTTATAATGGTGTCGTTGATATTGAAAATAGCTTCATGTCTGGCAGCCAGCAGATCCGCCTATCACTGCTGCCCGAAGGCAAGAGCATGGGGTTAAACGAACAAGATCTTATTCGCCAGGTGCGCCATGCCTTTAACGGGGTGCGAGCAATGCGCCAACAACGCGGCAGCGATGAAGTTGATGTAAAAGTTCAGCTTCCTGATTGGCAACGTTCCAGTGTTTACCACCTTGAACAATTACCGATAAAAGTCGGTGATCGTTACTTGCCGCTCTCGCAAATTGCCAGCGTTGAACGTGAATATTCAGCCTCAACCATTCAACGCCGCGAGGGTCGCCGCCGAGTAACCGTTGGCGCCGATATTACCCCTTCATCAGAGGCTATGGCACTTTCACAAACGTTAGCCAGTGATGTTTTTCCGATTCTAGAGCAGCAATACCCAGGCCTAGGTATTGGCTTCTTAGGGGATCAGGCTGAACAAAAAGAAAGCTTAAGCAGCCTTGCAACAAATGGCGCCTTGGTCATGCTCGCCTTGTATTGCTTACTCGCGATTCCGTTTCGTAGCTACACACAGCCGCTGATCATTATGATCATCATTCCATTCGGGCTGATTGGTGCGGTTATTGGGCACGCTATGCTCAACTACACCTTAAGCGTTGTCAGTCTATTGGGAACGCTGGCTTTAAGCGGGGTCGTTATCAACGACAGCTTAATACTGGTCACAGAAGTTAACCGTAACCGAGAAAAGGGAGTCGCGCTGATAGACGCTATCATCGCGGGCAGTACACGCCGTTTCCGCCCTATCATCCTCACGACCCTAACAACATTTGGTGGCCTTGCGCCAATGATATTGGAAACCTCTAATCAAGCTCAGTTGATGATCCCAATGGCCATATCTCTCGGCTTTGGCATCCTCTTCGCGACCTTCATCACGCTAGTACTTCTACCGTGCTTGTACGCGGCCTTGGAAGATATCAAAGCCTTGTTTAGCTCAAATTCTTATACAGAAGTTTCTACACAGGAAGCCATGAATGATGTGTCATGATTTGCTCAGTTTGCTAAGAATGAGAAGTGCCAATGGCTACCGCTCTACAAAGATAGGGGCAGTACTGGTATTCTCCATGGCATTACCCGTAAAAGCTCAAGATGGGCTCAGTGACGAGGAAGTCACGCTTAATCACATTACAGCCACCAAGACCGAATCGTTATCTCATGTTATAAAAAGCGGTAGCACTGCTTATAGCGTTCCAGCCTTTCTTAATGACGGTATTTTCACGGAAAATATTCACGATGCCAGCATCAACGTTGATGGTATTGAGCAGCTGCGTCAGAAGATTGCCGCAGGCGATTTTGGTCAAATAGACAGCTTATTGATTCATCACCAAGGCAAATTAATTTCGGAAGATTACTGGAATGATGGTGCGATAAATAAACCGCATTTTATGTTTTCTATCACCAAAAACATGCTATCCAATGCCATCGGTAAAGCTATTGAACTCGGATACATAGATAGCGTCAACGATCCCGCAATCAAATACCTTTCCAATATCGATAAAGAGAAACTCGCGACTGGCAGCGAATCTATCACCTTGCATGATTTACTCAGCATGCAATCAGGTCTTTCTATTCCCAAGCATACCGCTGACCACTCGCCGATCACGGCCGATAACCATGCAGAGTTATACCTCACGTTATCTGACAATGTCGAACCGGGAAAACATTTCAAATACCAAGGTGCGGATACCGACATCCTCAACCATGTGCTGTACAACACAACAGGCAAAGATCTTGCGGCTTTTACCAACGAGCATTTTTTCAAGCCAATGTTAATAACCAATGCCTATTGGGAGACATCCGCCTGTGGCCTGACTAAAGCCAGTTCAGGGCTCCACATGACATCAAGAGACATGCTTAAATTCGGCATGCTCTTGTTAGGCAAAGGGCAGTTTAATAGTGAGCAGTTACTTACAAAAGAGTGGCTACATACCGCAACAACACCCAAGACGCGAAACGGTAACTATGGCTATTTCTGGTGGACTCAGAACTTCCGTTTAGATGGTAAAGAGCTAAAAACCATTTCGGCAAGAGGTGCCCGTGGCCAGTTTATTTTCGTGAATCCTGAATTGGATCTTATCGTCGCCGTCACTAGCAGCAATACGGGTCAACAGCGACGTGTGCCTCTGCAATTTGTACCTGAATACATTTTACCTGCAATCCCACCAACGAAATAATTATTATTAAAGGACGTTAAAGTGAAACCTCGATTAATAACATTAGCGACAATCCTGACACTAAGCTTTATGGCCTCGCAAGCTGTAGCTCAAGAAAGACAATGGCTTGCCGGTGAGCACCACGCCCATACGCACTGGAGTGTAAAGTGGGACAAATCCACGACGCCTTGGTCCCCCATCAAAGGCGGTGACAGCCTACATAGCTATCTCGATAATGCACAAGCCGCCAAGAAGTACGGCCTTAGTTGGTTAGTCAATACCGATCATGGTGGTCCAGAGCATTCCAAATTACTCGATGAACATGCCTACCCCGAGTTACTGGCAGCACGTGAATCCGTGCCGGATGTCCATCAGTATTTCGGTATCGAGCTGGACGTACCGGCTGGTGAGCACGCAACCGTCATGATGCCTATCAATGCTGACGAGCGCGATGTGCTGGTCAAATTCCAGCGTGACTTCTCTATTAGGGAATACCGGAAAGAAACCCGTAACCGCAACAATGTCGGGCACATGCAAAAGGGTATCGCATTCCTCGCCAGCCAAGATGAAAAGCCCATCATCATCAAGAATCACCCTAGCCGTCAGGCAACAGGCATTAACGAGTGGGCAAGAGTTACGCCTGAAAAGCTGATGACTTGGCACCAAACCGACCCAGAGGTATTTATCGGTATGGTTGGCACACCGGGCCACCAAGCAGCTAGAGGTAATCGCGGAAGCTACTTTAAATTTGGTACTTTCAGAGGTGCCGACCAAATGACAGCTGTTGTTGGCGGGGTATGGGATCATATCCTTGGCAACGGCATGCGCTTCTGGATCACCTCCTCTGCCGATTCTCATAAACATGCCAGCATAGATGGCCGTGATTTCTGGCCGGGCGAGTACAACAAAACCTATGTCTATGCCCGCAACGAGCCAGCCGACATCATGGACGGACTCCGTCACGGTCGCAGCTTTATTGTCTTTGGTGATCTGATCAACGGCCTTCATGCCGATTTAAGCGCAGGTATTACCAACAACGAAGGAAACAACAGCGCTTCTCTTGGTGAGACCCTGTTGGTAAACAATGGTGAAGACATGCTAACACTGAAGCTTGAGATAGCTCTCACTAACGACAAGAATGCCAACGGTGATATTCCAGAGTTAAATCGCATCGACGTGATTACCGGAGCCGTTGACCCAGCCATCACCAATGAGCCCAACTCGAATAGCACCACCAAAGTCATACAACGGATTGATCAGTCACAGTGGCAAGTGAAAAACAACACTATTGCTCTAACAATCGATATCCCGCGAGATCATCAGAACGGTTATCTACGATTACGGGGTACGAGTACCGACATATTGGAACCGAAAAGACAGCAAGGTAATCAATACCCTTGGCAAGACTTGTGGTTCTACTCAAATCCTATTTTTTGGCAGCAACAATAATAAAGAGAATACCCTTAATGAAAATATTCACCAAAGCGGCACTCGGTATCGCGCTGTTACCCTGTATGTCATTTGCAGCTCAGCAGCCTGCAGCCCTATCACCTGCTGAGAATGACAACACCAACTTTATTGTGGTTTTGGTCGACGACCTTGGCTACGACGAATCTGGCTTTATGGGTGCAGATGATATGTTCACGCCCAATCTCGATAAAATAGCGGCAGGCGGTACCCACTTTACCCAAGGCTATGTCACCTCATCTGTCTGCGGCCCTTCTCGTGCTGGTTTAATTTCAGGCCGTTACCAAGACAGGTTGGGTATTTGGGGGAATTTCACTCGTCATGCCCAAAGAGGCTTTCCGACTAACCAGCCAATGATGCAAGACCACTTCAAAGAGGCGGGCTATACGACAGGTGCCATTGGAAAGTGGCATTTTGGTCAGAATCAAGAAGAGCACAAACCTTGGAACCGTAACTTCGACTATTTTTACGGTTTTTTGGCCGGTGGTCACGATTATTTCTATGCAAACAAGGAATATAAAGGCAAGCCAAATCGATCCCCTATTCATCGTAACGAAGCGATTGTCGACTATAAAAATGGCACCTATCTAACCAACGAATTTAGCCGAGAAGCCGTTGAATTTATTGAAAAGAACCATGAAGATCCATTCTTCTTGTATCTCGCTTACAATGCTGTGCATGCACCTTACCAAGCCCCTGAAAGCTACCTTAAACGAGTAGATGAACTTAAAGGGGGGGATTTCGCAACCAAACATCGCCGTATTATTGCCGCCATGTTGCTGGCAATGGATGACGGTTTAGGCGATATCATGTCAACGCTTGAAGAAAAAGGCATCGATGACAACACTGCGATTGTATTCTTATCCGACAATGGTTACCAAACCATTGTTCGCCGTACAGACCCAGTCAACCTCGCAGGCAACCCAGCCGATCTAAGAGGCTTTAAAGGGGATACCTTTGAGGGTGGCATTCGAGTCCCATTTGTCATTAACTGGCCTGGCGTTGTACCGGCAGGAAAGCAGTATACGAAACCTGTCATTTCATTAGATATTTTGCCTACAATAACCCGCGATATTCCTTTGGTTGAAAACACCCCTGAGCTGGACGGGGTTGATCTTATCCCTTACCTAAACGGCGAAATCGAAAGCAGACCACATGAAGCCCTGTTCTTCCGCTTTTTCCATGACATTGCCTACCGTAAAGGCGATTGGGTACTTACATGGAACGACCAGCACAAAGTCGCAGGTGAAAAACGTGCCAATCGCGAACTGGTTAAAGAAGATGTCAAAGCCATGCTGTTTAACCTCAATGACGATGTTGCCCAGCGCCGTGACCTAAGGAATGAAGAGCCTGAAAAGTTTGATGAACTATTCAACGACTACTTGGCATTGCTAGAAGAGTTCCCAGAGCCAGAATACCCAGCACTGTTCAAGACTCCTTACACAGTTGAGTTTACTGAAGATCTTTAACTAATCTTCACCCGACAATGAAAAACAACACAATGGGCAGCCCTAACCTATAAGGACAAGAGCAAGCCTCACTTAAAGGCTAGTGACGCAGCTCCCTAGCAGATACCTACTGGCTGACATGAGGTTAGTCGGTTTTCTGCTAGGTTAGTGCCTTTTTTCAATACATATATAAAGGAAATTGAATGAAAGTCTGCGGGTTACTATGTGGCTGTTTATCTTTAGTTAGCGTTTCAGCTTTCAGCTTCCCTGAAGCACGGTTAACAAACGATGTAGTTGAAATGGCGATCTACCTACCAGATGCCGAAGCAGGTTCTTACCGCTCCGTTCGCTTCGATTGGTCAGGCTTAATTCACTCGCTTAAATTTGAAGGTGTGGAATACTTCGGTCGCTGGCGCCCTGAGCCTGTACATGATCCGGAACTGCACTTCAGCGTGAAAGGGCCGGCTCAGATATTCGATAATCTAGGCTATGGTGAATCCGATACTTTTGTTCGTATCGGTATCGGTGTTCTGGAAAAACCAGAAGACGAGAAACGATTTAACTTTACCAACCCCTACCAGATTCTTGACCATGGTGAATGGCAAGTTAACGCTTTAGAAGACAGTGTCGAGTTCATTCACACGCTACGAGCCGATAATGGTTACAGCTATCGTTATCAGAAAAACATTAGTTTGAATGAGCAAGGGTTCACCATGTCACATCTACTGGAAAACACGGGTGAGAAACTGATTGAAACCAACGTCTTTAATCACCACTTTTTTGTCATTGATGACCAGGATGTTAATGAACAATATCAAGTATTTTTTCCTTTTACGCCGGAAAAACACAAGAGTGAGTCACGTGTAAAACTACAAAATGATAGCCTCAAGATACTTGACTCAATCCGCGATGATAAGCGACTGTACGTTCCACTGACGGGGTTTAGCAATACCCCTAATGATCACCAGTTTCGCGTCCATCACCGTGAACTAAACAGAGGTATTAATGTTCAGGTAGACCAACCATTAAACAAGCTAGTCATTTGGGCAAATGACCGTTCACTGTCTCCGGAAAACTTCATTGAGGTCAATGTACCTGTCGGGCAAAGCTTCAATTGGACCGCTGAGTACCAAGTTTATTGATCCCTCGTCCGTAGACAATAAAAAATGCGCTAATGGTAGTCAGCGCATTTTTATTTTCTCATTCAGCGGCACCCAGCATTGGCAGAATCTGATTATTTGGCCATCTTGGGAGAGGACAACTTGGAGACGCCAGTCTCGTTAAATGCCTCGACCGCGAAATAATAGCCTTTATGAATGTCTAGTGAGCGAATCTCCTTTTGACCATCAAACTCATCACCCCATATCTGGTAGGTATGATAAAGCTTATCCGGGGCAATACCGAAGCGTACGTTATAACCAACAGCGCCTTCCACCGCCTGCCAAGCCACATATACGTTGCGGCGATCAGTATCTCGCTTCACCGTTACTTGTTCAGGCATAGCTGGCAACTCATCATTGGCAGAGCCAAACACCCGTAATCCATTCAACGCCAGATGTTTCACCCCAACATTAACATTCTCAAAGCGCACGAAACGGGCTGTGACCGGCTCGTCCAACTCAATGTAGATATTTGACCGATTTTCCTGCTTATCGAGATTATTGCTGACCTCCGTCCAGGTCTTATTATCTCTGGACAGCAAAAGACGGTAATGGGTATAGATCCGCTGCTTATATTCCGCAATCCTGTTATCTCTTGGTAACGGCGCCCGATACTCTTCACCAGCCACCATGTAATCGGCATAATTGATTTGAACTGCATTGACCGTTTTATCGCCTTGCAGATCCACCACAACATGCTGGGCATCATTGTTCTTACCCGCAACCCAGAAGTTGCGAGGATTTTCATTCGTCACAAAGCCCGCATAAAAAGTACGGCCATTCTCGGGAGGCAGTTCGGACGTCGCCCAAGCTGGCTTATTGTAGGACAGTAACATCCAGCCAGTGAACAGATCATTGGGATCACTGTACTTACCCGTTGGCGCAAATTGCGGGAAGTCAGCAAAACGGGCCGTTGAATATAAAATGCCATCGTCGTCGATTGCAGACGGTAGAATCACATTTCGCCGCTCGAACACCCAATTAACCCCAAACCAATTAGAGCCACTGCGCCAGATATTACCAAAGGCATCTTTAAAGGTGTTGCCATGACCAGCGCCATGAACATAGCCTCCAGGCTTATAAGTCACCGGGTTGTGCTCCTGGTAAGTGAACGGCCCCAAAGGGGACTTGCCGATATAGACCCCATCGCCATACACGTTTCCATCTGAACCGGGACCAGCGTAGGAAAGATAGTAGGTATCGCCATGTTTAAGCATTTCCGGCCCTTCCACGTAGGGGGCTTGAGGGGAAGTATGGTCAAAGCCCATCCGCTCCCAACCATGCACATCTGGATGCATAGCAAGCAGAGGCTTGGCAAAGCGGTCGATATACAAGCCGTCTTTATTATTTCGATTGATTTTAGCCCCCCACAATGGATATAAATTTGAGGAGCCCCAGTATACGTACCACTGCTCATCCTCGTGGTAAAGCGCCGGGTCCCAGAGGTTCCTATCTCCAACAACAGGGAAGCCTAGGTCCTCATCGGCCACCTTCCATTTACCTGATGCCGGGTCATCAGAGACGAACAGCGTTGTCAGACCGCCTTTACGATTGGATGACAGCAGGTAGATCTTACTATCCTTCGCCAAGGCTGCCGGTGCTATCATATCTTTCCATTCCAGCCCGGTCTGCGGATCTTTCTCGGTAGTAGGATCCGAGCCGGAACCCGGCGTAAAGTAGCTCACAGGCCATTCACCAGTCGGCTTAATATGCTGCCAGGTCACTAGATCTTCGGACATCCAATATCCCCGCCCCTGACTGGCAAACAAAAAATAGCCCTGATGCTTGCCATCTTTTTCAAAGCTTACGACAACCGGATCTGCGCTTTGCCGAGTAACCAAACCTTCAGCCTTAATGAATTGGCGACGTTCCGGAATCCTTTCACCATACTGATATTCGAGATCCATAGGGTTAATATAAGTACGATCAGCCAACACACCAGTACTAAACATGGACAAAGCCACTAGAGATAAAATTTTTCTCATACATCCCTTTATTTATAAATAAGATTCAAGCACTTGGTACTCGAATAAATAACCGTCATACAACATATGAAGTAAATTATAAGGAGACGGATAAAATTAAATATTTCAACACTCAGGTTAATAACAAAGTGCCAGATTTATTAACCTGACACTAAGGTGATTCAAACCGTAAAAACACTCATTAATTCATAATCAACTGGCTTACGGAGAATGTGCCACGTCGATTTGAACTAAACTCAAAGCGCCACTGCCTTGCTGTTTGGTTAACGGCAAATCCTTGGTTAGCTTTCTGAGCGGGCAATGTAGCTAACTTCTGCCATTCACCACTTTCATCAAGGTAAGTCACAATCAGTTCAATAGAGTTAAAGAACTCTGTCTGTCCTAGGCGTTCCTCTATCACCGGTTTAATGTGCTTGATGTGTTGAGGCTGACCATAATCAACTTCGAACCACATATCATTTGGGTTGCGGGGCGACGGTAACCAACGAGTTTCATTGCTGCCATCCAACACTTTGTCAGAGAAATGAGCCTTTGGATGCTGTCCTTTGTCTACGTAATTATTGTGACTACGCGCTATAGGGAATACTGTGGCTAATGGTTCTTCACTGGTCGCATAAAACCCCGCCTCAAATAGCTCAATACCATAAAAATCAAAAGTTCCGTTGGCTGTTGTTTCTAAACGTACTTCCGTAGTCCCAGATTCAGTCAAATCAATTTGACCAATGTGTAAGTTTAGAGGCTCAGGGAATTCGCCCGTTGCTTGCAGCGTGAAAGGATACGCTTTATCGCCAACATAAAGGGTTATCTCCTGTGCTTTCTCACTACGATAGGTGGAAACGACATCAAAAGCCCCCGTCTGGCGAGTAATGGTGGTTTCCCATGACAGCGCCTCTTTTTTCCCATCCAAGAACTGGCGAGCTCCACGGTAAACAACCGCTTCCCCGTCGTAGTCAGCGTTCAAAGCGTGCATGCCAATGTTGCCATCCGGCCCTTGTAGGGCATTACCCAAAGGCAAAATAGTCAACTCACCCATATTGACCCGAGAAAAACCTTCAGAGGCAGGGGCCAGAGTTAGGGTTTGTTCACCCGCTTGAGTGACAACAATTTCCCCAACAATGGTCGGCTTTGGATATTTACGGCGCATATTCTCATCACCCGTGGCTGGAATGATCAGATTTGCGGTATTATCACCCAGTGTTAACTGCATGCGGGATTCATCCTTGTTTCCATGGAACATCTGCACCGCATAACGTCCCGGCTCAGCAAAATCCACGCCCCAACTGGCAGAGCTTTCAGCCCCAGACCAGTCTATTAAGCTGTTGTACCAGCTATTATAATGAACACTCGTGGTATCGGCATCTAAGGAGCGAAGCACCATACCATCAACGGTCATCACACCCGTCACTTCTTCTATCTCCAGTTCACCCTCTATGTCTAGAACAACCGTAGAGCTATATTGGTCTGGTGCCTGCTCTGGGACAGCAATAGTTACTCCCTTATCATTGTGGCTGATCTTCAGCGGCGTTTTTTCGTTATCAGCTAAGATATAAGCTGACAGTTTTTCATTGGCAACACCGAGCACCTGTAGCTCACCATTTTGGGGCCAATCATAAACATGCAGGTATAGCGTTACACCATCATCATGTATACGTTGCGTTGTTGCCCCACGGAAAGCCTGTTGGAATAGAAACGGGGTCGCCGTGGTTCCATGAATAGACTCGCCGTTAACATCCATCCATTGACTAATATCCCGCAAACGTTCGATGGATGCTTGTGGGAAGCTGCCGTCGGGTTTTGGACCAATGTTCAATAGATAATTGCCACCTTTACTGACAACGCCGGTAAGGTTATGGATCAATTCAGCAGTACTCTTCCAGTCTTGGTCTGAGCGACGATAACCCCAAGTGTTATTCATCGTCATGCAGCTTTCCCAGTACGAATCAAGCAGGGGAACAGGTGGAATAGATTGCTCATGAGTATCAAAATCACCAAAGTGCAGTGAGTTTTGACGGCTAGCAAGTCGACGGTTAGAAACGATTTGTGGTTGATTACCCCAAAGGATGTCTGCCATTGTCTGAACCTGACCATCCGTTATGTTTTTAGGCATATCCCACCAAAACATATCCAGCTTGCCATAGTTGGTCGTTAATTCTTCAAGCTGTGGGAAAGCAACATCATTCATATATTGATTGAATCGCTCAGGCCATTTCGAACGATCGAGAGAAGGGTATGGGGAATAAGAACGATCCCAATGTGCTCCACCTTCATCACCATGGTTCCCCCAGTCTAAAGATTGTGAGTAATACAGGCCGAAGCGCAAACCCGCGTCATCAGCGGCATTTTTCAGAGGGGTTATTGTATCTTTGCCCCACGTTGAACCTTTGACCCCCCAGTCACTGGTTTCGGTGTCAAACATGGCAAAACCATCATGGTGTTTGGCAGTCAATACCATATAAGTCATACCGGCATCTTTCGCCAACTTCACCCATTCAACAGGGTCATAGGCTACGGGATTAAACTCTTTCGCTAAATCGACATATTCTTGCGCCGGAATACGGGCGTTGTTCCAAATCCATTCCGCGTAACGTGGTGTGTCGACCCCCTTATACTCACCTTCAAACATGGAATAAACACCCCAATGGATGAACATGCCAAATTTGGCATCACGGAACCAGGCCATACGTTCGTCACGAGTCGCATTGAGGTCTTGTCCTGCAGCAATTAATGGGGCTTCATTTGCATATAATAGTGCTGGCTGAGCTAACTGGATGGCAAGACACCCTGCTAACACAGACAAACGGAATGGAAATACCTGCATTGTTTCTACCTACATTTGTAATTCAAAAAAGCTTTATATGGGGAAGAACATTCGCCGTTTTATATCAACGACGAATATTTCATTGGACTAACAAAAAATAGAAATAACTATTCAACCGTTATGGCACCTGACAGCAATATATTGTCCGACGCATCTCCTACTCGGATTCCGTATTTATCGCCTAGCATCCAACCATTGGTTTTCTCGTCCCAATAGGCCAAATCAGCGACATCGAAGGTTAAGGTAACATCGCGTTTTTCGCCGGCCTCAAGCGACACCCGTTCGAACGCCTTCAAACGCTGAATAGGTTTTTCGCTGCGATCAAACATATCCGCAACGTAGACCTGAATGACTTCATCACCTGCGACTTTACCGGTATTTTCCACCGAGACTGTGACATCAATTTGGCCATCTTTAGTAACGTTGTTACCTAACTTCAAACCTGACAAAGCAAACTGGGTATAGCTCAACCCATGACCGAAGGCCCATAACGGTTCTTTATCGAAGTACAGGTAAGTGCGCCCTTTGCTAATGTCGTAATCATTGAATGCTGGTAAATCGCTCCAACTTTTAACAAAAGTCATTGGTAGCTTGCCGCCAGGGTTATTGTCACCAAACAAGGTATTGGCAATGGCAACACCGCCCTGCTCACCTGGGTACCAGCTTTGTAAAATAGCTGGCACATTATCTTTTAACCAAGGGCTTTCAATAGAAGAACCCGATTGCAGCACCACTACGGTATTAGAATTAGCGGCAACCACTTGCTCTAGGAGTTCTGTTTGCTCACGAGGTAGTCCTTCCGCGATACGGTCTATAGATTCACGCTCATAATCGGTCGATAGTCCCATTATCGCAATAACGGCATCGGCATTTTTTGCTGCAACAAGCTCTTGACCAGAAAGCGCTGAATTAACCGTTGGAAGCTTCCAACCAAAAGTCAGTTCATGATTCTGTGCATGGGGCAGGCGCATGGTATAGAGTTCAAGCTCGTAGCTTTGCTCCCCATTTAATTCAATTTCGACCTGTGACGGTAAACGTTTATTCGGATCACTGTGACTGCGTAACACCGTCGAACCGTTGACATTCAAAGTAACGTTAGCCCCGATGCTCTCAAACCCTAACGTATAAAGACCACTTTGTGGTGGTACTATCGTTGTCGAGTAGCGAACAGAATAACGGCCTCCTTTTTTCAGGGCAGAGTTAGGTAAAACGCCATTCCAATTGAAATCAATATCCCCAGCAGTATCACTTGCAATAGGCTCGCCATAAGCACCATTATTACTGAAATAATCGGCGTTCCACACCCCCATTCCTTGCGTATCAAGTGAGGTAATGTTATCCATTGGAATTGACGTTAATGTCTCTTGGTTTCCTTGCCACGGTACATAGATAACCTCGACATCATCTCCTAAATATTCAGTAATCCCTTTAAGTGGTGTGACAGGGTTTCTTGGTGTACCGGCATAGGTACCAAAATTGAGGACATTCGCATTTGGGCCAATAACTGCAACCGTTTTTAATGCTGATTTATCGAGAGGAAGTAATGGTGAGCCGTCAACCGGTTCATTTTGTAATAACACCATACTTTTTTCAGCTAATTCAAGCGCTAGCGGTTTAAAAGTTGTCATAATGTCAAACGGCACGTCTTTCCATGGCGATAGCTCTTCGGGATCAAACATGCCTAAACGTAAGCCAACACGCATGGTATTTCGGAATGCTCGGTCCAGTTGTTCAGAACTGGTTTTACCTTGCTTGATTGCCGTTATTGCTTCTTGCCGGAATAAACGGGTATTGTCAAAATCTAACGTTTCAGCATTTAGTACTGCTGCGACCGAATCAACATGGGATTCATAAATATCATGGCCATGAAATCCGCGCTCTCCCCAGCCTTTCGTGGTCATTAATATAGACCCATAATCACCAAGAACAAACCCGTTAAAGCCCCACTCTCCTCGAAGAACATCTTTGATTAACCATGTATTGGTAACGGCTGGCTCATCATTCAGTGAGTTATAAGCGGTCATGACAATCTGAGCATTAGCCTCTTGAATCACTTGCTTATAAGCAGGGAAATAATATTCTCTTAGCTGTTTTTCTGAAATGTCAGCGTTGCCGTGAAAGCGGTTATGTTCTTCATTGTTAGCAACGAAGTGTTTTGCACCCGCCGCTGTTTTTAGATATGTAGGATGATCACCCTGTAAACCATTAACATAAGCACTGGCCATCGTGCCATTGATTAGTGGGTCTTCACCATACGCTTCTTGTGTTCGTCCCCAGCGAGGGTCGCGGGCAATATTAATAACAGGAGACCAAAACGTTAACGGGCCACGCTTACCATCTTTTATTACTGGGCCATTATGATATTGCGCTCTTGCTTCGTCCGAAACCGCATCTCCCATACGGGTTAACGCCTCGGGATCCCAAGTCGCAGCCAAGCCAATTGATTGAGGAAAAACGGTAGCTGCATTTTGTCGGGGGGATGCCAAGCCATGAAGAGCCTCGCCCGGCATAAATGAGGTTAACCCATAACGAGGAACGCCTTCGTTCCACAGTGAGATCATATTGCCTTTTTCTTTATCTGTTAACCGAGCACTAATGTCATCTAGTCGCTCTTCGATTGTGAGCATGTGATCAAAAAATGCAATATTCTCTTGGTTATCATAGTCTTGATTGCTGGCATTTACGCCCATGGCAACAGCAGATAGACTTGCACCAATGGCCATCGTTTTTAGTTTCATCCTTGCCTCAATTTAAACGTTTCGACTACAGTTAAGGCTATCAAATCACTTGGTTTAAAACTAATCACAAAGCATGCAAAATGTCATTTTTGAGAGCTATGTTTACCCTAAAGAAACATAAAAAAACCTCTCTATCATTATCGCTAATACATAAGACGACAGCTCTGGATTAGAGCTATTTTTCAGAGACCTAAGTGATTTTTTACCGCATATGCCATCTTTTGGGCACCATACCTATTAGGGTGAACACCATCGGCTTGGAATAAGCCCTCATCCAGTAACGGAGAATAGAAATCGACGACCTGCAAATGATACTTTGCCGCAAGTTCGCGCACCAAAAGGCGTGCATGCACAAGATTACCTTCATTCACATCCCACTCCCCAGACTGGTTAAATGCAGGAGCAGGCAGCCCCAGCAATACGATGGGTGTTAGTGCTAAATATTCTTCCAGCAACAGAGTAAGATCTTTTTGATATTGCTGCTCATTCCAAAAACTGGCTTTCGAGTCATTCGCCCCTAGGGTAAGGATCACCATATCGGGTTCTGACTCAAGGCTCTGCTGATAAACATCACGAGTGATATAAGGCCCGCGTTTTGGTGTGGTCCGAATGGCTGTCGCCCCATTGGATCCAAAGTTGCCCACTGTATAGTTATCCCCCAGTAACTGTTGCAGTTGAGCGGGATAACTCAAATTCTCACGCTCCTTGATATTCATACCAAACGTGGTCGAGTCTCCGACACAAGCTATGTGGATCGTATTATCACTACCTGCTATCGCTTGGATTGGAAACATCGATAGAAATGGCAGCAACAAACATATCATCCTGAAACTAAAAAATGGTACCGACATCAATAACAGTCCTCATTCAAAACATACCGGTTAATCAAGCAACACAGCGTTTCTACACAGTGAAGCGTTTCACTTCTGATGATAGAGATTTCGCAAGTTCAGCAATCGACTGTGATGCTGTTTGGCTAGATTCAGAGTCTAAAGCGGTCTTATCCGCTAAGGTATTTATCTCATACACATTGGTATTAACATCAGCCGTGACCACCGCTTGTTGCTCAGCAGCAGAAGCAATTTGGATATTCTTTTCGGCAATGCTAGCAACTGTCTCTGTAATGCCTTTCAATGAATCCCCTGCTTGCTTGGTTTTTTCGGTGCTTTCACGGGCGTATTGATCCCCCGAGTCCATCCGTTCAATAGCTTGCTGGCAGCCCGTTTGTAAACGCGCAATCATATTTTGAATATCTTGAGTGGCATCTTTAGTTCGTTGCGCCAACGATCGAACTTCGTCAGCAACAACGGCAAAACCACGACCGTAGCTGCCAGCTCGTGCTGCTTCTATTGCTGCATTTAATGCCAATAAGTTAGTCTGGTCGGAAATATCGCGAATGGTGTCAGACACACTACCAATATCTTGGGAATGTTGGCCAAGTTCATTAATAACAACTTTCGCGTGCTCAATTTCCTGAGCCAACTCAATCGATTGTGTTATCGCTTCATTGACAATACCTAGTCCAGACTGTGCTAAATCGTCAGACTGTTGTGAGGCCTCAGCTGCCGCTACAGCGCTTGCTGCAACATCACTTACCGTTGCAGTGAGCTCTTCTGTCGCGGTAGCAATTTGTTGAATTTGTGTTTGTTGTGAGGCGGCATTCGATGCTGTTTGCTTACTCAAGTTGGTGTTCTGCTGAGACACACTGCTCAACTCTGTCGCTGAATGACCAATGAGAGAAACAGTTTGCTGAAAGCTAGCCGCAATTTGATTAACCGCATCGGCAATAACCGTAAATTCATCCTGCCCATTCACTTGCGCACGACAAGTTAGATCACCATTAGCAATACTGTTTGCTGTTGATTGTAATCCCTTCAATGCAAAAACAATCCGTCGAACGGTGACAAATGCAATAGCGACTAAGATCAAGGTGCTAAGGATCAAAGCCGCTGTCATACTAAAGACAAAACGTTGTCCGCTACTGACAGAGCTAGCGTACGCATCCCGAGCTTCTGTGGCACTCAAGTCATTCATGCTATTTAGTAGTACTTTTAGCTGCTCTATTGAGGGGTTGATAGTATTGAGCAGTAAAAGATTCGCTTGCTCAAAATCCTCGTCGGCAAGCAAATCGACAACTTCTTCAAAACCAGAAAAAAATATTTCATCCATTAAAGATTCGGCACGCGTTGCGGTCTGAGCTAAAGATGTGCCCATATTAAACGCCATGAGATCGAAAAAAAGCGCCTGTAAATCATCATAGCTATCGAGGATTAAGTCAGTATGATTCGAGATTGGATGCTCATGATAGTTGGCACTAATACCACTTGGGTCATGCTGAATCGCCAGCATCGAGTGTACTCGAGCTTGCTCAACACGCTGCTGAATATCGCTGATAGTGATAATTTTCGCTAAATCGTCTTCAACCAACAACGCAGTTTGATTAGATATTAAATTAAGTCCCGTTAATCCTTCATAGCCGACAAATGCAATAGAACAAAAGGCAATTGCGATAGTGACGATTAACCGGTTGGTTATTTTTCTTATCCATATAAGTAATGATGACATAGTTATTTTTATTCTCTTTTTGTAGGGTGTTATTATTTTTCAGAGCTCAAAAACTAAGCACAGTTTCAGTACCGGAGTGGCATGCATACCCCAGCGCAGAGCTGGGGTACTAATTATTTGTCTTTGGTGCTTGGTGCTTGGCTATTGACTAGTAACTTGGTAGCTATGAGGAAACAGTTCTTGCAGAGTTGGTGCAGGTTTATACTCTAATGGAAGATTCACCCACTCACTGCGTGGCGGCACATCGTATTTAATTTCAAGCTTAGTGATTTCCGCTTTTAAGCGGGCGATTTCCTGCTGGTAACGAGGATCGTTGATGGCGTTATTCATCTCGGTTGGATCTTCGTCAATATCGTAGAATTCCCATTCATCAATATCATAGTAGAAATGCATCAGCTTATAACGGCTGTCACGTGTACCATAGTGGCGTGTTACATCATGCATCGCAGGATATTCATAAAAATGATAATACAGTGACTGACGCCAATCTGCTGGCGATTCGCCGTTTAATAACGGTACCATCGATTCACCTTGAATATCAGACGGTACAGCAACACCCGCATATTCCAAGAATGTTGGGGCATAATCGATATTTTGCACCATGTGATCAACAACGGTGCCCGGCTTTATTTTATTTGGGTATTGGATTAACAATGGGGCACGGAACGACTCTTCATACATAAACCGCTTATCGAACCAGCCATGCTCCCCCATGTAGAAGCCCTGATCGGAGGTATATACGACAATCGTATTATCAGCCATATTATTGGCTTCTAGGTAATCAAGCACTTCACCAACCGATTCATCAACTGAAATAATGGTGGCTAAATAATCTTGCAGGTAACGTTGGTATTTCCATATTGCAATTTCTTTGTCTGTCATGCCCGCTTCATTGGCATTAAACCAATCATTGCGATCTTGGTAGGCTTCATCCCACGCTTTACGCTGTTCAGGTGTTAAACGTGCCAATAGAAACGGCCAAATATCTTCACGCCATTCAGTGTCACCAACGCCTTTGGTCATTTTTAAATCATGGCCTTCTTGCGCATCACGATAAATCGTCATGGTTTGCATGGCAGCCGCCGCACGCCCTTCATACGTATCGAAGTAATTATCAGGAACTGGGAAGGTCGTGTTCTCAAATGCTTTCATATGCTGAGGGGCTGGCATCCAATTACGGTGGGGTGCTTTATGGTGCAACAACAACGCAAAGGGCTCATCACTGTCTTTCTGCTCTTCCAGCCAGCGCAACGACTTTTGTGTGATCAGCTCTGTGGTGTAGCCATGCTCGCGCTTAACCCCCTGAGCTGTAATGAAATCAGGGTTATAGTATTCGCCTTGATCATTGAGAATTTCCCAATGGTCAAAATCAATGCCTTCCGGTGTTAGGTTAATGTGCCATTTACCGATACATGCTGTGTTATAGCCATGAGATTTTAGTAATCTTGGCCACGTTGGCTGATGACCATCAAATAACTGACCATTGTGATTAAACCCATTCTTATGGCCAAACTTGCCAGTCAGCATTGCCGCACGAGATGGGCCGCATAGCGAGTTGGTTACGAAAGATTGGTCGAACCGTGCACCATTTTTAGCGATACGATCAAGATTCGGGGTCGGAGCCAAATGGGCGATATCACTGTTATAAGCACTTAAAGCACGAATAGCGTGATCATCTGACATGATGTAGATGATGTTAGGACGAGGCTGAGATTGCTGAACAGAGGCATTCTTATTAGTCATAGCTAACTCTTTAGCAATACCTTGCTCTGGGTTAGCAACAAGGTATTACAAACTTAACGGATATGAACTTAACGATCGTTATCGTTACTGCTTAATTTGAAATGAAGCGTTCAAGGTAGCGTTGCAATCACCACCCACATAAACGTCAACAATTGAGGGTTCTAACGAGAAAGTCTGTTGCAGACCATAGAAACTCAATTTTTCTGCAGACAGAGATAACGTCACTTCTGCCGTCTCACCGGGCAGCAATGTCACTCGGGTAAAATCTTTTAACTCACGTACAGGACGGGTAGTCGATGCTGTCTGCTGGCGTACATAGCACTGAACCACTTCCGTCGCTTTCACCAAACCACTATTGGTCAATGTTACTGTGATATCTTGCGTACTACCCTCAGTCAACTCACTCTGACTTAAGCGCAGGTTGCTGTATTCAAATTGGCCATACGTTAAGCCAAACCCGAATGGGTACAGTGGCGTATCTTTTTGATCTTTATACGGCTGGTAGTCTAAGAAATCACGCATTTTACCCAACGGCTTACGGGCGTAATACATCGGGATCTGACCCGTACTACGCGGTACAGACATCGGTAAACGACCAGATGGTGATACATCGCCAAATAGTAAACGAGCAACGGCGTGACCCGCTTCAGTACCTGACTGCCATGCATATAAAAGTGCGTCAGCATATTGCTCTGTGGCAGCAGAAGGGACGGGACGCCCAGTACATTGTACAACCACTAACGGTTTGCCAACCTGTCCAATAGCTTCAATTAGCGCTTCTTGACCAGCAGGTAATTCGAGCTCGGCAATATTGCGGGCTTCACCTGTACGACGGTGGCTTTCGCCAGTACATAAAATAACAACGTCAGCACGGTGGGCACATTCCACCATCTCATCGGTAAATGCTGCCTCTTCAGTAATCACATCAATAGCGCAATCGAATTTTGATGCCCATTGGGTGATACCTTCATAGATGCTCGTCACATCTTCTGTTCGTCCATCTAAACACCAAGAACCTAAGTGTTGACGCTTCGAATGTGCATGTGGACCAATAACAGCAATCGTCATTGGCTGAACATTAATAGGTAGCACCGCATTGTTTTTCAATAGCACCATGCTCTGTTCTGCCACGGTAAGCGCTTCTGCAACATGGTCAGGATGGCGCATAACGCTTTTGTGTTTAAACTCATCAACGAAAGGCTTTTCAAATAAACCCGCTCTGAATTTAGTACGAAGAACACGACGAACAGCTTCATCAACATGTTCAATATCAATCGCGTCTTTATCTAACAAAGCTTGTAGGTGATCTTCATACGCTTCATTGGTCATAGCCATATCAACGCCAGCTTTCAAGGCTTTTTCAGCCGCTTCTTCTGCATCTTTTGCAATACCAAAATACGCAAGATCGGCAATTGAGCCCCAATCACTAATGACCATACCATCAAATTGTTGCTGCGATTTTAGCCAACCATTGATTAGCGACTCGCTGCCTGAAACGGGTGTACCACCAAGATCATTAAACCCAGACATGATAGTTTCAACGCCGGCTTCTACAGCTGCGGCAAAAGGCGGCAAGTAAACGTTGTGAAGGGTATTGTCTGAGATTTCTGTTGTGTCGTAATCACGACCGCCTTCAGAAGCGCCGTAACCAACAAAGTGTTTGGCACATGCAACCAATGAATCTTCATCTGCTGGAGAATCGCCTTGGAATCCATTTACCACGGCTTTAGCAAATTGGCTTGTTAGGTATGGGTCTTCACCGCTACTTTCGATGACACGTCCCCAACGCGGGTCACGAACAATGTCGAGCATCGGTGCAAATGTCCAATGAATACCCAGTGAAGCCGCTTCTTTGGCAATACAACGATAGGCCTTTTGAACTTGCTTAGGATTCCAAGAGGCTGCCTGTGCCAGTGGAATCGGCAATACCGTTTGCTGACCGTAAATCACATCACGAGCAACAATTAAAGGGATACCTAAACGGCTTTCTTCAACCGCTGCACGCTGAATTTCATTTAGCTGTACCGGATTAACGGTTTCACCTGGCGCATTCCCTGCCCATGCAGTATCAGCCAAAATGCGTGATCCCCAACGACCTTGACGAATATTATCAAGATAAGCGTCACGGTGAGTATTGTATTCCAGCATGGGCGATTGACATAATTGGCCAATTTTTTCTGCCACCGTCATACGAGACAATAAGTCTTCAACTCTATCTTCTACTGGCAAAGTGCTGTTCTGATATGGCGTAACCATACAATACTCCGAAATCTATAAGGCAAATTAATCTCAGTTGAGATCATTAAAAAAAGGCCGCCCCATGGGGCGGCAAAAGACAATAAACGTTATTACTTAACGTCAAACTCTGGGAATGCTTGGGACAAGAACTCTTCCATTTCAGCAGCAAGTTCTTCATTACCGGCTTGCTGAGCGCGCTTCAGCTGCATTAACGCCACTTCTGGCACATATTTGCTATCAAGCTGAACATAAATATCGATGAAAGCTTGTAAGTCATCATCACTTAATAACGGAATAATACGCTGAGGTGCGACTAGCGCTTTCTCGTAAAAAGCAGGACGAATACCAAATAATGCATACTCCCACGACTCGATAACTTGCTGATAACCACCTAAATATTCGTCATCAATTCTAAGTTCTAGTTTGTTCATGCCTTTTAGTGCGAAGACATAATTTTGAGCTGCTTCTTGCTCTACCGCATAATCAAAATAGCTTTTCGAAAGAAAATACGCTTTTCCCCATGCAGCCCAGTACGCGACCAAGACAACGGCCAGAAGCATGGCAATTTTTTTATACTGATTCATTACTTCACCCCTACTCCAGTAAATGCCTTAATAAAGTTCTTCTGCATGAAGAAGAAGACAAAGACCACTGGTACCGCAATCATGGTTGTCATTGCCCAGACCTGCTCAAGGTTACCTGCTGGAATATCTTGCTGGAACTTAAACAGCGCCATTTGCAATGTCAGCATCGAGTCATCACGGATATAAAGTAGCGGTCCCATGAAGTCGTTCCACGCGCCCATGAAGGTCAAGATACCGACTGTGGCCATTGCTGGGCGCATCATTGGTAATACAACCTTAAAGAAGATGCGGAATTCACTGGCACCATCAATTCGGGCAGCTTCAAGGTACGCTTCATCAACCTGCGTCATGAACTGGTAAAGCAAGAAAATGTTATAAGCGCTGATTGCACCAGGAATGATAAGCACACGGTATGTATTTACCCAACCCCAGTCATACATCATCATATAAACCGGAATGGTAAATAGAATCGCTGGCACCATCATCGAAGATAGAATAAGGCGTAACCAAACATGACGGCTAGGCATATTCGTTTTTGCTATTGCATAAGCGACCATTGCAGATAACAGACAATTCAATACCATTACCGACACTGAAACAAAGATAGTATTAAAGAATATGCGCCATAGATTTACACTATCAAACACTTCAGTGTAGCCTTTCATCGACCACGAAGTAGGCAATGAGTTTGGTGAGTGCATTATTTCAGAACCCGATTTAAACGAGTTAATAATCATAAAGAAAAACGGGTATAGAACGATAAGACTTGCGACGAACAAGCCAATATAAATCAACCACTTACCCTTTGCAGAATTATTCATTATTAATCCTTACCCTTTGTCAGTTTCAACTGAAGCATTGTTAGAACAAAGATCACGATGGCCAACAGCAGACCAACGGCTGACGCTTCACCCATCTTCATTTGTTCGAAACCAATTTGGTATAAGTGAAGAACCGGTGTTAATGCCGAATTATGTGGGCCACCTTGTAGATCGAAGTTCATGAAGACTTCAGTAAACATTTGTAGGCCATTAATGACATTAATGGTTAAAACGAAAACAATCTGAGGCCTAATAAGCGGCAATATAATTTTGGTGATTTTACGCCACCAGCCTGCACCATCAATGTCAGCGGCTTCTAGCAACGACTTGTTAATGCTCGCGATACCACCAAGGAAGATGATCATTTGCACACCAAACCACTTCCAAGCACTGAATACCGCAATAACTGGCATAGGAAGCCATTGTTCAAACTTCCAAAATATAGGTGAGCTGAGTAAATTAATATCCATCAGCACGGTTTGAATTGGGCCAGAAGGTCCCGCAATGAAATCGAATATAATCATCGCCACCGTGATAGATGTCACAACCGGAATAAATAATACCGTACGGAATAAGCTCGACAAGAACGTGATTTCATTCAACATTAAAGCCGCGCCCATGGCACAGACAAAACTTAAGGTTATAAAAATAGCCTGATTAAAAAACACATTAAAAATAGATTGCCAGAATTTAAAGTCTGTCGCCGATTTCACCCAGTTGCCTAATCCGACAAACCGCGTGTTTTCAGGGTTAAGAATATTAATATCCAAAAAACTATTTTGCAGTGATAAAAAGAAGGGGTAGAGCATAAAGATTAAGAAGTATGCTACCCATGGCAACATAAACAGGTATGACACCCAGTAACGTTTTATGTTCATGGTTTTATTCCATTTAAATTTAAAATCTGTTTGATGGCTGCAGTTGCCTGCAGCCTTTAATCGAAAACAAAATCGAGCGTTACTTCCGCATTATTTTTTTCACATCTTCCATGGCGGCTTTCACTGCTTCTTCCGGTGTTAATCTATTCATCACAACTGATTGTGAATAATAGTTAAGGATAATACTTGATACTTCTGATACTGCAGCTGTTGACTCATTCATCACGACATGTTGTAGCTGTTCAACAAATGGTTGGATATCAGGCTGTTGAAAATATGGATGATCTTGCAATGACGCTAACGTTGGCAAATTTTGCAGTTGCATATTTGCTTCAAGGTTAAAGTCATCTTCCATTAATAATTCAATAAGTTGCCAGCTACGTTTCTCAATATGACGTGTATTTTTAAATACCATCAACGCACGGCCATCTAAATTAGAATAATGAATATCGCCTTTTTCACGTACGGGAATTGGGGCAATACCAACATCTTCACCAATCACCATTGGCTTGCCTGCTGCATCTTGTAAGTTCACTCGCCAAGCAATGCCATACTGAGGCCACATACCAATGGTACGAGAGAAGAAATTCTGCTCCATCGTCAATGGTGCATACTGCTGCAGCTGCTTCATCGTTTCAAGAAACGGCACCATACCGGCTTCTTCTTTATCAAACACTGGGTGGGTACCGTAACGGTTTAATAGTTGGTACTCACCATCATTGAAGTTGTAATACATTGGTGACAACATATTCCAATACCAACCGCCACTGGCTAATGCATCATTCCATAGCGCAACACCATGAACACGTGACCCGTTTGAACGTGCGGGTAAGTTACTGATCTTTTCTGCTGCTGCAATAAATTCATCCCAAGTCTCAGGCGGTAACTCTGGGTCTAAGCCTGCTTCACGAAACAACTCTTTATTGTAAATCATCATCTGAGTGGTTGCGTGCCATGGAATGTAATACTGGCGGCCAAAATGTTGATCCATGAACTGCGGTTCAATACGTTCTTTTAGTTCATCAAAACCGTCGAACTCATCCAAATACATCAAGCGCCCAAGCTTTGCGTATCGAGGCACCATGTAACCAAAAATACCCGCATATACATTTGGATAATCGCCTGCGGCCATTCGGGTTTCCAAATTACCATCGTTCGTTAATACTAACTCGACATCAGGATAACGCTGCTCATACTCTGGCTTTATGACTTGTTCAACAAATGCCATCTGATCGCCCGATGACACCATAAACTCTATTCTTTCCTTTGCATGAACAGAACTGGTTATGGCAACTAAAAATATTGTAAGCCACTTGTACATCATTTAGTTATCCTTGTGAGGCTGTAGAGTTTCGCCCGGAATACACAAAATAAGGGTATTGCCATGACTTTTGTCATGGCTATACATTAATTAAATGGTAATTCAAGTTTCTAAAAGAAAGTCATTAACAGAACAATTTATTACAATGTTTCTCGCTCAATAATTTGAGTTGGTAATATGGTAACCTGCTCTATTTCTTTATCACCTTTCATTGCACTGAATAATACTTCAACGGCTTTAACACCCATTTCATATTTTTGATGAGTTACAGTACTTAATGCAGGGGTTGTTCTTTCAGATTCTCGAATATTATCAAAACCGATAATTTTCAGTTTTTCTGGAATATTTATATTACATTCATTCGCTGCTCTAATTACACCAAGCGCCATTTCATCATTTGCCGAAAAGATTGCTTCAGGAATAACACCTTGTTCAATCGTTTCCTTCATTTTTAAATAAGCATCTTCTTCTGTGAAATCAGATTTAATAATTAAGTTATTATTAAACTTAACATTATAAAAGCCTAATGCGGCAATGTAACCTTCTAGGCGTTTTTGGTTATCGTAAGAGTCATCTGGACCACAGAAATAATGAACTTCTTCACTGCCACTATTAATTAATTGTTTAGTTGCGCCAAAGGCTCCACCAAAATTATCAATTAGAATATTATAGATATGCGGCGCTTTCACTTCTCGGTCTAGAGCGACGATTGGCAAGTTACTCGACGCGACAGATTTAAGAAAATCATCATCAAACGCATTGCTCAGGATAATCGCACCATCAATCATCTGATCTTTAAGGTATCGGTGTGCTGTCGATTCAGATCCGCCAAATAAGCTACAAGCAATTAAGTCATAACCCATTTCATGTACTTTACGCTCAATGCCCTGAACCAATTCACTATAGATAGGGCCGAACCAAGAGTTAAAGAAGATACCGATAGCACCTACATTTTTCTGTCGGAGACGTTTTGCGTTGCTGTTCGCTGAATAATTCAGCTTTTTGGCTATTTCTAACACATGGTTGCGTGTTTTTTCACTGATACGATCACTATTATTAATAGCGTATGACACAGTAGAAATAGACACATTCGCTTCTCTAGCGACATCTTTAATTGTAGGTCTCATTAGTTCAATCTTATCCCTCACTCAACTCAAATCCACTTGCTGCAATGACTTCAAATACATACAGCGCTTTTTTCTTAAGTATAACGGATTATGTAAAACGTTTCTACAAATCCCCAGAGAGCAACATTGACGCATGACACAGATACAACGAAAACTGCAGCGCCTTAATGATGCCAAGGCGCTGCAATTGATCTTACAGCCAGATAGCCAATTCGTTATCGGTATCTTTCAAAGCTGATGTAAGCACTTGCTTATTAATCAATGCACCACCAGTACGGTAAGCATTTTCAGTTAAAGAGATAGCGACCTCTTCACCATTTAGCTCAACACGTTTCGGCGTATATACGCCCTCTTCAGGATTGATAACCAAACGACAAGGCTTACCATATAACGTGAAGTCTAATGTCACTTTACCCATTGATTTAGCAATGATTGGGTCAAGTAGCAATGAGTCATCTTGGTAGCGAATACCCAGTACGTTACTAATAACCTGATTGATGTAGATACCTGGGCCACTAGAGTAAATACGCCAGCCGCCTTTAACTGCTACATCACCGGTCTTAAGCTTGTCGAAATCACGGTAAGCTTCATAACGGTCGTTAAATTTACCGTCTGAACTTGAGAAGTAAGCATTTGATTGACGAACTTCAGCATTCGGAACTGCTTTCTGAATACCAACCGGGATGATCTTATACAGGTTCTCTACAACTTCATCGGCTTTACCCATTTTACACAACGCTTCAATGAAACGAATGTGAGCATGGCAGTACTGTAAACCAACTTCACGGCCCAGGTTTGCAGCCAGTTCAGCACGCTTAAAGTAACTTTGCTTACCGCCTTGGTACTTCGCCATTTTTTCCATCAAGCGAACACCGTCAGGGTGAACAAGGTTGTCTTCAATAATCGCCATATGTTGGTCAGCCATCTCTTTATCAAACGTTTCAGAGATGATAGAGCGAGATGCAGGCAGTAAACGGTATTTAATACCCGTTTTCTGATCTGATGGGTGTAGCAAGTGCTCTACCTGATCAACATCTTTGTTCGGTAAGTGGATAAAGCCAGCAATAACACCATCTTTAACCAGTAGCTTGTGGTAATCCGCTTCCATGTTGACGGCTAAATCTTCGATTTTAGCAATAAAGTCTGTGTACTTATCATCAGATTTAAGTGCTTTACTTAGCGTCTTCAAAGCCTGTAGCGTCAGTGGAATCGTCCAGCCACTAACCATGTTTTCACGAAGTGATTGGTTTGCAGGCTGCAGCGTATCGTCCCAGTCACCATCGCCGTAGCAAGACAGAGACGTACCCGGAACTAGGTTATCAAAAATATGCTTAACCTGACGTTCAACGTGCGCAAACAACGTGTGCTCTTCCGCTGTGAATTCAAAACCATCTTCGATACTGGTATAAGGCACTTTAATGTTTAGTACATCAACATCACCTGTCGCAGTAATATAATCACCGATGGCTTTCAGTGGCCATACAACGATATCGCCATGACAGTCTTCTTGCTGAATTTTCGAGTACTTATCGAACATGAACCATTGTGGCCATGTGCCTGTTTCAACATGCTGATGGCTGTAGATAGTCTTTAGAAGGTCAACCACGCGATCATAACGTTGCATCGACATGAAGAATTCAAACGGACCTTGTGATACATCACGTGTACCCCATGCAGCGCCAGAGTACTGCTCTAGACCGTGAGGTGTGCTGTAGTGAACCAATGCATTGTGAGTAAACCACTGCATTGCATCATTCAATTTCTGCGCATTGTAGCTATCGTTTTCAAACTCAACATTGAAGTTATTGATAAGTGCATGCTGTGAAGCCTGATATTGAGCAATTTCAGTTTCAACATTTAATTTCGCAGCCTGCTGAGGCTTATCTGCTGACAATGCACCTAGAATAGTGATGCTTGCTTTGCTTTCTACTCGACCTTGGAAAAGTGCGTAACGAACAGAGTCGCCCGCTTTTACAAGAGACACTTCAGCCAGCGCTGCATCAGGAAGAATTGAATAATGCATTTCAGGGTACGTTGAGCTAATCAGCTCAAAATCACCACATACATTTAGATGTGCACCATCACGGTTAACCGTTACGGTTGCATCATTTTCATTGTTACCCATTACCAATTGGTTGGTTACAATAATATCTAACGCTTCTAGATTCACCGTTTCGATATCCATTTGGATAGCGGTAGAATCTTGTGCACTGAAGCTAGTAACTAAAATAAAGCCTTGCTGATATTTATACACCCAGCGAGAGAAATTCAAGCCAGCTTCATAAGCAGATGGCATGGTTAGGATGCGGTGTTCTTCACCGTCCTTCACCCAGATACGCTGACCGCTGAACTTGAATAAGTTTAGCGAGGTACGATCAACACCCAATAGTTTATTGAATGATGTATTACCGATAACAACGTGTGAGTTGAATACACCGTACATGCCATGCGTTGAGCTCATTACGGCATTTTCGAAGTTCTGGCAGTTACCAGAAGACACCATGTGGCCTGTTGAACGTTCAAGTACGCGTTCTTTTGCCGCAAGCGTAACGTAGTTACTCTCGCCTTTTTCTTTACCGTAGAAGAATGACAGTAGTTCACCGTCTTGCTCTTCTGCAAAACGACGCTCTTCACCGAAGAACTCTGTTACTTCTTCTGCAGATAATGCTTCACCAACCAATACATTTTGAGTATTTAAGAAAAATGCTGGCAATGTTTGCTCTGTCGCCGTTTCGATTGCTGGTGTCTGGTATGCCGCTTGGATTGTGTCGATAGCCGCAGCTTCAGTCACATTCGACGCTGGCAAATTATTGTTGAATACAATGTAGAAAACAGACTGCGCCATTTCAGACGTCTTTAGCGTTACATCTGCAGTTTGAAGTGCAACATAACCCATTTCGAACTGCAACTTGACGTTTTCAAGCGTTGGTTTAGAAAGTACCGCTGGGGTCGGTTCAAAGCGGTAGTCTTTACCAAAGAACTGATAACCATCCGTCGAGTAACCGACAACTTTATCGGTAAGAGAACCAATTTGTGAACATGGGTTACCCGTGCTTTGAGGCAAGTTCTGGCGAGAACAAACAACATAGCCTTCAGTTTCAAGATCAAATACCTGATGATCTAGGTATTGGCTAACATAACATTCGTTACTCTTAACACCGCCTTCATCTGCAAGCGCAAGATCTTGACCAAATACTAAGTCATACTTCAAGCTGTCTTGTTGTAAGTTCTCAACGTTAGTCGTGAAGAAAACTTTTTCAGAACCCGAATCTAAGCTAATAATGACAGAAGCACGAAATGCATCAGTTGTTGTTTCCCAACCAACTAAACCTTCTTTAGTACGGAAGGTACGCATATTTTCATTGTTATACATCAACGGTGTAAAAGTAATACCTGCATCACTTTTAACTCGAATGTAAATATTTGATAGTGCACATTCGAACTCGTTTGGTTCATACAAGTTCACCATCACATTGCCAGACTTAATATTCTGAAGAATGTTATGGTCTGTAAACGTTAGGCTCAGAAGACCATTTGACATTAAATGGCATGAATCAGTAATTGAATGAATCATGAAATATAGCTACCTATTAATTAAATTTTAAAAACTGTCAATTATTCTGTAAGAAGAGAGATATTTTCTTCTGTGCTTTTATCGAATATATGGCACTTAGCCATATTAAAAGAAATACGGTGAACACTTTGTTTGCACAATGACAGGTCAGGATTTGATTGCTTACAAATCATCTGCTTACCATTAAAATCCAAATATACAAATGACTCTGAACCCATTTCTTCTATATCTGTAATATTCGCATCACAGCTATTGTCACTGGCTTCCATCAAAATATGTTCTGGACGCAGGCCTAAATAAATATCATGACCAAGGTATTGCATTGCTAATGCTTGTTTCTCTTCAGGTAATGTAAATGTATTTCCATCTACGTCGACAGCGATAATGCCATCATCCTTTTTAACAAGTCTGCCTTCCAACATATTCATGGTTGGAGAACCAATAAACTCAGCAACAAATTTATTAACTGGTTTATGGTATAAGTTCATTGGTGTATCAACCTGCATAATTGCACCACGGTTCAACACACAAATTCGATCACCCATCGTCAGCGCTTCAACCTGATCATGAGTTACATAAATCATTGTTGCAGGGCTACCACTTTGCTTTAGTTCTTCATGCAAACGTGAAATACGCATACGCATCGAAACACGTAATTTGGCATCTAGGTTTGAAAGAGGCTCATCAAACAGAAAGACTTCAGGCTTACGAACCATTGCACGACCAAGAGCAACACGCTGACACTGGCCACCTGACATTTGGCCAGGCTTACGATCCAGCAGTTCTGTAATTTCAAGTATTTCCGCAGCTTCTGTCACTCGACGGTGAATTTCGTCTTTTGGCTTTTTACGTGTTTCTAAACCAAACGCTAAATTTTCACGCACGGTCATATGTGGGTAGAGAGCATAATTCTGGAACACCATCGCAATACCGCGATCTTTTGGTTGAACAGAATTACAATGTTTATCACCAATATAAAGATCACCATTGGTAATGCTTTCAAGACCGGCAATCATTCGTAGTGTGGTTGATTTCGCACAGCCCGAAGGGCCAACCAGCACCATGAACTCACCATCCTTGATGTCCAGACAAAAATCATGAACAGCGTGATAACCATTCTTATAAATTTTGTTTATGTGTTGCAGCTTGACCTGGGCCATAACCGTACTCTTCGTAGAAAGTTGTTTGTGTTGAAACGTTTCTACGGATATTAAGGAAAGCCCTTTATTCTGTCAACAAAAGGTCTCAAATCAGGTACATCGGTCACATTTTTTCTTTTCGCTTAAATTGAAAAAACAAAAAAACAAAAACAAAGTGATTAAAAACAAGCACTTAGATGGCGCACCACAAATGTCGAATTTTTATTTATTTCTTATCAAATAGCGTTTTAATTAGATTGAAAAACCGTGATATACATCATAAACATAGCTAAACATTGATATATATCTAACTATATCCTCAATACTAATTGAAATTTCACAAAATAAATTTCATTGCTTTCGAAACGATTTATCTACATTTCGGTAGAACGTGATCCAAAACTGTATATCGCCTGAATAAAAAAGGGCGCTTTCGCGCCCTTTTCTTGTTTCAATGACCTGTTATAGAACGACTACTGGCACTGCCCGCCGTAATTACAGTAGTTGTCATCAAGCATTTTTTGGTGATAAACACGCACATCATCCAAAATTACATAGCTGTGCCCTGCATTGTTACTATTCTGCTGCATGCGGAGTACCAAGTTCAATCCAGTTTCTCCTGGACGTTTACGCACAGTTACCGTGACCTCATCAGGCGTGTCGTTATCAATAAACCCGACATCTCGCCAATCATCTGTTGGCTTTGCTGTTGAGTTTGGTGGCTGCTGCGGGTTTTCGATATCAAACTTAATTTCAAATTTGGCATCAGTCAGATCACGATCACCTACGTTAAAGCGCACCAAGTAGCGAGTACCGACAGGATCACTCGAAATATCGATGTGTCGCTCAGCGCTTCGCCAACTCGTCACGCCACCGCTTAACTCAAACTTCAGTGACTTGCTACCTTGAATGACTTCATTTGGATCTTCGGTAATGAATATATTGTTGCTTAAATTCCAGTCCGTATTGCCTTGCTCGAAATTACCATTATTGAAAAACTGCTTCGCACCAAAAGATTGCAGCGCTGTATTGCCAAAGACAAATGGTCCATTGCCTTCAGTCAGGTACTCAATATGCAGGTAGATTGCATCCACAGGCTGCTTCACATCAAGAGTGACAACTCTAGCAGACCAATTTCCAAACACGTTACCACTTACGACTTGGCTACTAATATCCGCATCAGCGATATTGCCAGTACTTGACCAGCTTAAACGAAGTTTAGCTTTACCAGCTTGGCCTTGCGGCTCGATAAAAGTAGAGACGCGATACTCACTGCCTTCAATGCCGTAAGGTAGATGAACAGCTTGTGTTAAGTTAGCCTCATCAGACAACGTCACACCGTTGTCATGGATACCACCACTAGTATTGGCATTACCAGCTAAGGTTTCCCAACCCGCAAGGCCTTGGTTGAAATTAGGATTCTTAAATATCACCTTACGGCCTTCGATTGGCGCGGTAATATTGTGAATGCCGACAATGTCATCAAGTTCTACCCAGTCACCTTGTGGGTCTTCTACTTTAAAATCAGAAAAAGTTTCACCTGTAGGCACAACGAATGGCGAGCGATGGTAGCCAAACTGCACTTCATCCCCATTGGAGCGTACACCGGTGACTAAACGCGGTGTCATGGTTGAATAAAGTACTTGCTGATGTCCCTGGGCATTAGTTTCTATCTCGATTTCAGGGCGGTAAAAGGTATTTCTAAACTTCTGCACTACACCCGGCTGGATGGTTTCGGCTAAGCCTACTGCCCCATACCAGAAATCAGCGATGCCGACGCTCATTTGCTCGTAGTTTGGCATATTGGCTGACCAGCGCATTAACAGGTTAGCATCACGGCCTCCCGCACTGACCATGGTATCGCGACGGCCATCACGATAAGCCATGTAAGCACCAACTACCGCATCGGTTTTCCCTAATTGACCGAACCCTTTAACCGCGGGGAAGTGAATGAAATCATCCGGATGATCAGTAGGCCCATCATTGTAGTAGTTACCACTTGAGTTCGGGCTATGGCCTGCTGAGAAAGCAGCAAAATAAGGCAAACCTAATTCATCAGTCTCCGACTGGGTTAACGCATAGTAATTATGGTTTTGTTCAGACCACGCACTCCCATTAAAGTGATGATCTAAAATCAGTGGGCCCCCCATGATAATGAACGCTGAATGGGAGGACATAATGACAGGCTGATCTAATAACTCGTCGTCATACCTAAAGTTTTCCCTTTCATAAGTGAACGCACCATAGTTACGTGTTGCAATGGGGTCTTGAGCGGCCGCAATATCACCGTACAGCCATGATTCATTAGACATCAGTCTGTTCAATCGAACCGGACCAAAATCATCCGAGTCCCAAGTAACACGTTGCTCTGCACGTACTACGTCTCCTGAGCGTTGGAACACTTGCTTAAGATATTTGGCATAGTTGACGATGTTGTCGTTATCTGGATACATCTCTGCCGCTTTAATTGCAGCAGGTAGAAATTTCATACTGACGTAAACTTGGTATTGCGGGTTATTCGCGTTGATTGTTCCATCGGTGTTGTAGTTACGTACAAAATGGCCATCAATACTTTTCACACCGCCCTGACCATCTTCATGAAGCCCTGCATGGCGCTTAATCAATAGTTCAACGTACTGTTCAATTTCTGGATCATGCTCAATTTGGTCAGCGATCATCAGCAGGTACAAAGCCCAGCCAACATTGTCCGCAACTGGAGAGGTATTAGGGTTGGTATGTTCTAGTTTCCGATGTAAAAAACCTTCCGGAGATGCAAAGTTACCTGACATATTCGATGCGGTAAGCCCTTTAATCGCCGTGACATAATTACCTAACTCGTCTTTCATCCAAGCATCAAAACCTAGACGATTATCTGCATTGTCAGATAAAATGGATGGTGATCCATCGCTAAACAAAAGACGTCCATCTGGCGTGAGTGAAAAGCTGCTCCACTCAGCTTGTGTACGTAGATAAGGTTTCGGGTTATACGATGACGAGCTGCGAGCATCATTAACCGGCACCCAGTACAACTCAGTATTAAACTGCTCTTTTAGGTCGCTGTTCAGCGCCATATCACTATTAGGCAAGCGAGAGAAATACAGACCTCCATCAGACTCTTGGCCAAATACTCGGCTAAAACTGAGATCGGAGATATTGGTTTGACGATAGACTTCCCTTGGCTGACTACCTTCGGATGCCATACGATAAATCACATCGCCAGCCAGTAAAAAGAGGTTTCCTTCCGCCATATCAATGGCGATATCACGAACCGGACTCGGTAATGAGATAAGCTGTGGCGCTTGTGACGGTTGTCCTTCATAGGCGGCATTTTTATCTGCCCCGATTCGATAAACACCACCAGCAGTACCAACATAAAGCTGTGACGCAAAATACCCCATACCGATTTGATGATCACCACTCTGGCCTTGCTTGGTGAGCGCTAACTTGGTTAACAGTGTCGCCTTTTTAGTATTGGTATTGAAGGCAATAATAGCGCCATCGTTTCCAGCCCTTTTATCGCAAACCGCAAGGTAGAGAAAGCGACCAGAAGGCGTGAAGGTCATTCCGCACAGCGCGTCGTCGTGAGACAGGTTCATCTCTGGCACTAGTGACGAAATATCAGCAACATCAATCTCGTTGAGTAGTTCTTGGCGAATATTACGGATTTCGATTTGTAAGCGGCTACTTTCCGCAACTGCATATTGACCAGAAAACTGAGCGACAGCAACACGGTCGCCCTGACCATCAAACTCCCATGAATCAATCGTGATATCTTGTAACGGCCATTCTGTATCGGGAGGTGAAACGCCTGGATTTCCACCGTTCGAAGAGTTGTCATTACCTCCACCATTACAGCCAGCTACTGACACAGCCAGTAAACTAAGGGCGAACCATTTTTTATAATTCTGCATGCCCGTTTTTATCATTGTCACATAACCTCGTCCATTACACCCTAATCAAACCAGCATGCTAGAAGTACAGCCTCATCCATTAGGAAAACGAGATACCAACAAAAAGACTCCCATTTTGTTCCAGCGTTAAAACAACACAATCAGAACACCAGGAGCCTTTTAGCAATATCACGCCAACAGCAAGTAGTACGGTAAGGGATATTATTATTGACTAGCCGGAAACAAAGGCGTTTCCGGCTAGAATGACTTACTTGAAACTTTGTGGGAACAGCTCCTCCAAAGATGGGTTTGGATGACGATCCAAAGGTTCATCACGCCATTCTTTCAGTGGCGGAACAGCATACTCTTTCTGTAACTCAGCTAAACGTACTTTTAGTCGAGCAACTTCTTTTTTGTATGTCGGATTATTGATGGCATTGACCATCTCAGACGGATCCGCCTCTAAATCGTAAAATTCCCATTCATCACCTGGGTTATAGAAGTGAATGAGTTTATAACGGCCGTCAGACACGCCATAGTGACGAGCGACATCATGAAACCCTGGGAATTCATAATAGTGATAGTACAGCGCATCACGCCAGTCGCTTGCACCGTCTTCACTCAGCAGTGGAAGGAGCGATTTACCATGAACTGCATCCGGTGTTTCCACTCCAGCCAATTGCAGGAATGTCGGCGCATAATCGATATTTTGTACCAGCTCCTCAACCACACTTCCTGGCTTTATAACCCCCGGTAGCTGCATGACGAGTGGCGTTGAAAACGATTCTTCATACATAAACCGCTTGTCGTAAAACCCGTGTTCGCCCAAGAAGAAGCCTTGATCCGAGGTATAAACAACCAAGGTGTTCTCACTTAACCCTGACTCTTCAAGATAATCGAGAACTTCGCCAACACTTTCGTCAACCGCCGCAATCGTCGCTAAATAGTCTTGCATATAACGCTGGTACTTCCATTCAGCCATCTGCTTTTCAGTCCAGTTGGCTTCATTGGCGTTCATGTGATCATTTCGGGCTTGATAGGCAGCATCCCACTCTGCACGCTGCTCTTTAGTTAGTCGGGCCAAGAGGTGCGGCCAAATATCTTCACGCCACTCGCCGTCACCTTCCGCGACAGTCATTTTAATATCATGACCATCTTGCGTATGGTCAGCAATTGTCATCGTTGTTTTGCTTGCCGCTTTTCGGCCATCGTAATTATCAAAGAAATTATCAGGGAGCGGAAACTCAACATCTTCAAACATCTGTGTATGGCGAGGAGCTGGCATCCAATTACGATGCGGGGCTTTATGGTGCATTAACAGGGCAAATGGCTTCGATTTATTACGCCCTTCCTCTAACCATGCCAATGTTTTGTCTGTGATTAAATCAGTGGTGTAGCCCATTTCCATGGTTACGCCATCTGGCGTTATAAAGTCAGGGTTATAGTATTCCCCTTGATCGTTGAGAATTTCCCAATTATCAAAATTAAAACCATTCGGAATACGGTTGATGTGCCACTTACCAATCATTGCCGTCGTGTAACCAGCATCTTGTAGTGCGTTCGGCCAGTTGAACTGCGTGCCATCAAAAATTTGACCGTTATAGGTAAAACCATTTTCATGGCCAAACTTACCTGTCAGCATGGCTGCTCGGCTTGGCCCACACAATGAGTTGGTAACATAAGAGCGTTGGAATTTCGCGCCATTCTCGGCTATACGGTCAATGTTAGGGGTTGGGGCTAGCTTAGAAACAGGATGACCATAAGCACTCAGTGCTTGTACCGCATGATCATCAGACATGATAAAGAGAATATTTGGACGTTCTGGCGTTGCTTCTGTACTTAGCTCCGTAGCTTCAACAGGACCCACGGCATGTTGAGCAATAACACCAGCAACTAAACAAGATAAAAGTGCTTTTTTCATGAAAATACCCTTTAAAAAAGCCCGTCACTGACGGGCTAAATTTATTTTACTTTTCAACAAGTTCGAAACTGGCTTGCTTCACATTGTCAGAAGCTGTGCCAACAAACACATCAAAGTTACCCGGTTCAACACCCCAACTCATGTCAGCACGGTAGAAGGCTAAATCTGCCGGTGTCAGTGTAAAGGTGATGGTTTTTGATTCGCCTTTATCGAAATGCACCTTCTGGAAACCTTTTAGCTCTTTGACTGGGCGAGTGATCGAACCAACGTGTTGGCGGGTGTATAATTGAATAACCTCTTCACCGGCATACTCACCACTGTTTGTCACTTGAACAGATACTGTTAGATCACCATTTGTATCAAGGGTTTTACTGCTTAGCTCAATATCACCATAATCGAACTGGGTGTAGCTCAAGCCGTGGCCAAACGCATATAGCGGTGTATTGGGTGAGTCATCATAACGAGATTTATAGTGCTCCTGACGCTGGTTCGGGTTATCAGCGAGGTAAGGACGGCCTGTATTCTTCTCGTTGTAATAAATTGGCACCTGACCAACAGATCGTGGGAACGTCATTGGTAATTTACCCGATGGGGTATAATCGCCAGACAGCACATCAGCGACCGCGATACCGCCCATCGTGCCTGGGTACCAAGCATGCAAAATCGCATCAACGTTTTCATCAGCCCAGCGGAGATCATTTGGTCGACCGCTCATCACAACCAAGACCATTGGTTTACCAAGCTTCTTCAGCTCTTCCATCACTTGCTGCTGGTTACCAGGCAGGGTCAACTCAACGCGACTTGACGCTTCACCAGACATGCGCTGCTCTTCACCCATAACCATGACAATGACGTCAGATTTTTTTGCGGCAGAAATTGCACGCTTCATTTCTCTGTTAAGTGACGAATCATCGGCTGTAATACGTGGGATACCAATACCGTCAAGGGCTTTGATGTCCTCTTTCGAGGTGATGTAGTCGTAGCTTGCGCCTTTGGCATAATTGATCTTAATATTTTTACCAAAACGATGTTCGAAGCCTTCCAATACAGTTACTGGGTGCGACTTACGATCACCTGCTGCAGCCCAGTTGCCAATCATGTCTGATTTACTGTCTGCAAGCGGGCCAATCAAGGCAATAGACTTAATTTTGTCGTCTTTTAACGGCAGAGTTTGATTATCATTTTTAAGTAATACGAAAGACTTACGTGCAACATCACGTGCAGCAGACTGGTTTTCGTAGCTCAGAATATCTTTTTCAGCTCGTGCTTCATCGTTATAACGATATGGGTCTTCAAATAAGCCTAAGCGCCATTTCATTTCTAGGATTTGACGAACAGAGGTATCAATCTTTTCTTCAGATACTTTGCCTTCAGCAACGAGATCTTCAAGATAATTAATGTATAACTGGCCAACCATATCCATGTCTGCGCCAGCATTAAACGCTATTTCAGCGGCATGCTTATCATCACGGGCATAGCCATGTGGTACCAGCTCATTGATAGCGGTATAGTCGGTGACGACAAAGCCTTCAAATCCCCACTGATCGCGTAGAACATCGTTCAATAATCGCTTGCTACCCGTTGCTGGGATACCGTTTAGGTCATTAAATGATGTCATAAACGTTGCAACACCAGCATCAACCATTGCTTTAAATGGAGGCATCTGGGTTGTCCAGAGCTCATGCTCTGATACATCTGTGGTGTGGTAATCACGACCGCCTTGTGACAGACCATAGCCAACGAAGTGCTTCGCCGTTGCCATAATCGTATCATCTTGGCTTAGGTCATCACCCTGGAAACCTTCAACCCGTGCAACAGCCATTGCGGTCGATAAGAAGACATCTTCACCTGCGGCTTCAGAAACACGCCCCCAACGAGGGTCTCTTACTAAATCAGCCATTGGTGCAAAGGTCCACATAATGCCATCTGCAGAAGCTTCTTTTGCGGCAACGCGAGCGCTCAATTTAACCGCATCAAGATCCCATGTAGCAGCTTCACCAATGGACTGAGGGAAAATAGTTTTGTGCCCATGAATAATATCGTGGCCCACAATAAGTGGGATACCTAGCCGTGTTTCTTCAACAGCGATACGCTGAAGCTGACGGCCAAATTCGGCACCATAAGCATTAAAGATTGCACCAACTTGTCCATCTTTAATTTGCTGCTCATAAGCTTCATTGACAAATGGCCCTGTTACATTACGAAAACCACTTTGCAGATCAAGCTGGCCTACTTTTTCTTGCAATGACATCTTATTGATCAAGCCATTAAGGAAGGCATCCATTGTTTCTTTATCATCTTGCCAATGCGAAGATGACACAGGCGCAACGCGCTCAACATTTATCATGTCACTAAACATTATTGAACTTGCCATTACATAACCACCCATCGTCATACTAAGCGCTAGCAAAGTTGGCTTTAATACCTTTTTCATAACATTTCCAAAATCATCTTAAAATCAAGCAGGAACCAGCTGCGACCGTTATCAATACAGGCTTAAACAACCAATACAGCCATAACGTTTCGACTGCATTTATTGGTGTTACACCTACAAGAAACAACATATTTGATTGATAAAACAGACAAAAATCATTATCCAATCAGTAGCAAGCTAAGAAATGCGTTCCAAATAATGAAATGAATGTTAGATTAATAGAATCATTTCGACAACGAGGTAATTTGAAAAATGAGACACTAGCCCCGTTTAATCAAGTATGAAGAAAAGGTCACGACGAGTGAGCCAGAAAGGTCAATGGAGTATAGAAAATGCAGGGCGATGTAAAAATAAGGCAACGTTATAGGTTGGCAATAAAATCAGAGGTTAAACGTTATGTGTTCATTCAATAAAACAATGCTGGATTGATCGCTCCTTACCGAAGTCGAAACAAACCAGCACCATAGTGAGTCACTATATGCCACCTTGTGAATAACGTGTGACATTAGTAATCATACGATTCTTCAGTCGGCATGTATGTACCTAGTTCATTGTCATAATTTAGCTGATTAATTTCTGAATCTACCCAACCAATATTATATTGCTCCGCAAAATCAGGGTTAATCTTGTCACAAGTGCCTTGGTAAAAAAGACCACTCTGGCCAACATCGTATCCATCTTGGCTACAAAATGTTTTTAACCCCGAGATATAGCCTTTACGGTATTCTTGTAATTCGGCAGGCTCTAGGTGCTGCCCATCAAGCATTTGGCTGCCACGCATAGCCAAATCATAACCAAACTGCTCCCACGTTTCTCCTTCGTTAAGTGCAATAGTTGAAGAGCAACCTGCGAGTAACAAGGTAATGCTAACAATCATTAGTTTATTATTAACACCCATAATCAACTCCTTAGTGAAACGGCTATTGTGCGATAAATAAATACCAAGTCACCTCTGTTTTAGACAAATTATTGTATGTAGGAACAATCAATAGCTCACATGATTCAATATTTCATATAACGTAAATCAAAGGTATGTATTTAACATATACCATTAAATTAAATTTCGCATTTAATTTAACTTAGCCTGCGACGCGAATCGATAAACCATAATATGCTCTATTATTCTATCRATTCTTAATATAGCAATTGAAACTTATCGAAATATAATCATTTCAGTTCAACAATATACTAACATAAAAATAATTTAACACTTTAAATCAACAATTTAAAAAAGGCAGGACGCGAAACAATATAATTGTGCATATATCCACTTATAGAAATAAATTATTTATCCCACTTTATTTCTACGAACCCCCTATTATTAAACATCAAAAATAATAATGTTTTTACATAGATTTACTTTTAAAATTAAATACAGAGATTAACTAATGATAGATTTAATAATTAAATCTATCATATCGACTGGGTGAAAATGAACCTATACTGAACAGAAATGAAAAAGGGTAACAGATATTACCCTTTTTTAACCGGAGGCCTTATCCTCAGACAGGTGGCCTAGCTTCGTACTTATTACGGCTCAATTGACGCAAAATCCGCAGGCTGTTTTTTGGATTTTTTTGTAACCTTAAGCTGCACGATAAGCGCATCTCGCTCTTTTTCCCCACTGGTAGGGTTCGCGCTATAAAGGGCTGCAAGATAGTTATCCATCAATGGGTTACAAGATCGTTTTACATGTTCATCAGCAGTACGCCATGCACAAAGTACAGCTTGAGGGTTATTGTCTTCCAACGCTTGTTGTAGGCTGCTTTCTTTCTCTGTTACCACTTTCGTTGGTTTTAAAAAAACGGCTAAAGCTTTTCGTGTTTTTAACAATGAGTAGGATGTCATCCCCCACAGCAAGGTAACCAGTATCGTCGCAAAGGGCCAATAACCTGCAGAGGGCTCCTGTATCGATGACTGAAGTGCCAATGTCTGTATTTGATTTGGCGTTACTGTCAGCGTTAGAGGCTCTACCGATGCGACACTCACCTCGTTAATGTCTAGATCGAACCAAGGTATCGCAATCGCAGGAATAGTCAGTTCGCCTTCAAGTCGAGGAACAATGACTTGCTGTAATGTCATGCTCATCCCACCGTCATGCCCTTGAAACTGCGGGCGTTCATTATAAACATTCGCAGTATCAGGAGAAGTCATCGAAAGTTCAGGAAATGAGTCAATATCTCGCCCATGAATAAACAAGGTAAGCGTACGCGTTATCGACTCTCCCGCTTGTAACGTGTCAATGTCGGATGACCACTCTTGCTTTAGTGTCACTAATACTGATGGCAACCATAATCCACGATAGTTATCAGGGATCGACCGGCTGTTCAAGCTGACAGGCTGTGACTTATTGAGTACCCGTTTACGACTTCCGTCTTCTTGGATTTCAACATGAGCCAGAGACGCCCCTTCTAAAACAAATGTGCCAGCCTCTTCTGCTGAGACATAAAAACTATAGGTCGAGACTCTAAACTCGTTATTACCCACAAAATTATATTGGTGATCTTGTTTGCCACGTCGAACATTAACGCCTTTTGCTCGTGGTGGTTTAACGCTTGAAAAATGAATATCTGCGCGAGATTTTACGGTTAAGTTATAAATAACCTCGGTCTCTGGGTAAACGGTATCATTTAATAATTCAGCCGATATAAAAATCTCAGTGGTATTTCGATCTACCTCGGACTCACTCTGCTCTGCTGATAGTGATGATAAGGCTTGTGAAGTATCAGTACTCACTTTCGCCTCTGACGCAAACACCAACGTATTTACAAGTAGGCAGTTAAGAAAGATAAATAATCTTTTGGTCATCTTGGATTACCATTCTATGTCGATGGGTTCTGAGGGCTGTTTTTTCTCAGCCTGCAACTGTAAAAGGTTTCTTAATAGCAACGTACGATCATCTTGTATTTGCGATAAACGATTGAGTACGGGGTTCACTTCACCAAGCTCACTGAGCTGATGCTTCATTGCTTCGATTTCTTCTTCTGAGGGTGTACCAAAGTCTACGTCTATATCGCCGACACCAAATCTATCTGAATCGTATTCACCTGATTCACCAAATTGTTGCTGGGGCGGTAAAGGGTCACCTTCGGTATTATCGGAAAATTGCTGATCTTGCGAACCATCACCGTGAGAGTCATTTCTTCCGGTGTTATCACTTGCACCTTGTTCTTCAGGCTCGTYTTCGGTGTCAGGATCTGTCTCTAAATTATCATCGCCACCGCTCTGATCTTCCTCAGCGTCATCCTCGCGCTCTTCATCGCCATCACTTTCGCCATCTTCCTGCTCCTCAGAGTTACCGTCTTCACCATCAACAAGCTGCTCTTCTTCCACTTGAACTGCCATAATATCTTCAACCAACCCTAGGTTCATGAGTGCCCATTGATGATCTGGGTTTTGCTCTAAGACGCTTTGGTATTTTGTTATTGCTTCCTCATAATTACCCAACTTAGCAAGTGCATTGCCAAGGTTATAATCACTGCTGCCATCAGTCACTTGTGAAAAAGCAGCAATCGCCCCCTGATAGTCACCCAATTCATATAATGCAGCCCCTTTCCAAGCAGGATCGGTAAATACTTCAGCAGCATCTTGGTAACTTTTATCCAGATAGTATTCATAGCCTTGACGGTCAGCATTTTTCCAAAGCGTGTTAAGTTCACTGGCATCTGTTTGTGTTACAGGCAACACCATGAACAGTGCAACAGACCAAATAACGCCTCGACGAAATGCAAACAACAACATACCCGCTAAAGGCCACAGCAACCAATAACCATCGTTAATAAATTGAGCGGCAAGGCCTTCTGAGAGCTCCTGACGCTCTTCGACACTGCGAACTTTTTGTAGGTAAGTTTGCAACTGTTCGATATCTTCCTGAGAATGCTGGTACGTCAGGGCTATACCGCCAGTTTGGGTTGCTAATGCCTGTAAGCGCTCTGGCACCAACCGAGAAAAAATGGTCTGTCCTTCAGCGTTACGGCGTATTTGACCTTGCTCATCATACAACACCGCCCCTTCTGGCGTGCTAATCGCGTACGTTGATAAGGCGTAGTCCGTATCGATAAGTAACTGCTCTATATTTCGCTTTTCAGCAGTACTCACGCCTGAGGTTACCAATAAAATATCACCGAAAGTGAAATGAGATTGGGCCAATAACGTGATTGCTTCTTTCACCCCAGCCGCGGCATTTTTTCCTGAGCTTGGCATCACTTCTGGTGACAGGTGTTGAATGTGGGTAAGCACGGTATTGTTGTCATGCGTAAGCGGGCTAATGATGTAACCTTCATCGGAGTATGCCACTAAGCCAGTGTAACCTTCATCAATTTGCTCGATAAGATCGGTCACCTTAAAGAAGGCCTGCTGAAACCGGTTAGGTTGAATATCTTCGCCATACATCGCTTCAGACATATCCATAACAATGACCCTTGCGCGATCAAGCTCTGAAAGTGGCCGATCTTGCTCCCTCCAATGCGGACCTGCCAGAGCAACCATGGCAATAGCCCAACCAATTGTCATCCAAAACCCAATACTACGGCGATGTAAACCTGTACGCTTCTGTTGCAGATGAGAAGCTACCAGCCCTTGCTGTGATTTTTGATATTGGAACCACAAAAAAACAGGTGTAACAAAAAGGCCAAGCAACCATAAGGGAGAAAAAAAATTAATCATAACGTCTCCGATAGAAGGTTAATAAAGCAATAAGACTCAAAGTCACGAAAAGTGGGTACTGAAATAGGTCATAACGAGGCTGCCAAGTTTGATCGGTTTCTGAAACGGGCTCTAAACTATCAATAAGTGAATACACATTCGCAAGTTCATCTTGATTACGTGCCCGAAAGTATTTTCCGCCAGTGAGCGCGGCGATATCGGTCAGCAACTCTTCATCTAAATCCCAAGCGGGATTGGTTTCATAAAGATCACCAAATACATTTTCCACCATCATGGTTTCAGCCCCGAGGCCGACTGTGTATATGGTGACGTTACTGTCTTTAGCAAGCTGCGCTGCATCCATTGGCTCAACGGCGCCAATCGTATTGCTGCCATCACTCAGTAAGATCATCACACGTTGAGGGGCATCACTATCAATAAAGGTTTTAGTCGCGATTGCGACCCCTTCACCAATAGCAGTCATGTAACCCACTAAACCCAGTGCCAATTGATTGATCTGTTGTTCAAGGTTACGAATATCTAAAGTAAGTGGCGTGTGCAAATAACCATGATCGGCAAACAGTACTAACCCAAGCCTGTCACCATCTCGACGACCGACAAAATCAACAAGTACACTTTTCATGGCCGTCATTCGGCTAATAGGCTCGCCATCACTCGCACTCATGTCTTCAATGTCCATTGAGCCTGATAGATCGACGACCAACATGACATCACGGTGCTCACTCGGAACACTGATTGGATCACCTAACCACACAGGACGCGCTAAAGCCGAAATCAGGAACAGCCAAGCAAGCGTTACTAGCACGATGGGGACTTTGCTTACATGTTTGCTTTCATTAAGATCGTCTGGCAAACGGCCAAGTCTGAGTACAGCTTCAGGCTGGGCTTCAGCCATTAAACGGCGAGCCAGCCAAGGTAATGGAATGAGTAACAAGAGACCTAAGTATTCAAAGGCTAACATTTGGCCTCCGTTTTAAGCTGGGTGATCCACTGTTGGCTTGCTGCGATACAGGTGTTCCATTGGCAATTATCGAGCGAATTCCCCCGGTACAAAGCCGCACTCCACTGCGATGATAGCGGCAAAAATTGTGGAGTAACGAGTTGCGTATCCAGCCATTTTAGCCAAGCCTCTCCGGTTAACCCCGCGACCTCATTGCGAGGAAAATACGTCAAGGCAACACGCCGTAGTAAATTGTCGAGGGATGATAAATCTTGTTCTATAGCAAGCCCTGATAATTGATGTAACGCCTTACGTTTGATCTGTTTTCGACCATGACGCCAAACAACAACAGCGAGCACAATAACAGCAATGCATACCGCCCCCCCAATCAATACCCATGCAGACAAGGGAAGTGGCCACCAACTGGGCTCAGGTGCTCTTTCAAGCGGCGCTAAACTGAGGAATTTATCGGTGTTAGCCATGAATGCCTCCCAGTTGTTCTAACAACGGTTGGCCTGCAGAGACAGAGTACAAGGGCGAACGTAGTTGGTGGGCTAATGCCTTTAACCGTGCTTGATGCCGCTCAAAGTCTTGCTGCAATGAAGATAGCGTCGATTCTCGACCAAAGTTTACCTGTAATGAACGACGCTGATCACCCAACCAAAATCGGCCTCGATAAGCCGTTTCACCTTGTTCAATGGGGTCAAAAACATGCAGCAATCGTAAATGATTGTGCTGAGCAAGTTGCATTAAACGTTTTTCAGATTTTTCAGACAGACTATTGAAATCGCTTACTATAATCAGATCACTTCCTTTAGGGCATAAACGGTGTAATTGGCTCATTGCGGTAAAAAACGTCTCTTTATTCGTTTCTCCCCCCAGTGAAGGGCCACTGCTTTGAGGAAGCTGTACATGAAGAGTGCGCTCTTGAACCCGCTTCATGGTATTCATGATGTGCAACGGGCCTTGCTGGCGCGCAGTTGGCACACAGTCTTCGACACGATCATTACCGATCACCACAGCACCGATACGATCTTTTTGGGCAACCGTTAGCCAGCAAATCAAACTCGCGATATGGGCCGATTGAACCGATTTATATAATAATTTTGTGCCATATTGCATGGTTGCCGAGAGATCAACAGCCACCATCACAGGGCACTCTCGCTCTTCAGTGAACAACTTGGTATGCGGCTTGCCCGTTCTTGCCGTAATACGCCAGTCAATGGACCTGACATCATCCCCTTTTTGATAAGGGCGTACTTCAGCAAAATCCATGCCCCGCCCTTTGCCCGCACTGTCATGGTGCCCACTTAGATACGACCAAATACTGCGTGCAGGAGGCAGCCAACGAACTGACTGCTTTTGGTAGTGCAACAGCTCGGCCAATGACAGTGTTACGCCGTCACTATGAGCAGGGAGGGTCATGCGCTTGTCACCCATGTCAGTAGTTTCGACACAATCATATCTGTCGATATACCTTCAGCCTGAGCTTCATAGCTGCGTAATAGTCGGTGCCGAAGAACAGGGTAAGCCATTGTCATGACATCATCAGGAGTAACGAAGTCACGCCCATCAAGCCAAGCATGTGCACGAGCACAACGATCAAGTGCCAGTGTCGCGCGGGGACTAACCCCCATCTGCAACCAACTCGCAAGTTGATCGTCATAACGTTGTGGTGTGCGGGTCGCCATGACTAAACGAATGATATATTGTTCAATTTCTTCCGCCATATGAAGCCCAAGTACTTCTTGGCGAGCCGTAAAAATATCTTGCTGCGATAAATGCACAGGCTCATCGCCCTTTTGCCCCAAGGCTTCTCCACGGTTCAGGCGAAGAATAGCCAACTCGCTGTCACTATCTGGATACTCAACTTGTAGCTGCAGTAAAAAACGGTCTAATTGTGCTTCAGGCAACGGATAGGTGCCCTCTTGCTCTATCGGGTTTTGGGTGGCCATTACTAGAAATAGTTCGGGTAATGGGTAGGTTTTTTTACCGACAGTAATTTGCTTTTCAGCCATTGCCTCTAGCATTGCCGACTGAACTTTTGCTGGCGCACGGTTAATTTCATCGGCGAGTACCAATGAATGAAAAATAGGACCCGCCTGGAAATCAAAATTCCCCGTCTCAGGGCGATAAATATCCGTGCCCGTCAAATCAGCTGGTAATAAGTCAGGGGTAAATTGTAAACGCTGAAAACTGCCTTCAATACACTCCGCCAGCACTTTTACTGCCCGTGTTTTGGCAAGCCCAGGCGGCCCCTCCACTAAAATATGCCCATCCGCAAGTAGCGATATAAGTAGTTGCTTAACCAAGTTAGGTTGCCCGATAACTTGAGATTGGAGGTAGTCATTAAGAGACTGGAAAGTATCTGCTAGAGCATGGTTCTGCATGAAAGAAACCCCTGAATAAATCGCTTTCGAAACGTTTATATTAATTTCGGCAAGAATATCAATTTATCAGAGCGGTTGTAGAGGCTAAAAGCAGATTTTGTGAATGTTATCTCACAATTTATCAAGTTACATAAAACGCCATACAGCAGGCCTAACAGGGAAGAAAGAGAAGAATATTTATCAGAATCCACACGCTTTTCACGTTTACATTAAACAATATAAACATTTCACTTTTTTGTATAGAACACCGCTCTGTTCAATAACAACTGAAAAATAAATAAGCCAGCATACATGCTGGCTTATTTATTGATAGCTGAAAGTTTCTCTATTCAAACTCAGAAAATCTTCCAGCCACAGGCTTTCAATGACACGTTACATCAGCATCATTGTCATAACCAGTAGCGTCACAATACCACCTATCATGGGAATTGCAGTACGGATAACAACCATGGCAGCAGGCGCAACAACTAATTGATTACTCCTCAAAATTACCCATAATAAGCTGTTCTCTCCCTAGAATAATTGCCTTACCCATTGCGAATGCCGAATCAATTTCAAGGTTATCATCAAGAAGAAGGAAATCAGCATCAGAGCCTATTGCCAAATCACCTTTATTAATACCAAGCGACCTTGCGACATTTTCTGACATCATCGCACTTGCTTGGCTCACATTTAAACCACGGTCAATCAATGTTCGGAACACGTTTATATTGGAATCAACAGCCGCTGCAGTAATATTGGTCATTTCTCCTGCAGAATTGAATATCGGCATACTTCCGTTACCATCTGAGCTAATCGTAATGCGATCTGAAGGTACACCCGACTCCAAAGCAGCAAACACAGCCTCACCAGGGTCGTTGAAGGCACAGCTACCACCAGAAGTGATATCCATAACACCACCGGCTTTGGCAAACTTAGCAGCCTCTTCAAATAGAGGAATAGTCCTAGCAACGTGAGTTGGTGAGAAATTACTATGAGGAATACCCCGTTCTATTAACTCATTTATTTGCTTGAAAGGATCAGGTAAACCGCCCATGTGCATATGCAGCACACCTTTTTTCCCAGCAAGCATCGCTCCCATTCGTACATCAGACGTAATTCGCAATAATTCATCCGTCGATGGAAATGAGCCTCGGTGATCAGCAATAGCAATTTTAACGCCAAGAACAGGCTCTAGAAAAACAAGATCATCTCGAATGCTGTTTGTTAAAGTGACCGTCGGCACTTGATAAGAACCTGTATGCATCCAAGCAGAAATACCTTCAGCGCGTAATCCCATAACCTTCGCGAACAAATCTTGTGGAGAGCGAGTAGAGCCATCAGTCCCCATCACACCAACTACTGAGGTAATACCTGCTTTAATCAATTTAGAGAAGGTGATTGAGGGGGTCCGGCTACTAAAACCACCTTCACCGCCACCGCCTGTTAAGTGAACATGCTGATCAATAAGTCCAGGGACCATCAACTTGCCAGTTGCATCAACTGTATTTACCGTTGTGCCTAGACCACTGAGATTAATATTATCTTCAATAGCTACAATTTTATTGCCAGCAACTAAAACATCTTTGGTACCCTGTGAAGTAGGCGCATAAACATTGGCATTTTTAATCAGAGTAAGGTTTGTCATACTTTTGTTTCCATATTGTAATTTTTAAGTGCGTCACAGCTTATTCTTATATTTCATCGCCTATTTTTATCATTGTTTATAGACTCATACGGTTTATTTTTGTTAAATATCTTTGTCACAGATCATTATTTTCATACGGTTTATTTTTGTTAAATATCTTTGTCACAGATCATTATTT
>NZ_JAKJSI010000028.1:0-115945 GCF_050336695.1 Photobacterium minamisatsumaniensis | reverse complement strand
TTACTCGTAAGAGTGGCCAAACAGTTTTCTGGCTTTTAAAGCCAAACAATTAGCAACACCCCGTGGAGGGGTTCCCGAGTGGCCAAAGGGATCAGACTGTAAATCTGACGGCTCTGCCTTCGATGGTTCGAATCCATCTCCCTCCACCATCATTCAAGCCAGTAGCGCAAGCTACTGGCTTTTTTTCGTCTATAATTTATTCACTTATCACTATTTCATCTCCCCTCTACCACCGAGGAAGAATAAATTAACACTAATATCAATAAGATCCGTAATTTGGGCGTTCATTGTGTAATGGGAAAGTGTTCTCTTCACTATTCATAGAATTGGATTTGTCTAGTTTCATTAATGCCAACTAGAATACAACTAGATGCATAACAAGTTGGAATAAGGACATGCCTACAAAACCGAACTTTTCTGCAAATGAAAGCTGTATAGAACTCCAACCAATTAAGGTACTGGTCGTTGATGATCAGCGTGCTGCTGCTGCATTGATCAAGGGAGTTCTACAACATATCGGTTTGAAAGACATCGACATTTCGCTTGATCACCACAATGCCATCGAAAGCTGTAAAAAAAACTGCTATGACATTCTTTTCGTTGACTATCACCTTGATGGGGCACTTAACGGCAGTGAACTAGTCAATCTGCTGCGCAGGCGAAAGTACATTACCTCACACTGCGGCCTGATCATGATTTCAGGCGACAACTCAGCAGAAGTGATCCTGACCAGTATGGCTGTCGAGCCTGATAGCTTCATGACAAAGCCGATAACCACCCAAACCATTAAGAAAAAGTTATTAACGACTCTTAATAACTGTGCTCGGCGCCAACCGATTTATGAGGCGATTGAATCTGATGGGCTCGATACTGCCATTGAGCTATGTTGCAAACAGCTGCAACAATATGGCTACAACCATAAGCTAGAAGGCTTATTGCTTGATATGATGGTCACTAACGGCCAGTGGGAGCAAGTCGAACGCTATACCCATATATTGCTCAAAAATAATCCGTCACCAAAACTTTCTCTGATTGAAGTCAAAGTACTCCACCATCAAGGTAAATTGCAGCAGGCGATAAAAAAACTGGAGCAATTAATTGCCCGCTCCCCTCTTAATATTGAGCTATATGATTACCTGGCTACATACCAAGCTGAAGGCAAACTTTATTACGAGGCGCTCGAAACCGCAGAAAAGGCATTAAAGCTAACCCCAACTATCAGCCACCGTGCCCTCAAGGTTGCTCAGCTCGCTGCGAGCTTAGAACGTATGGAGCAACTCACGAATTCAGGTAAAACGCTTGCAAGCCATTTACCCATCATTGATGTTGAATGGATCATCTGTTTTGCCGAATACACAGCTATCTTTGAACAAGCTTACTATGGCCATTCATCAAAAAGTCTAAAACATGAGCTGAAGACTGCACTCAAAGGCATTATTCGACGAGCCCACTCACGCGTATTACCTATCCAGCAGCCTTTTTTAACCAGTTTCAGCCATATTATACAAGCGCGCTTGGCGCTTGCTAATGATCAGCCCCTTAAAGCCAAGCGAAGGATCCTAGTCGGACTTTCAACTTACTTTAACAAAATCACCAAGCTGCCATCAGTAATGATTGCCGATGCACTACCAGTGTTACTTCATTTCGGTGAAACCCAGCTGATTTCCGAATTAAATAATGCCCTATCACTTCGTGACCGTTTTGATGGGCATAGCAAAATAAGGCTGAATGAAATCAAACAGAACAAGCCGCTACTGGCGGGAATAAAGGTACTAGAAACCAAGCTTTCACAAGCTAACCAGCTACGTGAGGGCGACACAAGTACTGCTCTCAACCTCTATGAACAAATCCTCCATAATTACCCACTTTGTAGCGAAGCACATTTAGGCAGACTAGATTGCCTTAGCAGGCTGTGCACTGACGATACCGTAAAAATTAAAGCTAGCTTAAAGGCCATTACTTCGATGCCACTACCCGATGGATTAGAGCAATGGCGCAAGCAACTATTCGAAGATATGCAGACATTAAAAGCACCACCGCACCAAGCCAAAATAGTTCGGACTTACCAAGCCCGAACCCATCAGTTTCTATTAAATGCGAGCTAGTCACGCCCGTGGGGGGATAACAAATCCAACGCCGGCCCACGCGGCACGATCCCTGTTGGGTTGATCATGTCATGGCTGAAGTAATAGTGTCTCTTTATGTGATAGAAATCGACAGTGTCAGCCACATTGGCGTATTGATATAGCTCCTTCAGGTACCCCTGAAGGTTCGGATACTCAGCAATACGTTGTTTATTACATTTAAAATGCCCAACATATACGGCATCGAATCGAATCAACGTCGTAAATAACCGCCAATCCGCTTCAGTGATTTGCTTTCCCGCTAAGTAACGCTGTGATCCTAAATGCTGATCAACTTTATCTAATGCCATGAACAAGTTGTCATAGGCTTCATCATACGCTTCTTGTGTAGTCGCGAAGCCACACCGGTATACACCATTGTTGATATTTGGATAAATAAAGTCATTCCAATGTTCAATATCCGCCCGTAATGCTTCTGGATAGAAATCTTGCTCGTCGCCCGTTAACTGATTAAAGGCGCTATTGAACATCCGAATAATTTCTGAGGACTCATTACTCACGATGGTGTGTGTTTGCTTATCCCAAAGCACAGGAACAGTTACCCTACCGGTATAGTCAGGCTTAGCTTTGCTATACAGCTGATGTACGCAGGTAAAGTCATAAAGGGGTTCTGGTTGATCAAACTCCCAACCTTTGGTGCGCATATCCGGGCTCACCACTGTAACACCAATATGTTCAACCAAACCTTTTAGCTGGCGAAAGATCAATGTGCGATGTGCCCACGGGCAAGCAAGCGATACATACAAATGATAGCGGCCTGACTCAGCTTTAAAACCTCGCTGACCATCCGGACCAGCCCCCCCATCCGTAGTAAGCCAGCCACGAAAGCCTGCATCTTCTCGCACAAAGTTACCATTACTATCTTTGGTGTCATACCAGACATCTTGCCAAACACCCTGTACCAACTTACCCATCGTCATCTTCCTTATCTCGGTCCGCGAGCATCCCCACGTTGATTGTGTACTGAGTATAGAAAGTGGCTTCTTAAAAGTCGTTAAGCCGCAACTGTTGAAGATAATCAATAAATTCTAACAAGATAGTCATGCCTCATAAGCAGGGAGGTACGACCTGCGAAAGCTATGGTTATATTTATTATGCAACTATGTACAATACAAATACCCGCAGGGTATTTGTTATATAAATCAACTATATATAAACTAAAAAAAGGCAAGTAAAGTTATGACTCAAGTTACTTTTCAAGGAAATGCTGTAAACGTCGCCGGTACTTTCGTAGCTGTAGGTAGCCAAGCACCAGCTTTCACACTGTGTGGGGCTGATCTATCTGATGTTCAGCTTACCGATTTTGCAGGGAAGAAAGTGGTTTTAAATATCTTCCCAAGTATCGACACACCTGTATGTGCTACCAGCGTACGTGCGTTCAATGAAAAAGCAGCAAGCCAAGAAAATACCGTTGTACTATGCATTTCTGCTGACTTACCTTTTGCAACGGGTCGCTTCTGTGAAACTGAAGGTTTGAAAAACGTGCAAACCGCTTCTTTCTTCCGTGCACCTACTTTCACCCAGGATTATGGTGTTAACCTAGATGAAGGTGCACTACGTGGCCTAGCTGCACGTGCCGTTATTTGCCTAAATGAAGAAGGTCTAATTGTTCACAGCGAGCTAGTTAGCGAGATCACCGAAGAGCCAAACTACGAAGCCGCACTGGCAGCATTGTAAGTCATATTCCAATTCTTCTGATGCTTAAAAACAGCAGGAGCACCAATGCCATTAGCAACAGCTGATGGCATTCCTTGAATACCATAACTTCATGACTCTCTACTTCGTTGCGTCAATCGTTCTATGTTAGTATCGAAAAATACCTCCTTCAAAATACGATAAAAACAATGAAAGTAATCTCATTTAACATCAATGGTCTTCGTGCCCGCCTTCACCAGCTGCAAGCCCTGATCGACAAACATCAACCTGATGTTATTGGCCTCCAAGAAATCAAAGTTCATGATGAAGCATTCCCATTAGAAGCCGTCGAAGCCATGGGTTATAAGGTTTACCACCATGGTCAGAAAGCACACTACGGCGTGGCTATGCTGTGTAAGCAAGAACCCGTTGAAGTGCGTAAAGGCTTCCCGACGGACGATGAGGATGCTCAGCGCCGAATGATCATGGCAACGTTTGAGCAAGAAAATGGTAAAAAAGTCACCGTACTCAATGGTTACTTTCCGCAAGGCGATAACGTTAAGCATGAAACTAAGTTTCCAGCGAAAGAAAAATTTTATGCTGACTTAATGAGCTACCTGAACAACCACCATAACAACGATGAAGAAATCATCGTTATGGGTGATATTAATATTAGCTCGATTGACTTAGATATCGGTATAGGACCAGCCAATGCGAAACGTTGGCTAAAAACCGGGAAATGTTCTTTCCAACCGATTGAACGTGAATGGCTGAAAACCTTACTTGATTGGGGCTTTATTGATACTTTCCGTCAGCTACACCCAGAAACTGACGACCAGTTCTCGTGGTTTGACTATCGCTCTAAAGGCTTTGTCGATAACCGCGGCCTGCGCATTGATGTTGTACTCGCAACCCCATCGCTAGCCGAGCGCTGTACAGAAGCGGGGATCGATTATGAGCTACGTGGTATTGAAAAGCCTTCTGATCATGCCCCTATTTGGTCAACATTTAGCTAAACGTTATTTAGGGCATGCAGCTCTCCATCGCGTGCCCACCTTACTACTTGGGATATTACGACAAGGAATAAAAATGAAACTGTTTGTTTTTGATCACTGCCCTTTTTGTATCAAGGCAATGATGGTCGCAGGCTTTAAGGAAGCCGATATCGAGTTAATCTACCTGCAAAACCATGATATCGATGCTCGCATCGAAAAAGTGGGGGCAAACTTGGTGCCTATCCTTCAAAAAGAGGATGGCAGCTACATGGCAGAAAGCTTAGATATTGCAGCTTATATTGATGCACTAGATGGTAATCCAGTACTCACAGCAAGTCGCTACGAAGGTAATATTGCAGCTTGGTCAGAGGTTGCCCGTCCATTCAGTAGCCGTCTGCTATACCCGCGCTGGATGAAAGTCGAGCTTCCTGAGTTTGGCAGCCAAGCAGCGAAAGCATGGTTTACCAAAAATAAAACCGCCATGATTGAGCAAGATTTCGATGATGCATTTGCAAAATCTGACGAATACCTTGCTGGACTCAATGCATCCTTTGGTGCACTTGATTGGCTGGTATTACCATCAGAGCGTGACAACCGACTGAGCTACGATGATGTGAACCTATTCCCTTCACTGCGTAATTTAACCGTGGTTAAAGGTATTAAATTCCCAGCAAAAGTACGTCAGTATATTGATGAAGTAGCAGCCCTGACGGCAACCATACTTTATGACGACATTGCCGTTTAAAACCAAGTCACCTTAGCGTTTATGTCAAAAAAGCCCAGCAATTAGATTGCTGGGCTTTTTATTGATAAAACGAAGGCTGCTAAGACAACGGACGGAGATGACGCATCCAGCGCCCTTCTAGACGACGGAAACCCCATAGGATGATAAACGTCAGCAGCATATAGAATAAGCCAGCAAACAAATATGACTCGAAAGGCGCGTAATAGCGTGAATTCACAATTTTAGCGGCCCCGGTCAAATCGACAATCGTAACGATACCTGCCACAGCAGAGCCATGAAGCATGAAAATCACCTCGTTACTGTAGGCGGGTAATGCTCGGCGCAGTGCACTAGGTAAAATGATGCGACGGAACGCTTGCGCATCGCTCATACCATACGCTTTAGCCGCTTCAATCTCACCTTTTGGCATGCTATTAATTGAGCCTCGAACTATCTCTGCGGTATACGCCGAAGTGTTAAGCACAAAGGCGACCAATGCGCAAAACCATGCGTCTTGCCACATCGTTCCTTGCACTTCAATCAATTGACTTAAACCATAATAAATAAGGTACAGCTGGATCAATAATGGGGTGCCGCGGAAAAAATAGATAAATGCCCAAGCTGGGAGAAAGATAATTGGTGATTTGCTATTACGGGCAACGCCAATTGGCACGGCTACCACTAAACCAACAATAAGCGCAACGGCTACCATCCATACCGTGGTATATAATCCCTGCCAATAGATAGGCCATGATTCGGTTAAAATACTAAAATCCATAACTTACCTCGTATGAATACTGAATTTACGCTCGACCCATTTCAGGCCTGTTGTTGACAAGGTAGTAAACAACAAAAAGATAACCGCAATACTCATATAGAAAGTGAAAGGCATCTGTGTTGTGCCTGCGGCTAAAGCCCCTTTTCGTACCATGTCATCAAGTCCAATCACAGACACTAACGCAGTGGTTTTCAACAGAACGAGCCAGTTATTACCAAACCCAGGTAAAGCATGACGGATCATTTGAGGAAGTAGGATACGGCGGAAAGACAGAAAACCACTCATCCCATAAGCTTTACCCGCCTCAAGTTCACCTTTATCGACAGAAAGAATAGCCCCACGGAATGTCTCAGCCATGTATGCACCAAAAATAAAACCTATGGTCATAATACCCGCGACAAACGGGCTGATTTCAACATAATCAGGTAAATAAGATGTCCATTCATGGTTAGGATCAGAAGCAAAGTATGCATTTAATGCCTCATTAGCTCGGTAAAGACTGTCGTTTAACAACATTTGCCCGCCAAAGAAGATCAGCATCATTAGCACTAAATCAGGAATACCACGGATCACCGTAGTATAAAACGTGGCTATTGCTCTCGCCCACCGGTAAGGAGATAGCTTCGCTAGCGCTCCTAACATACCCAGAATCATGGCGAGTAATAGTGATAATAGAGCCACCTGCAGGGTAATCCATGCCCCTTCAATCAGTGACCATTCGTAACCTTTCAAATCAATCAAAAGGAAGCTCCTTATTACGACTTAGGAGAGTGATGCCAACCTAAAAACAAGACAGGGCTATTTAGCCTTCGCTAACTAGCCCTTGTAGACGCTTAAATCTTCGTATTACTTACCGTATACATCATAAGCAAAGTACTTCGCAGCAATATCTTGATAGATGCCTTTTTCACGAAGTGATGTAATAGCTTCATCAAGTTGCTTAGTTAAATCTTTATCTTGCTTACGTACCGCAATACCAAAGCCGTCACCGAACCATTTTGGATCCGTTAACGATGGGCCAATAAATTCATAGCCATCACCGCCATCTCGATTAAGCAAACCTTCTTCCAATGCAGAAGCGTCACCTAATACGGTTGCGATTCGGCCTGCTTTCAAATCAAGGTAGGCATCATCAAATGAGCCGTAACGCACAATCTCTACCGAGCCTGGGAAGTTATCAGTTAGATATTTATCATGTGTTGTTGCACGCTGAACGCCAACTTTCACCCCTTTTAGACCCTCTTTCGTAAAGTCGAGTTCTGTGCCTTTTTTGGCAACAAACTTATTAGGGATAAGGGCATATTTACCAGTAAAATCGACTCTTTTCTTACGCTCTTCGGTAATCGACATAGCAGCAATAATCGCGTCATATTTACGCGCGAGTAGTGACGGAATAATACCATCCCAGTCTTGAGCAACGACCTTACATTCAACCTGCATTTCTTCACACAATGCATTCGCCATATCAACATCAAAGCCTTTCAATTCGCCACTTGGCTCGGTCCAGCTGAAAGGAGGATACGCACCTTCAATACCAAAGCGGACAGTCTTCCACTCTTTAGCTTGTAGTGATGTTGCGCCTAAGGCTGAAACAACGGCAGCAGCCAAAATCCATTTTTTCATGTTCTACTCCTGATAAAATTGCTGTCTGTCTAAACAATATGGTGAAGCATGCTCATGCAGAGAGGTCACATTCTCTATTGATGCTTGTCACAATAAAAATTAATAAATTGATGAAATAAATTGTTGTAAGCGTTCTGATTCTGGGTTGGTGAATAATTTCGCAGGATCACCTTGCTCTTCTACTCGCCCCTGATGTAAAAACATGACTTGGTTAGACACATCGCGAGCAAATGCCATTTCATGTGTAACCACCAACATGGTACGTCCTTCCTGAGCAAGATCTTGCATAACCCCAAGTACCTCGCCAACTAATTCAGGGTCAAGCGCTGAAGTCGGTTCATCAAACAGCATCACTTCAGGATCGACCGCTAACGCCCTAGCAATGGCAGCACGTTGCTGCTGGCCGCCAGAAAGGTGCCCGGGGTAATAATTACGACGATCATATAAGCCGACTTTTTTCAAAATGGCTTCTGCGCGTTCAATAGCTTCTGCCTTTGGAATACCTAAGACATGCACTGGTGCTTCAATCACATTGCCAAGCACTGTCATGTGCGACCACAAGTTAAACCCTTGAAACACCATAGCAAGGCGTGAACGAATGCGTTGCACCTGTTTTTCATCAACTGGCAAGAATTCACCCTGCCGGTTGTTTTTCATTTTAATTAACTCACCCTTTACCCAAATTTCCCCTTGAGTAGGGGTCTCGAGTAAATTAATACAACGTAAAAATGTACTCTTCCCTGAACCGGAAGAGCCAATAATTGAAATAACATCACCACGGTGAGCCGTTAATGAAATGCCTTTTAAGACTTCATTCTGACCAAAAGACTTATGTAAATCCTTTACATCAAGCGCCACTTCACTTGCCATGTGCGCCTACTCCTGTATCGCCGTGAACTACTAATTTCAAGAAAATTTGCTATTCACTCATTCCCCTAATTTATGCATGATTAGGCATTAGAGTGATTGACTGTTTTCCGATTACTTCATCGAAGGTATCACCACAAATTGCAATAAGCAACATTTTGTTAACCTTAAAGCTCTGAGAATCAATAGTTAAATAGTGTGCATAGTTACTCAATATTACTTAACTTTTGCCATTTGATCATGCCGTAAACATCCTGTAGGTTAACGCCATAAAATTGCCTTTAAGCTAGCGATATGGAGCGAATTCATGCTTAGCTGTTTTTTTCGCAGAATAATCAACCAAGGAACCTTCTCATTACTCCTTGTTTCTGTTTTATTTTCTTCTTTCTGCTTCGCATTACCAGAAAACACTAAAACAACATCTGTTCTTACGGTTGTACCGGAGTATAAGGATAAAGTGATCGCAAACTTTAACCCTTTTTCCAAATCCAGTATGCCTACAACGCATGAGTTTATTTTTGAACCACTCATCGTCTTCAACACATTACAAAACAACAAGCCTGAGTACCGCCTTGCAACGAATTATCGCCTCGATAGTAATTTAGAAGGGATCAGTTTTACGCTTCGTGAAGGTGTTCTCTGGTCTGATGGAAAACCATTCACTGCTGATGATGTGGTTTTTTCATTTTCTATCGCGCAAAAATACCCAGAACTTGACTCACACGGCATAAATCCATGGGTTGAGTACATTGAAAAACGTTCCGACCACGAGGTGTACTTCAAACTCAAGAAACCTAATGCACTGGTTGCCTATACACTTGTCCTGTTGCCTATCGTTCCTCAGCACCAGTGGCAAGACGTGAAAGATTATATGCAATTTGCCAATGCAGAGCCTGTCGGTACAGGCCCCTTCACCGAAATTGCATCTTTGAATGAAGATGGGTATTTACAGTGTGCTAATCCTAATTACTGGCAGGCTGAAGCTCGTCATATTGACTGTTTACGTTACCCAAAAGTCACCAACAACGATGACTTTATCTCACGTATTTCAACTGGTGAGTTTGATTGGACAGGTAGCTTTATTCCCGATATTGAACGCCACTACGCGTCTTACTCGCCTAACTACCAATATTGGTTACCGCCGACCAGTACGATTAGTTTGATGTTTAACTTTGAAGCAAAAGATCCTGAAGTACGCGACTTGTTTCAACGTGTCGAATTTCGTCGCGCCGTCTCGATGTCAATTCAACGCCAACTGTTAATAAACATTGCTGCATTTGGACAAGGAGAGCCTTCGATCTTCGCATCAGGTATGAGTCAGCGCTTTAACAGCTGGGCTGATCCGATCGTAACCGAGCGGTATCTTCCTTACATGTCATATAATGCCAACCTCGCAAAAGATTGGTTAGATGTATTAGATGTTACCGATAAAAACGGGGATGGTTGGCGACAGTTACCATCAGGTAAGCCTTTGCAGCTGACGGTATTATCGCCGAATGGCTGGTCAGATTTTAATACGACGGCGTTACTTATTGCGGAAATGATGGAGCAAATTGGTATTAAGGTAACCCCTATTGAAAAAGATTTTACTCCTTTTGTTGAACGGCTAACGCTTGGGGATTATCAAATGGCATTAACAAATTACCCACAGGGCCCAACGCCGTTTAAGTATTTTGACAGTGCCTTCAACAGCACCTACCAATCACCACAATACCCACGCTATGCAATGCATTTCTACAAGAACACACGTGTTGATGAACTACTTACACAGTTTCCTATCGCCTCAAGTGCCCAACAACGACTCGCGATCATTCAGGAGCTCAATCAAATCATTGCTAGCGAGCAAGTGACTGTACCGCTGTACAATACCGTTCAATTCTATCAGTACAATACTGAGCGCTTTGAAGGATGGTTTAATGAAAATAATCCGGTCGCAAGTCCATTGGTATGGCCACAGAGACCTGAACGACTCATACACGTGTTATCGCTTAGACCCAAAAGCCGATAAACCTATATTGCATCTAGCATGAAAGAGAAAAAGCGAGCGCTTTACAGCCCTCGCTTTTTACCATCACTATTTCGCTAATGTCGCTGCGGTACAACATTCATCTTGTAAAAAGCCAATCACACCTTCTAAGACATCATATTGCGGAACACAAAACAGCGTTCTTCCATCACGCTTCTGGGTAATAAGCCCTGCTGATACTAGCCCAGAGATATGATGAGACAATGTCGAACCTGGGATCCCAAGCTCTTCCTGAAGCTTTCCGACTGGTAATCCATCATGGCCTGCTTTCACTAAATGTTTATATACACACAAACGAGTAGGATGACCCAACTCTTTTAATGCCTTGGCTACCGCATCCAGTTCCATGCTTGATCTCCAACATAATTCATATTTCGATAGTAGCAGAAATAAATAACAAAAGGCGAGTATGCAAACCATACTCGCCCTTTCTCTACACTCTATCGTTAAACGAAATGTTTTTGATTACATCAATGCGGCGCCTGCAAACAAGATCACAATTGTCACCACCAATACCATGACCACAAAAGGCATTACCCACTTAAGGAATCGCTCATAAGGGATCTTAGCCAAGGCTAAACCTGCGACCAAGTGGCCTGCTGTTGGTGCGAAAATATTAATCCAACCACTTGCAGACTGGTAAGCCGTGATAATTAAATCGCGGCCAATACCAGAGAAGTCAGCCAACGGTGCCATTAATGGCATCGACACTGTCGCCAAGCCCGATGTTGATGGAATAAAGAAGCTCAATACTATGTGTACGAAGTAAGTCACCACAACAAACACACCAGAAGATAAGCCGGTAACCATACCTTCGGCCCAGTTGAGGATAGTATCGATGATCACGCCGTTTTCCATTACCACGTAAATACCACGCGCAACAGCAACCACCAACGCAACCCCGATTAAGTCTTTCGCCCCTTCTAAGAAAGTGCGGATGAAATCACCTTCTGACATCCGGTTAATAACCGCAATTAAGATAGCTGAGGCTAAAAACAGGGTCGATAATTCATCAAACCACCACCAAAGCGTCGGTATTGCCGTAATGCCCATGTCTTCCCATGGGATCACACCGTAAATCATCACCAAGAAAGCGCCAAAAAAGATCCCCATGGTCCACTTTTGCTTGGGTGTAAACTCACCGTTGTCATCTTTAACGTGAGAGAACTCATCGTTGAATTCAATATCAGCCAATACTGAGTTTGCTTTATCCGCTTTTACTTTTGAGGCGTAACGCATTACATACCACGATGCCAATACAATCAGGATCGTAAGTTGGATAACACGTAAGACAATACCGTCACCAATTGGTAGTCCCGCAAAGCCAGAGGCAATACCGGTTGCAAATGGGTTTACCGTCGAGGCTAGCACCCCAACCCCAGAGCCCAACAAAATAATACCTGCTGCAACCATACGGTCGTAGCCTGCAACGGCCATAACAGGCAAGATCACCGCCCAGAACGCCACGGTTTCTTCAGCCATCCCATAGGTTGAACCACCCAGAGCAAACAGCGTGATCAACACTGGGATCATCATTTGCTCGCGCCCACGGAATTTACGGACAATCGCCGCCACGCCGGAATCCATCGCCCCAGTACGCATAGTGACTGCCAAGAAACCGCCAATCACCAACACGAACAGTGCAACATCGACTGCTTTATGGAAGCCTTTGATCGGTGCCATCAAGACATCAATCACGCCTTGAGGAGAAGACTCAAGTTCTTGGTAAGATCCAGGCACAGGTAATAACCGCTCACCACCGTCATAATCCAGCACTTCCGCCGCAGGAATAATCTGATCGGTACCGTTGATCATGTAATCGTATTTACCTGCTGGCAGGAGCCAAGTCAGTAACGCCACCAGCGCAATGATAATAAATAGGATGGTATAAACCGTTGGCATTTTGAACGTTCGTTTCACTTTGCCAGCCTCAGTTGTGGTTGTCATAGCTCTACTCCCTGCAATTGATAAATCGCGTTGGCATACACATTCATCGCTTTGAGCATGTCATCAATGATTAAATATTCGTTCGGCATGTGTTCCACTTTGTCACGTCCTGGGAAAACCGCCCCATACGCAACACAATTAGGAATAGCCCGAGCATAAGTCGCCCCACCCGAGGTCATTGGCTGACTGTCAATGTCGCCACTCACTTCTTGATAGGCTTTCATCAGTGTTTTTATCACTGGACTCTCTGCAGGCATATATAGCGAAGGCAGCACATCAAACTCTTCATAGCGCAGCCCATACTGCTCGGCGACGGCCAGCATATCACTGTCAAAACTGTCTTTACTGAACGTCACTGGCACCCGGATATCGAGCCCAAGTTTACTGCTCTCGGCATTCACCATTAGCTGAGCCACATTAAACGTTAATCGTCCGCTGACATCTTCAACAGGGCCAAAAATCTCTTTGGCATTCGCATCTTGGCCTATCTGTTCAGCAACAAAACGAATCGCTGGGTGGGTAACGCCGATTTGGCGTAAAGCCATACACAAACGCGCGATAGCATTCACGCCTTTACTGTCAGCGGCAGCAGAGTGAGCAGCTTTACCAAACACCACAACTTCAGCGTCATCGGCAGTAAAATCGAACCCGAGCTCATCCAATTTTGCTGCTAACTCCTCCCAAAGCGGCCCTTCATATTTAGCCAGCTCAGGTACGGCGTTAAGCGCACCGCCACAATCAAGGGCAATCAAATCATCACCCTTACCGTGCAGCCACGATTGGATCAGCATTTTTTCCGCATGGATCAACGGAAACGCTGAGTCTGGCGTGAAGCCACATTGTGGCACTTCTTCTTTTTCTAAATAGCGGTCGATACAGCGCCAAAGGGTTTCCTCGTCTGTACCAAAAATAAACCTCACCCGCTTATTAAGCGTCACTCCACTATCAAGCAATGCTTTTACCGCAAAGATGGCAGCCAGAGTTGGACCTTTATCATCTTGCGTGCCCCGACCATATAACCGGCCATCACGAACATCTGGGGTAAATGGATCAGAATGCCAAGCTGACAGCTCACCGGTAGGCACCACATCCAAGTGGCCCAACACACCGATCATCTGTTTGCCATCACCGATCTCAGCATAGCCGTAGTAGCCTTTATGATCTTTGTATATCGCAAAACCAAGCTCATGGCACAGCTTCAATGTCTCGTTCAAGCAGTCATCTATTGGTTTGCCAAATGGCATACCGCTATCATCCTCTTGGTAAACACTTGGTATTGCGATTAGTCGCTTCACTGCGGCAATATAGTCATCGCGCAGAGCGTCAATGTTTGATGCTATTGTTGCGTTCATCGTATCCCTCTTTTTCCACCTACTTTAATCTACCTCTGAAATAAAAGTCCGACAAAAATGGTGATTTATTGTATATAGCTAGAATTATTATGCGGTTAAGCCGCACATAGCCAACCTATTCTGCTACAAGGGAAGACAGCGAACTGTGACTACTTTCACTCGCCCTCAAGACAATATGAGATGGAGCTCAAAAAATCGACAATCTATTACTAACTGTAACTAAAGCACTTTTTAGCAAATACATCTCACTTAGGTTAATCGCATATAATTGGATATAATTCGCGCCACTCAACACTCTCTATGAGAACCACAATGAAAACATTTACTCCGGGTAACGATGCCACGCTTGACGGATCTATTACGCTTTTCCAAGCTAAGCTCAGGCAACTAGGCTTTAATATCGAAGAAGCCTCTTGCTTCAACCCTGTACCAAATGTTTGGTCAGTATGCGTTCGTGATGTTGATGCGCCAATGAACATCGTCAATGGCAGCGGCACGACAAAAGAAGCCGCGCTGGTTTCTGCACTGGGAGAGTACTTCAAGTGCTTGTCGATGAACGATTTTTATACCAATTACTATCTTGGCGAAGAGATCGCAAACAGCGAGTTCGTGCACTACCCCAATGAAAAATGGTTCCCGCTTGATTTAGAGGACAACCTACCACCGGAAGGGATTCTGGATGAGCACCTGAACCAGTTCTATGATCCGACACTTGAGTTACTGGGGACTGACTTGATTGACCTACAATCGAGTAATATGGAGCGTGGGGTGTGTACCTTGCCCTTTGAACGCCAGCGAGGCAAAGAAGCGGTCTATATTCCAGTGAATATTATCGGCAACCTGTATGCCTCTAATGGTATCTCTGTCGGAAATAGCAAAGCCGAAGCCCGCATGCAGGGGCTATCCGGTATCATCGAGCAGGCGATCAGAAAACGTATTCTGGCAGAACGTACCAGCCTGCCTGAAATTCCCGCCTCTGTTCTTGAACGCTTCCCAATGCTCAAAGAATCGCTCAATGCACTGGAAGCCGAAGGCTTTCCGGTTAACTGCTATGACGCATCACTTGGTGGTAAGTACCCCGTTATTTGTATCACGGTACTGAACCCTGAAAGCAACACTCACTTTGTAGCCTTTGGGGCGCACCCACAATTTGAACAAGCCCTAGAACGTGCTATTGCGGCATTACTCCCTAAATCCACTTTTGGTAATGACGGTGTCAGCGAACAGCCTAACCTAAAAATGCATTTCACTGATGCATCAGGTTTGATGACTTGGGAACAAAGCCAAGCGGATGCCAATTACGACTTTGTCGATTGGAATTTCAACGGCAATGCTGAAGAGCGTTTCAACCACCTGATGAGCATTTTTACCGCAGAAAGAGCTGACGTTTATATTGCAGACTACAGCCACCTTGGCGTGACAAGCTGCCGTATTATCGTACCGGGTTGGTCAGAAACTTACCCTGTTGAAATGCTCATTGAAGCCAACAACAATGTGGCCATGGAGCTACGCGAAACTTTCTTGGCACTACCCAATGTAGAGTGGGAAGCCGAACAATACGCTGAAATGTATTCCATTTTAGAAGAAGAAGGGTTTGATGACTCATGCCTGTTACATGAAATCATTGGTCTAGCGCCACAGGTAGGTAGTGCCTGGCAAACCTTACGCATCGGCGAACTCAAATGTTTGCTCGCACTAGCAGGTGGTGATCTTGAACTAGCACTAGAGTTCGCAAGCCAATGTACCGATTGTAATACTGCAAACTACAGTACTGAACGTGCTCATTTCTTTCACTGCTTAGTTGCAAGCTTAAACTTGGCTCTTGATGAAGAGCGCGACCCTTTACTGTTGAAAGCCGAATTCGAGTCCCAATACGACACCGACATTGTTGCAGCGGTATGGGGTTCGATAGAAGGCACGGTGCGTTTTCATGGTTTAACGGCTGGCAATTTGAGCATGAAACAGTTCCCTGCTCACCAAAAACTACTGGCTTCATACCAGAAGTTACAGGCAGCTAAAAAAGCCCAAACCGTGTAATTTTTTTACTTTTTTTGCCCATAAATGCCAGCTTTATGCTGGCATTCCTTTCTTTTAAGCCACTCTTTATACTAATCCACTCAAAAAAAGTTGAAACATCTGGATATGTTTTAATCATCAAAATGCTACTTTATTGGTATTAAGCCCGCAGCGCGCACCAAATGTGCTACAATCGTTTATTTCAATACTAAACAAACACTTAAATACAAACCACCACAAATTAAGCATTGTATTGCTTCTAGTTTTATTGTAAAAACTCTTTCACAACTATTAACAATTACACTTTGCGCTCAAATATTTTTGGTTATTTTCTTACAATTTTTTAGCCAAAGTGATCGAGATCAATTCAAATTCACTAGGCAGACGGTAAACTGCGACCAAATTGGTGAAAAATAATTACACTTAATATCAGCTTGAATTTGAGAAAGAACAATTCAAATCAACGATAATTAAAAACCAAAATAAAAATATTTTTTTAAACGTAGAATAATGTAGAACGAGGCACTTATGTCATCACAAGAAAGAAGCTATCAGGAGCTACATCGCCCTGCATCAGACTTCGCTAGTCGTTCAGACTATCTTGATCATGAGCTAAAAATCATGAAGCCACGTCGTTGGAAACTAAACCTTCCAGGCCGTGATTTCCGTTTTGAGCTCGAAGATTTAGTTCCAGCACTCGCTGGTACTATTGCGATTATCGCGATGTACTCTTCTGTTGCAATGTCTTGGGCTGATGGCCTTACAGCAGCATGGGATCACGTCGAATTGGGTAAAAGCTTCGCGATTGAAGTTGCCCGAATTGAAATGCTTATTCCAGCACTTCTGTTCTGTATTCTGGCCTCTGGTTTCTTAAACCCGAGAGCGAACTTGGCAGGTAACCACGGCCCAATGATCCCGTTAATCGGTACCATTGCACTGGCTGGCGCGCACCCTCTTGCTCTTGCTATTTTGCTTGGTGTATTTGGGTTACTGTTAAGTTATTTCAAAGGTGGATCCAAACTGGTTAATCTCACCAGTGAAGGGGTTGCCGGTGGCTTACTTATTTTCCTCGGCTTTACTGGGGCAATGAGTCAGATTGGTGATATCCAGTCTTGGGCTGTTGGTCTTCAAAGTGCTGATGTTGCCCAAGGTAGCCTTGGTTATATTGGCTTAGCGGTACTGGCTGTAAACATCATCCTGTACGCTTTTCTTGCCAAAATTAACAAACGCTGGTTAGCAATCCCGGCTTGTGCTGCTGCTGGTTTATTTGTGGCACTTGCACTTGGTGCTGGCTTTGACCTAGTATTCGAAACCGAAACAGGTTTGCCAAACCTTAACCCAGCTTACTGGTGGGGTAGCACAGAGCAAGGTTGGATGCTTGGTCTTCCAAACCTAGAGCACTTCATCGCATCACTACCGTTCGCTATTCTAGCGGTTGCAATGTGGTCACCTGATTTCCTTGGTCACCGTATTTTCCAAGAACTAAACTACCCTCGCGGCAGTGAAAAAGTTCTGATGGACGTTGATGATACAATGACAACCTGTTCTCTACGCCAAATCGTAGGTACAGCAGTAGGTGGTGGTAACATCACATCATCTTGGGGTACATACATTATCCCTGCGGGTATCGCAAAGCGCCCTATCCCAGCAGGTGCAATCTTGCTTGGTGTGATGTGTATTGTTGTTGCTATCCTTGGCTTCCCTATGGATGTCGCAGTATGGCCACCAGTAATGCGTATCGCGCTGCTAGTAGGTGTATTCCTACCATTGCTTGAAGCGGGTGTTCAAATGGTGAAAGACACCAAAGACTCGCAAGCAGCTGGTATCTGTATCTTTGCAGCACTCGTGGCCAACCCAGTATTGGCTTGGGCACTAACGATGCTACTCGATAACAACGGCCTAATTGGTAACAAAGAACGTGCAGCTAAACTTTCAGTAGTTGATAAAATTATTATCCCTGCTGGCGCGTTAATCATCTGTTTTGTTGCTATGTTGGCAGTAGGTATGTTTGAAGGCCAATACGGCATTCCAGCATTACTATAGTAAAGTGATGGGCAGTGTTCGCACTGCCCTCTATTAACGTGTGCTTAGCACTAATACGAATAGTTAAATTTGTACAGTTACTCATTCGACTATCCGTATTATTGTTAATGAAAGTGTGCTGTTCACCTTCGGGTGAGGCTGGCTCAACAGTCAACGCAGTACGTATTTTTTCTACGAAAAAGGTAGGTATGTCATGGCAGAGCAATTTGCTAAAGCTTGGGAAGGTTTCGCTGCTGGTGAATGGCAGAACGATGTCAACGTTCGCGACTTCATCCAAAAAAACTACACACCGTATGAAGGTGATGAGTCTTTCCTAGTTTCTGAAGGTACTGAAGCAACTAACAAGCTTTGGGACCAGGTTATGGAAGGTATCAAACTGGAGAACAGCACTCACGCTCCTGTTGATTTCGATACTTCTGTTATCTCTACCATCACTTCTCATGATGCTGGTTACATCAACAAAGATCTTGAAACGATTGTTGGTCTTCAAACTGAAGCGCCACTTAAGCGTGCAATTATGCCAAACGGCGGCGTGCGCATGATCGAAGGTTCTTGTAAAGCATACGGTCGTGAACTAGACCCTATGGTTTCTAAGATCTACTCTGAGTACCGTAAAACGCACAACCAAGGCGTTTTCGATGTTTATTCTCCAGACATCCTTAAGTGTCGTAAATCTGGTGTTCTAACAGGTCTTCCTGATGCTTACGGCCGTGGTCGTATCATTGGTGACTACCGTCGTGTAGCTCTATACGGTGTAGACTTCCTGATCAAAGACAAAGTAGCTCAATTCCACTCTCTACAAGAGAAATTGGAAGCGGGTGATGACCTACAAATGACAATGCAGATGCGTGAAGAGATTCAAGAACAGCATCGTGCACTCGGTCAACTAAAAGAGATGGCAGCATCTTACGGCTACGATATCTCGGCGCCAGCAACATCTGCACAAGAAGCTATTCAGTGGACTTACTTCGGCTACCTAGCTGCTGTTAAATCACAGAACGGTGCTGCAATGTCTCTAGGTCGTACTTCTACGTTCCTAGATGTGTACATTGAACGTGATATCGCCGCTGGCGTAATCAATGAAGTTCAAGCTCAAGAAATGATCGATCACTTCGTAATGAAGCTTCGTATGGTTCGTTTCCTACGTACGCCTGAGTACGATGAGCTGTTCTCTGGTGACCCAATCTGGGCAACAGAATCAATGGGTGGTATGGGTGTTGACGGTCGTACACTAGTTACGCGTTCTAACTTCCGTTTCCTAAACACGCTATACACTATGGGTCCTTCTCCAGAGCCGAACATCACTGTTCTATGGTCTGAGCAACTACCTGACGGCTTCAAGCGTTTCTGTGCAAAAGTATCTATCGATACTTCTTCTATCCAGTACGAAAACGATGACCTAATGCGTCCAGATTTCAACAACGATGACTACGCTATCGCTTGTTGTGTATCGCCAATGGTTATCGGTAAGCACATGCAGTTCTTCGGTGCTCGTGCAAACCTTGCTAAAACACTACTTTACGTTATCAACGGTGGTGTGGATGAGAAACTTAAGATCCAAGTTGGTCCTAAGCAAGACGCAATGACTGACGAAGTTCTAGACTTCGACAAAGTATGGTCTGGCCTAGACAACCTAATGGATTGGCTAGCAACTCAGTACGTTACTGCACTGAACGCTATCCACTACTCTCACGACAAGTACAGCTACGAAGCTGCGCTTATGGCACTTCACGATCGTGACGTTCACCGTACAATGGCTTGTGGTATCGCAGGTCTATCTGTTGCGGCTGACTCACTGTCTGCTATCAAGCACGCTAAAGTTAAGCCAGTACGTGACGAAGACGGTATCGCAATCGACTTCGAAATCGAAGGTGACTATCCTAAATTCGGTAACAACGACTCACGCGTTGATGACATGGCAGTTGAACTAGTTTCATCGTTCATGGCAAAAATTCGTAAGCTTAAGACTTACCGTAATGCGGAGCCTACTCAGTCTATCCTTACTATCACTTCAAACGTGGTATACGGTAAGAAGACTGGTACAACTCCAGATGGTCGTCAAGCTGGTGCTCCGTTTGCTCCTGGCGCAAACCCAATGCACGGTCGTGATGAGAAAGGTGCTGTAGCCTCTCTAACTTCAGTAGGTAAACTACCGTTTGCTGATGCTAAAGATGGTATCTCTTACACATTCTCTATCGTACCTAACGCACTAGGTAAAGAACAAGATACTCAACGTGCTAACCTTGCAGGTCTAATGGATGGTTACTTCCACCATGAGACTGGTATTGAAGGCGGTCAGCACCTGAACGTTAACGTTCTTAACCGTGAAACGCTAGAAGATGCTGTTAAGCACCCAGAGAACTACCCACAGCTAACTATCCGTGTATCGGGTTACGCTGTGCGTTTCAACTCTCTAACGGTTGAACAGCAGAAAGACGTTATCGCACGTACTTTCACTGAGTCTCTATAATTGAGCATTCAGTAATATCACACGCCGTGCCTCGTATGGCGTGTGATAAATGAAAAAAGCCGCTAACTTGGTTAGCGGCTTTTTTGTCTCTGGCTGCCAGCACATCCCTGCTGGGTAATGACGCGTATTTCCACTCATCATCATAAAAAACATTTCATTTCCAAACATTCCCCATCTCAATAGAATATCACCAGAATAAGATACTACGCTGTGTCTCTTTTTTATCGTTATTACACACCTTATTCGGAATGTCATTCTGTATATTGAAATGTATGTGATACTCCTCTAACATCTGTATAACGCTTACTCCAAGATAGAAACATTCCCAGAGAGAATGAACTAAGACAATACGTTTAAGTGAAGTCAGGGTTACCTCAAGGTCAAGGGAAGACCGAGTTTTGAAAGGCCAGCAGACTCAATGTACATGTTGAAAGAAAAGTCAGTACTCGTGGTAGACGATAGTCCTATCATCCAGCAAACCACAAAAGCCGTACTGCAAAAGTGTGGCTTTCAGGGCACCAATTTATACAGCGTCAGTAACGCCGTCGACGCCCTTCAAGCCTGCCGCAGTATGGCATTTGATATTCTGTTGCTTGATTTCAATTTAGGCAATGGCCGCTCGGGACTGCAATTACTTGAGCAGCTTCACCATCTAGATTTACTCACTCATAATCCGCTAGTGTTAATCATCACAGCCGATGACTCTCTACCTATCGTCATGGCATTCGCAGAATTTGAGCCGGACGATTATCTGGTAAAACCGTTAAGGCCTAATAACTTACAAAAAAGGTTAGTGGCAAACCTTAGCCAGCAGCAGCTTAATGAATCTATCTGGCAGGCATTTAACCTTACTGGCGTTACTGGGGCTCGCAAGGCATTACAACAGGCGCAGAATGAGAAAAGCTTTAAACTGGCGATTACCCAGCTTTGTAAGCGTTTAGCTAAGCACCAGCAATTGCCCACAGCCATTGCCTTGCTGAAAAGTTTCATTACCCAGCATGACTACCTGCCCGCGAAGCTGCTTCTTATTGAGTTACTGTTAAGGAGTAATAGCCTAGAGCAGGCCACCCAAAATACCGCCGAAGTACAAACTGCCTTTCCCCAGCATATAAAAGTACTCGATTTATCTGCTCGTATTTATCTAAAGAATAACGATCTACAGCAAGGCTACCTGCTATGGCTTAAAGCCCACCAGCTTAGCCACTATAATCTTGAGCGCCTACTAGGGTTGATACTGATTGAAAATACCTTGTTGTCTAAAAGGGGCTATTCAGAAAAGCTACTCAAGGATGCGAATCGCCTACTTCAAGGTTCGATTTGGGATAGCCGAGATATGCGCTGCCTGCTTAGCTGGGGGCTACTGCAAAATACGCAGAAAAGTGTCTCAAGCATAGAGCGGCTGTGGTGCTCCATCAGCAGAGAAGATCAGACGATGGCCGCTGAACGCCCTTATTTACAAATTCTCCAGGCATGGCAGAGCGCCCAACAAGACAGAAAGTTATTGGCTTTCAAGCAAGTGCAGCAAATTTCAGTGAATAGCGAAACCAAAAATAGTTATGTCTTCCAGCTACTCTCATACCGACTATACCAATTACTTAATATGCGCTCTGCGATGCAAAAATGTATCTCGCAAATAGCCCTGCTGTGCACCTTAGATAAATGCGACAGCCATAAAGTTATCAAGTATCAGTGGTTAGCAAAAAACAAATCCATTCTGACACCTGACGAAAATTATCACCAAGCTCTTACTCTGTATCAACGTTCCCCTGCCTTAGCCGCAAAAGCTGTTTTCGCCGCCTGGGAGAATAATCGCTTCGATGACGAGCTGGCCCAGAGTTTGATTCATGTGTATTGCAACGATCAGATTGAACATACACCGACTACACGTGAAAGTTTCATTCAGGCACGCTGGGTCTTTGAATCTCAATCGACCCCTCCTAAATGGTACTCCGCACTTCAGGCCTGTAATTCGATCTTGCAAACCCCCGTTGAAGTGATGACCCGTAAAGCTGCTGGAGCCATCGAGGCATGATAAGAACATTGTTATTGTTATTGTTATTGTTATTGTTACTATTACTGCTGCCAGTCGCAGTATTAGCATCAGAGGATAAACCCACTCTGCGTATCGGTTACCCAGCTTTCGACTGGGCACCGTTTACTTTCGTCTCACAGAAAGGTCGCGTCTCAGGGCTACTGCCTTCTCTCGTGCACGAGCTTACCCATACCAGCGGGTATAACACCAAAACCACGCTTTACCCTACCTTTGCCGATGTACTTCACGCATTCAACAACAATGAGATTGATATTCTTGTGGGCGTATCATCAACCTATGAACGCCAGAAATATATGCATTTCAGTAAGCCTTTGGTTGTCATACCTATGGCTGCGATTAGCCAAACAGATAACATTCAAAGCATTAACCAGCTGAAAGACAAACTCATCGCGGTAGAGCAAGGCTTCGCCATCCGTGAGCAACTACAACAACTCTCAGCCAACCCGCTTCAACTGGTATCATTTCCAACCAGTGAACAGGCTTTTATGGCCGTACGACAGGGCACAACCAAAGCTTATATAGGCAATGCCATCACATTAGATGTCATGCAAAACCACTATAGTACGGTTGATCAACTACCACTCAGCCAGCTTGAAGACGTACCTTATGAAAGGCTTTACCTTGCAGCCCATAAATCTAACCGCGAGATCATCGACAAGCTTAACAGCGGCTTGGATAAAATTAGCCAGCACCGCCTTAACAACATCTACGACACATGGCTAACAACATCCCAGCAGCAATATTTATCGCATAAGAACTACCTTAATCTCAATGAAGATGAAGCGCGTTGGCTTGATCAGCGCAGCACGCTGAAAATTGCTTATCACCCCAACGATTTCCCCTACCAATTCACCGACAAGTCAGGGTTAATGGCAGGAATGGGGGCTGATGTATTAAGTTTATTAGCCAGACAACTCAACATTAGCTTGGTACCGTTACCTGAAACTAGCTTTACCAAGATCACTGACATGCTCAACGAGGGGATGATCGATGCCGTAGCAGCTGTAACTTGTACCCCCGAGCGCTTGCAAACACTCAATTGCACCCAACCCTATAGCGAAGAGCGTTGGGTCATGGTGACTTCGGTGACGAACAAACGTGAATATATTGACCGCCAAACAACCATTGGGGTCGTCATGAACCGTTTTGGTGAGGTGCTGAGTAAACAACTTTATGATGATAACCCGGTCATTCTATACCAAGACAATAAACCTTTATTGCAAGCGGTACTGGCTGGCGAGATCAATACAGCGGTGATCTCCTTATCAAGTGCTTCTACTCTTTTGCAGAGCAACTACCTAGGCAGACTGAGAGTTTTAGCCTCAAAGCTAGACTCACAGGGGCGCCCTATCGGTATCGCCATGGCCAAAAACAACCCTATCCTGAGGGATATCATGAACAAGGCAATGGCGGCACTTCCCCCAAGTAAGTTCACCGATGTCAAAAACAAGTGGAATACCGTAACCTTAAAAAGTGGAGTGTCAGCCAATAAAATCGTGCTTTGGACACTCGTGATTTTAGCGGTCGTGGCGGTGGCTCTCTGCTCCTTCGCCTACTGGAACCGTAAGCTAAGCAATGAAATCCGCCAACGTAAAAATGCGGAAAATAAGCTAACTTACCTCACCAATAACTTTGATGGTGTGTTACTACAACACTTGCAGCGCAGTGACGATCCCAGCGACATTGAACTGCTGTTTATCAGCGAAAAGATACAAGATCTTATCGGGATTCCAAGCAGTGCATTTTATGCTCAGCCTCAACGGCTCATCGAACTGCTTCAGCAACGTAACGACAACGTCTATTTATTCAATGCCATAAATGAAGCGGTATCGCGCGGATACTGGCAAACCGAACTTCAGCTGCAATCAGCTGGCGGCGCCAAACGCTGGGTAGAAATACGCAGTCAGGTCTTCCCTGTTGAGCAAGGTTGGCAATGGAACAGTATCTTGATTGATATCAGCCAAGCTAAACAGCAGCAGATTGATTTGGAATGGGCACGGCAACAAGCCGAAAGTGCGACCGAAGCTAAGTCTCGCTTCCTAGCAATGATGAGCCATGAAATTCGCACGCCGATTAGTGGGATATTAAGCTTATTAGAACTGATGGAGCCTTTCTCCAACCGACATAAAGAGACTAAGGGGCTACACAAAAGCCTGGATCAATCAGCGCACAATCTATTGAATATAGTGAATGATGTACTCGATTTTTCAAAAATAGAAGCGGGAAAACTCAAGCTAACACCCGCCCCCTGCTATGTATCAGAATTACTGAATATGCTGGTTCAACCACACATAATGCATGCAAAACAAAAGGGATTAGGTTTCTCACTTTGGGTTGATCCAGCACTCGCAAACCAACTATTGATTGACGAACTACGGCTAAAACAGGTTTTAAATAACCTTTTAAATAACGCGACTAAGTTTACCGAACAAGGCCAGGTTTCCCTATATATTGATATCATTGATCAAACCATCAATGCACAAACCCTAAAAGTGTCCGTCAAAGATACCGGTATTGGGATCAGCCCCGACGATACCAGCAAATTATTTCAGCCCTTTGAACAAGCTGATGTCAGCACTGAACGCCGTTTCTGTGGTACTGGACTTGGTTTATCGATATGCCGCCAAATTGTCAATTTGATGGGGGGAAATATAGAGGTGGACAGCCAACTCGGTGAGGGAACGGCCTTTAGCTTCACCTTTAAGTCTGAGGTATGTGAAAGCGTACCGACTTCCCCTCTTAACCTCCGTTGCGGTTTGATTGGTACAAGCTTGCATGATCACGTAACGCTGCCGCATTACCTAAACTACTGGCAATGTGAAACCGTTCCTATCAAGCCAAGTGATCACGACCAATTAATGGAAATGGTTAACAAGTACCAGCTCAATACCCTGCTAATCGCGCAATCATGGGCAGTTGATCACCTCAGCACGGAGTGGGTAAATAAACTACCCCGCTCAGTGGCTATCCTGACCTTTTCTGATGTCGCAATGCTATCACCCGAGCCCGATGATCATGGCTGGTTAATATCCCATACTCCATTGCTGCCCGAACACCTTCGCCATGCGCTGCTAAACCCAGTGACAACTTTCGACGCCTTAAATAATGACGGTTCAGGCTTTGATGCCCCCCCTATTACCAGAGAGCAAGCGATATTAGAAAACAAGCTACTACTTGTGGCTGAAGATCATCCGATAAACCAACAGATCATCGCCCAACAACTCAACCATATCGGCTACTACGCTGACATCGCTGACAATGGTAAGCAGGCACTTGAGGCACTGAGTAAATACACGTACCCATTATTGCTGACCGACTGCCATATGCCCGAGTTAGATGGCTACGGCCTAGTAAAAGCCATCCGGCAACAAAACATGGCACTACCCGTTGTGGCACTAACAGCAAACACCGCCAGCCATCATATTGAAGAGGCTGGCTTTAACGCCTTTCTGGCAAAACCTGTCTCTCTCACAGTATTGGCTGAAACCTTAGCACAATGGATAACGCCCTTACACCAGACCACAGCAGAGCAACTAACGCATGAGGATGAATGGGATCTAGGTAGTTTTAATCAACAAAGTAAACCTAAGGAGCCATGTCTAACTAAGGACAATAATAGCTCCCTCACATCAACAACGGGGAATCAAGAAAGCCCGATCAGACTAACGCAGCTAGAAAGTATTTTTGGCGAACGTTCGCTCTGTATCAACTTCATGCATCAATATCTCGACGCCTGTATTACAGACTGTGCTGACTTAAAACACGCAATCACACAGCGCAATCACCAGAGCGCGAAACTCATCTGCCACAGAATGAAAGGGGCTGCGCGGATGATGGAGTTTGAACAAATGGCGGATCAATGCCAACAACTGGAACAACATGCCGCAACTGAAACCATTACCGAGGCGGCACTCGCACCTGTTCGCCACCTAATCCACAAACTAGAACAACAAGTGGAGCAGCTTAAATGAACATATTGCTTGTCGAGGATCACCCCTTTCAGCAGCAAGTTTTGCTGAATCAACTCAGGCAAGTATCTGAGCGTAACTGTAAATTCGCCACAGCCAGTACAGGGCGAGAAGCGCTAAACGCCATGCTAACATTCAAACCGGATGTACTTGTTTGTGATCTCAACATGCCAGAAATGGATGGCATTACTTTTCTTGGCCACCTTGCAGAGCAAGGTTTCTCAGGCTGCATTATTATAACCAGTGCGGCCAGCAGTGACGTGATCCGCTCCGTCAGTAAAATGTGCCAGAATTACAAGCTTCACCTCATTGGTAGCCTAAACAAGCCAGCAACCAACTATTTGCTGCACCAATACCTCAGCCAAGCACAAGAATATATTCTAACTGCCCAGCCTCATTCTCAACCACAGTATTCAGTCCATTTAGCAGAGCAGGATATTCAATATGCTTTGGAAGCAGGCTGGCTACTTCCCTATTTTCAACCTATTGTCGATATTGCAACAGGCCAATGGGTAAGTTGTGAGGCACTCATACGTATGCGCCACCCCAAGTTTGGGGTGCTCTCTCCTGCTAGCTTCTTACCTCAGCTTTCTGCCATGCGCAAAGATGCTGATTTAGCGCTGAATAGCATCCACTTTATCCTCAAACATCACGACGAGCTGCAACAAAGAAAAGTTGCTGTAAATATCACCCCCCATACCCTGATTTCAAATGGGTTCGTCGATAAAGTAATTGCCATTAGCGAACATTACCCAATGCTCCCCAAAATCATCTATTTTGAAATCACCGAATCAGATGCCCTAGAAAATGTAGGGAGGAGCCTTGAAGCCGCTGCTCGATTAGGCATGCATGGATTCAAATTATCAATTGATGATTTTGGTACCGGTTACTCATCATTGAAGCAACTTGACCTACTCCCCTTTACCTCGCTAAAAATCGACATGAGCTTTGTACAGGCCTTACCCACCAGCCGCACAGCAAACGCTATCATTGAAGCAAGCCTATTGCTTGCCGAACGGCTCGAGTTAGACACCATTGCCGAGGGCATAGAGGACATTGCCTTATGGCAATCATTACGCAAAATGGGCTGTAAATTGGCTCAAGGCTATTATATCGCTCGGCCAATGCCGATTAACCATTTAGAGAGCTGGCACCAACAATGGTTGCATCGTTTTCCCGTAGAAGGTATTCAAGATGTACGCCCACTAGCAGCCTCCAACCCATAAAAACAACACGACCGATTACCCTTACACTTAAAGTGAGTTTATGACTACTTTAGCAACAGGTTTTGTAATAAAATAACAATAAAATACGCACTCATGCGGGGAAGTTAAGTAATGTCAGTAAAAGGTCGTATCCATTCTTTTGAATCTTGCGGAACTGTTGATGGTCCGGGTATTCGTTTCATTGTCTTTTTACAAGGTTGCCTTATGCGCTGCCAGTATTGCCATAACCGCGATACTTGGGATCTTGATGATGGCAAAGAAATCACTGTCGATGAGTTGATTAAAGAAGCTACCTCTTATCGCCACTTTATGAATGCTTCTGGCGGCGGTGTCACCGCTTCTGGTGGTGAAGCCATGCTCCAGCCTGAGTTTGTGCGAGACTTTTTCCGCGAAGCACAAGCACAAGGTATCCATACCTGTCTAGATACCAACGGCTATGTTCGTAAACACACAGATGTTATTGATGAAGTACTTGATGCCTCAGATCTTGTCATGCTTGATTTAAAACAACTTGATGACAGTATCCACCAAAACCTTGTTGGTGTTCCGAATAAACGCGTAATTGATTTTGCCCGCTACCTACAAAAGCGTGGGCAGAAAACGTGGATCCGCTACGTGATTGTACCGGGCTATACCGACGATGAAAAATCAGCTCACCTGCTCGGTGATTTCATCAAAGACATGGATAACATCGAGAAAGTTGAGCTGCTGCCCTACCACCAGCTTGGTGAACACAAATGGGAAGCAATGGGTTATGACTATCCATTAACTGGCGTGAATCCACCGTCTAAAGAAACCATGGAAAACATCAAAGCAATCCTTAGCAGCTACACCAAAGCTAACGTAATGTATTAGTATCATTTATTCTGATACAACAAAAAAGGAGAGCTCATGCTCTCCTTTTTTACATTCAGTGCACACATCGGCACTATCTAGCCCTTTTCCATGCCCTAATCTTGATTCAAGCTGCGAGTAAACGATATTTTTCTTCGATGTTTAAAAGACACAACTCAACAATAAAGCGTAGTGGACCACTATATTCATTATTTTTACCACAAGAGGTCGAGCAAGCTGTAAAAGGGGCAATAAACATTCAAATAAGAAATACTGATACCACCTTTCATGATTTTCAATATGAACATTAAGTCATAAATGAATAGCCCATCTCTAGCTGCTACATTCCATTCAACGTAACAATAGCAGCGACTTTTCCATTATAGAATTTTGTGGTTTTTCATCATTCTGTGCCCTTCTCGCTTAATGCACTCAAGCAACGGATGCTCTTCCATCTCTTTGCGCCAAATAAACGAAATTGAGCGATCCATAACTAGCTCAGGTACATTGAGTACCGCTAAATCGCCGCGTTCAATGTGTGGTGCTACGTCCAAATAAGGTAAGCATGTTAAATATTGGCTATTCGCGACCATTCTGAGGATCACCGGCACATGTGAGTATTCACGCCAAACGTCGAGATCAGGGATCAATGGAACCATCGCACTTTCAAAAATAGCCCTTGTACCTGCCCCACCTTCACGCAACACCCACTGCGCTTGTTCTAATTGCGAAAGACTTACTCGATGGTGTTTAGCATACGGATGATGTGCAGAGCACACGACTACTAAGTGGTCTCGGCACCACTCTTCTTGATGAGTGCGGTTATCATCACAACGACCTTCAATAATGCCGAGATCATATTTATAGCTCAGTACGCCTTCAATGATACCTTGGCTACTTCTCACTTCGAGTCCAGTTCTTACTTCTGGAAAATCAGTATCAATTTTACTGATAAGCTCTGGTATCAAGTGTTCTGCTGGTGTTTGGCTCGCACCAATATTGATACTACCGCTGAAAATATGCTGTTCATAAAAGCCAAGTTCAATCTGCTCAGCATCTTGTAATAAACGTTTCGCTCTTGGACGTAACCAGTTTCCCCAATGGCTTAAACGCATATCTTTGCCTTGGCGAACGAAAAGGTCTTTTCCCAGCAACTTTTCTAATTGGCTTAGCGACATACTCGCTGCAGATTGAGTAACTCCTAATCTTTCAGCAGCTTGGCTGACACTTCCTAACTCTGCCACCGAATTAAATACTGCTAACTGTTTCAACGAATAACGCACTTTTACTCCTACATTTACACGAGGTGGGATCAACGCCGATAGTTATACTTCAGTACACCAGTCGGTAAGCCTGACTTTGATATTAGCTTTGTTGATTATACCAAGTTTTATATGCGGGGTAACGTAACCATATTCGCATCAGCCACGCTTTTTTAGTTGTCATTAGAAAGAAGATCAATGTACATCACTGATAAATAACAATTAAATCAAGACGCCATTAACAACTCACTGACTATTTTAACTTACCACCAGCTCCGCCCTATCAAGCTTTGTGATGAACGTCTACCGCAATGTATGCAAAGGTATTACGTTGTTAACTTACAACTTTCTCTGCTAAATCCACGAAATACCCCAGCCAATAGCCACTATCACTGTATTTGATGAATCCCTGTAAAAGTGCTCTTCTGAAATATTTCCACACAATATATAAGAGAAATTGAATTTAATACTAAGTAAAATCAATTTTACTTATAAGGGAGTGCTAAGTAACATTCTAACCAGCAGCTCAAGAGAGCTCGCCGTATCAATGAATTTGTATGGATTATTACCACAGTTTGGTTTAGGAGATTGTTATGAGTGCCTTGCTTACAGTAAGAGACATCGTAAATGTAAAAGCCCCAACGTTGAGTCATGAAGCAACTTTGCCTACAGCTATTGATGTGTTGTCAAAAAACCACGTTAACGGCGCTCCCGTCTGCGACGCTGACGGTATCCTCATTGGATTCTTATCAGCCCACGACATAATGGTAGAGATGTGGTGTCAGGATTACCTACCCGATCATGATGTACGAGTAAAAGATCTGATGAAAACAGAGCTTGTTACGTTGAATATCGATGATCCTCTCACTGATGTCATCGACTTCTTGGCTTTAGATAAAGAACAACTTTATCCAACAACTGCAATGGGCTACGCAACACAACTGAATACGTTGTCGCTTGAAGGCCGTGCAAAGTCAATGAAGGTTAACAAACCACAGGTTTTACCGGTTTTAGAAAACGGTAAATATGTTGGTGTGGTATCACGCCAGGAAGTATTGAAAGCCCTTAGAGCCCTATTCAATGATGCGACAACGCCAGCGCCAGTCGCTGAAAATGTTGCCCCACAAGTTGTTACCTAACCGGTAACGGATAAATCACTCGCTCACAGCCAATCTAGCCCAAGGTAGGCACTTCATATATTGGAGTCCGCTTGGCCGTGCCAGTGAGCAGATCGTAAGAGTTTTTGGAGTTAAAATGGAACAAGTTTCCCACCTTTATGCTTTTAATCATTTCGTTATAGCGATGGCTGCTTTAATAATAATGGTATTGGTTGCCCGCACGATCGTTGCAGGTACAAAATATTCATCACTATTAGTAATCGTCGTTTTTGGTTTAGCCCTAGGCTCACTACTTGTAAAGAGTGGTATGGCAACGCCTGGGCTTGCTGAGTTCCCCGTTGTGGCACTCATCGGCCAGACGACAGTAATAGCATTGATCGCCTCATTTTTTGTTGGCGGCCAAGAAATTAAGCGTTTGCTATCAAAGCAGGATCTTGAAGAAGACGGTGAATTTTTTGCCCCTTCAATTCGAGAAGTTGTATTGGGTACAAGCTCGACACAATTAACATTTATTGTGCGCGCTTTTCTATTGCTAATTGGTATCCAGACTGCTGATGTTTTGATTTCAGGCCGAGCTGTTGACTCTATTCTTGGTGACTCTTACCTACTCCTGTCTTACATCTGTCTAGCGATAGCGTTTATTTTAATTGACCGCAGAGCTGTCATCGCAAATAAAGCGCAATATATTCGCAAAGGTCTACTTGAAATTGTTGCGATTATTCTGGTATTGAACATCTCGCTATGGCTAGCCACTGCAATTTCGTCAATTATCGGCCTACCGCAAATCTTCTTTGCCATGATTTTGTCTTCAGGTTTGGGCGCAATGCTACCAAAATGGAAGCATGGTCCAACAATGAATGCATTGTTATTTGCCGGTATTCCACTCGTATTAGCGGGTAGCTTCATCGTGGGTGGCTCTCACATGATTGAAGCCTTCGGCATCCCTGGCCTTCAGAGTGTTATCGTGTACGGTTTCTCAGGTCAGATTTTCTGGATGTTTGGCGGTCTTGCGCTGCTAATATTCGTCGGTAAGTCGAACCATTTACGTAACTTGGCACCAGGTTTAGCAGGTGGCTTATCTCACTCTGGCCTAACGGGCGCATGTACTGCTGGTGACTTTGGCCGCACGGCCGCTTCTCGTGCACCAATAATGATAAACATTCCATTTGCAGGGCATATCTTCGTATTCACGATTTTGGCAGCAAGTGCTGAACGTGGCTCACTAATGGTCGGCTGGACATTACCGCTGATTTTGATTGGCACAGCATTTGTTTTCCTTTCACTGAAAATCCTGCGTTCGGCTCAGGGTTGCGAAAAAACAGAAGTAAAAGGCCTAATGTTATTCTCACTTGGCTGGCAGATTATGGCCGTTTTCGGTAGCTTCACGTTACTAAGCGTAGCCGGTATGTCACTTGAACATGCTTCTATGTCTGCAGCTTCTGGCCTTTCTCACTTTGGTCTGTTTGCAGCAGTACAAGAAGGGATGTTTGGTGCTACAGCAGCAAGCCTTATCACTTTTACCTTTGCAATGACTTTCCTAGTACACCCGTTTGTATTCGCGATGTTTGGTAAAGCAGCTGAAAATAACGGTGAAATGGCAGAAAAAGCCGTTATGGTACTGGCGAGCATTGGTTTGATCGGCGTTATTTCCTCGACCTTAATGATTTAATGGCAACAGTTAAATCTTAAAATATTGGGGATGATATAAATCATCCCCAATCTATTTTAGAACTAGACTGATAAACAATGATCACCCTATGGGTTGATTGTCATACGCTGCTTGTTTAGCTGCCTCTAATGATGAATGGGATGCATCACGACCAAAGAGTTGCTGAAGTTGATCTTCTGCTTCAGACGTTAATACTAAGATTTCAATACGTCGATTAAGATGGCTCAATGGTGATGCTTCATCTAATAACATGGTGTCTGACATGGCTGAAACTTGCGCCGTTCGAGTGCTCGGCATACCACCATATTCCAACACTTCTCTTGCCCGCTGCGCCCGCTGACCAGATAACACCCAGTTATTACCAGAAGAGCGGCTATTAAACGAACTTGCGTCAGCATGGCCTGAAATCATAATTGAATTATCGATAACAGAAAAAGTGGGGGCAATCGCCAATAATAAATCTTCAAAGAAATGCGTTAATTCAGCACCTCCCAATTTAAACATCGGTTTGTCGTTGTCATCATTCACCAAGATCCGTAACCCTTGGGGCACAGCTTCAACACTTAAGTGATTACTGGCCGATAGAAACTCACTGGTTTGCTTTAAATGGCGGCCTAAAACCACCATCTGCTCATGTGTTTCATAGCGACCCGGCTCTAACGACGCCCCCTCTTCACCTAAGCCACCAAAGTTATTACCGTCACCGTCAACAGCATTGATCGTCAATGAGTTACCTAAGTTTTGAGGGTTGCTCGGTTGCTGGCTCTGCAAGCCTGGTAAAGCTGTACCCCCGAAGTCAACAGCAAAAGGGCTATTATCAGAAAACAAGCCATCATAAGGCAATAACTGCTGTTGCCCACTTAACCGGCCTACGATACGTTGTTTTTCATCTTCTGTTGTGACCTGTAACACCCACATCACCATAAAAAAAGCCATCATCGCCAAGGTAAAATCGGCAAAGGCGACTTTCCAAGCACCACCGTGAGATTTTTCTTTCCCTCGGCGACGGCGTTTTTTTATGATGATTTGATTAGGTTGTGATCGCATCATTGAAATACCTGCTTCGTCACCCAGCCTTCCATCTCTGCAAATGTTGGCTTCACGTCAAGCAAAATCAGTTTACGACCTGAATCTGCCGCAACCAATGCAGGTTTACCTGCGGTATAACTCACCATCATCGCTTTTACACATTCAAAGGCTGATAGCTCACGCTTTACTTGGTTTGCCATTGCTGCACTAAGCGGATCAAATACACAGTAACAAAAGAAAATACCTAAGAATGTACCCACCAAAGCATGCGCAACACTAATGCCGATTTGTGCCATATCACCATCGATATTGGTCATGGTGATCACAATACCCATTACCGCGGCTAAAATACCAAACCCTGGCATCGCCTCTGCGGTACTGTGCATAGCATGTGAAGGGTGCATCATGTCTTCTTGAATCGCTTCTAGCTCTTGCTCAAGCATGCTTTCAAGTTCGTGCGCATTTATTTTACCCATCGCCATCAAGCGGAAGTTATCGGTAATAAATGTAACGAGCTTCGGGTACTCTAATACTTCAGGGTAACTCAGAAACAAACTACTTTGATGAGGTTCTTCAATGTGTTCATCCAATACGCGCATACCATTTTGACGTACTTGCTCTAACAGGTGGTACATCAATGACAACAGTTCACGGTATAACTTACGCTCGTCACGTTTAACGATAACACCGCGCGCTTGATGCCACATTTCCGCGATAACATAATTAGGGTTACCGATAGCTAAAGCGCCAGCCCCCGCACCTAAAATAATCATCAATTCAGCAGGCTGCCACATGGTCCCGAGGTAACCACCTGCCATGACAAAACCACCAAAAACACAGACAATGATGATCAACACACCAATAATTTTTTGCATAACCTTTTCTCCTACAGCTGACTCTTAATCATCATGTTCATTTGTTTAAGAGCCTGCTTATGTAGCTGGCAAATCCGAGCTTCACTGAGGCCAATAACAATCGCAATTTCTTTTAAGCTCAGTTCTTTTTGATAATAAAAATCCAAAATTAACTGCTCTCGTTTTGGTAGCTGTGACAACACATTCTTAAGCAAATCATCATCAATTAGCTTTTGAATAGCAGAATCTTTCGACTCGATATCAAAGCTCGAATTCTCGTTTTCAAATAACTGCTCTAAACTATAAAGCTCTTCCGCTTGAGCGGCATACAGTAAGCGATTACAGGCTTCTTGGCTGATTTTTAATGTTGCGGCCAACTCTTGCTCGGTCGGCTGCCTTTTTAATTGCTTCGTTAGCTGCTTCGCAACTTTATTCAGTTCATGCACTTGTTGACGCAACTGGCGAGGCCGCCAATCACGGCGACGGAGTTCATCAAGAATCGCACCACGGATACGACGGGATGCAAAAAAACGGAAGTTATCGTCCATCGCACCATAACGACGGACCGCTTCAAGTAGCCCTACTAAGCCAATTTGCTCCATATCATCAAGGCCAATACAGCCTGAAGCATGATGGTGTAACTGCCTAACAATTCGCTTCACCATACCAAGATGTTGTCTCAAAATTTGATCTTCATTCTTCTGAGAAGGTTGAAGCTGCCATTGGGAATATTCATCATCCAACGGTGTTTGCATTGCCTCTAATGTCATTGCCATCACCTTATTGAAGAACCAACTTTGTAAACAACACTTCTTCTATCTGATAGGCGTAGCCGTTTAGCATCAGAACTTTGCGAAGCTGCGCAAGCACATCTGATTGCAAGCGTTCAATTTCATTCATCTGACGCAGTTCCTCAAACGTACTTTGGCTAAACATTTTAAGAAGAACGTTGCGTGCTAATGGTTTAAATTCAATCAGCTGATCATGCGCTTTCGTCGAGTTAGTTTTCAGCGCCAGTTCAAGCATCAAATAATGCGTACGCTCTTCACCGTCAATGGTAATAACGAACTTATCAAGGTTCATAAAGTGCGCTCGGTTTTCAACTTCTTTACTTGTAAATATGCTGAACTCAGATGACTTATCATTCGCAATAAATGAGTAAGTTGCGATTGATGAAGTCGCAATAAGCACAGACGCTGCCAATGCCGCCAAGATAAGCTTGGTGCTTAGTACATTAATTCTTGCCATGTTATTTTCCTTACACCATACGAGTCAGACGGTATTCATCCGTCTTTGAAAAAAGGTCTTGCGATATATACCCATCAGGTTCACTCACGGTATTGTCTTGTTGCATCACTAACTGAGAGGCTGAGTCTGGTTGGGTGTGATCTTGTTGTGACTGCTCACTAACATCCACATCAACAGTGGCACCGGCCAGTTGTTTGCCTTCTAATTCGGCACGTAACCGTTCAGCGCCTTGCTGGACGGCTTCACGTAGCGCAGGATCAATCGCGGCAATGTGGATTTGAACTTTGTTATTCTCGACTTTTACCGATAGCTCTAAAGCCCCTAAATGCGGTGGATCAAGTCGTATACGCGCATGCTGAACATCTTGATTTAAATGCATTTGCACTCGGTCTTTTAATACCGAGACCAACTGTTGTCCCCATTGCTGCTGGTTTTCTGCCATCTTCACGGGCGCCCATTCAGCTCGGGCTGTATTATTGGTCGCTTGTGATGACAATGACGCTTCAGATGCTTGTAATGGCGAGGCGTCCTGCAAAGAAAGCGTGGTAAATGCATTTGCCTGATTTAGCTGCTGAATTAACACTGGGTTGGTCATTTCTTGACGAACAGGGGTCATCGCATTTGAGATAACACGCTCTATCGCCTCCGGAAACGTGACGGTTTCAGCATTGGCGTTTACCGCAGAATTAGCCATAGCATGATGGGGCATTGCAGGCTGAACTTGACCCAGTTGCACCGATGTACTTCTTAAGCCATCAGCATGGCGCATCATGCCTAACAGCTGATCACGTACATCGTCTCCCAGTTGATTGGTAATGTTTATAAGGCGAAATTGGCCCTCCGGTGGTAACTGTTCAATAAAAGGCTGACCCGTACTGAAAACCCAATCTTCACCTTCGGCTAGCCCCTTTAGCTGATCGTAAAGATCGAACCAATAAGCGTTACTTTCCTCAGGGTGGCTACCATCAAGATGATTAGCCGGCGCTAAGCCAAGAAGCGCTGCAAAATTATCACCGTTATGCTCTGAGTTGGATGCTGGGCTCACGCTTGAACTCGGTGATGCTCCAGCCGATGCCGATATCGCCATTGAAGTCATCGAAGGAAACCTCCGGCGAGCTCAACTTGTTGATATTCAGACACCCCTTCTTTCTGGTTCTGAAATTGTGCCAGCATTTGCCCAAGGCGTTCTTTTTCAATTTCACACGCTGACATGGCAGCCAAGTGCACTTGTTTCAGCTGCAACACCTCGCGGCGTACAGATTCAGCCAGCTTTGGTTGCTGCTGCAAATTCGCCAGTATTTGGTAAATTTTCTTATCGAGCTGACGAACCTGCTGCCATTCTTTGCGTTTATAGGCTTGATTGAGCTGAACAGACATCATCCTGATGTTATTTGCACTAGCGTCCATGTGTTTCTCCAAAATTCTGCCAACCCTCTTGAATATTGCCCATGACATTGCGCACCTCAGCCAATTTACTCGCATCGTTACGAACACTGGCTTCAAATAAACGCATGCTACAAAAGTCATACAACTGATTCATTTGCTGGGCTAATTCGCCACCTTGGCGCATATCAAGCGCATTATTGAGGCCGCCAATAATGTCAATGCACTTACCAATTGCTTCACCTTTTTCTTTTATACGATTCGCTTCCATATGCCCTTCAGCACGGGCAAGCGAATCCATAAAACCATCAACTAGCATAAGCACCAATTGATAAGGACTAGCCGCTGCGGCCTGTGCTTCGACATCAACTTGCAGGTACGCTTCAAAGCCTGACTCATCCATTAACATTGATCTGCTCCTTTAAAACATGAACATGGAACCGGTTGATTCCATTTGCACCATGGTTTGCTGCATTGCGGTATATTGGCGCAAGTAGCGGTTATAATTTTTTTCCATACGGGTATCGAGTAGCTCTTTTTTATCATCAACTCGATCAATATTGCCTTGCAGGGTATCTTGGCGGCCTTTCAATAAATTGCTACCAGAGTTCGATGAACCGGTATAAGGTTCAATCGCCTTCTCTAATGCGGTAAGCGCACCGTTTTCGCCAAGGAAAATAGCATCGATTTTTTCAGGGTTTTCACTGAGGGCTTTTTCAAAACGATCGTTGTCGATCTTTAACGTGCCGTCTCGATTGGCTTCAATACCGATGCTGTACAACGTACCTTCATCAAACTGACCGCGAGTCACGTTGTTCAACATGTTCTTCAGTCCACGGGCCGTTGAGTCGCTGGCTAGTGCACCTGCTTCGGTGATTTTGACGCTATTGTCATCTTTATCGTCGTCATCATCGTCACCACCACTGTCATCTTCGTCTTCATCTTGATCGAGCTTGTAGTCCGACATGGTGTGTTTAAGAATCGTATTAACTAGATCGTTATAAGCATCAACAAACTCGGTTACCGCTTCTTTCGAAGCCGATTCATCGCTACCGACTACTAACGTTAACGGTTCATCACCCGTGCTATGTGCTTTGGTTAGCTCAAGCGTCACGCCATAAATCGCATTATCTATAGTGTTAGTGCTATTACGGATTTCGAGACCGTCTTCACCGCCCAGCATGACAATCGCATCCTGTGCTTTATTTAATACCTGTGCCGGTTCAAAGTGCTCGCTAAAGTCACCTTGAACGGACACACTAAACGCGTGTTCTTCACCGGTTTCAGTGCTGCTCAATACCAAGCTAACATCATCACCAGAGCGTACGACTGACGCCGATACACCTTCATCAAATTCATTAATATAGTCAGCCAAGTCATGAAGGCTTTTATCGCCATCCGCATTGAAAGTAGCGAAATCAATTTCAATCGGATCACTACCTGCAACGTCGATGGTGATTGACCCCTCAGTAGGTAAATCGTCACCTTTTAGCGTAAAAGCCTCTTGCTGTGCTTTTGCTAACTGCTTAACAAACAGGTCATAACTGCCTTCTCGCGCAAAGTTATTGGCCGACGCATTAATAAAGCCTTCTTCACTGGCTGTAGCACTGTTTTTCACAAAGCTGCTATCAGCCTTATTCATACGCTCTAACGCAGAAGAAAAACTGCTAAAGGCCGAATCAATGTCTTTCCAGGCATCAAGCTGTGCCTCATAGGTTTTTTGCTGGTTGGCATATTGAATATCAAACGGCTGACGTTGAATCATCACCATTTGCATTGCCATTGAAGCTGGATCCATCATCGACACGGTATTTCTCCTCAATTCAACGATATAGATAGCAAAAAGTATTCCAACTTTTAAATAAGCCTTATTTTGCTAAAATTTGTCGATAAAACTATTAATTTGCTGGTTATTACAGCAAATTAGCGGTGGTTTATTGTTATTAAGGAATTTAGAGCGGAAGCATTACTTCCGCCTAACGGAAGTAATATTTATTCGCTATTCCGCTTATTCTTAAATAACTTTCATACTTTATTTAAGCGACCTTGAGTACGATTTTCTTAATATAAAGCCCTTAATACTTAATATAAGAATAAAGTATCACCCACGAATATTGACCTGTTAGTTTTCAACGGGAAAGAGTAAATAAATAAGGTACAAAAAAGGTAAATAGAAAAAGTTTAGTTTCAATAAACAAAAAAACCGCAGCCTAGGCTGCGGTTTAAACATAATCACTTGGAGTGGTTTGATTGCGCTTTCTATATCAGGTATAGAGGCTGGGGCTAATTAGCCTACTAGGCTCATTACCATACCAGACATGCCGTTTGCTTGAGACAGCATAGACATGCTCATTTGCGTTAGCATTTGGTTCTTCATCATTTCTGAAGATTCAACCGCGTAATCAGTATCCATGATACGGCCTTTCGCCATCTCAGTGTTTTCACGCATGTTGCCAAGGTTAGTAATCGTGTGGTCTAGACGGTTAATGTTAGCACCAAGCTCTGAACGAACAGAACCAACATCAGCTAGTAGCGCGTCAACACCATCCATTGCAGCAGCAGCAGAGAAACCTTCGCCGCCCTCATCTGCATCATCACCAAGCGTGAAGCCAGCAATAGCCGTAATTCCATCACGTACATCACCTAGAGCACCAGAGATATCAACTTCTAGAGTTTCGTTCGTTGTTGCACCGATTTGGAAAGTAATCGCCTCATCGAAGATACCTGTATCTTCAGCAAATAGGTTGTTACCAGAACCAAACTGCGTGTTATCAATTACGCTTTGTAGCTCTTCTGCTAATTGATCCCACTCAGCTTGCATTGCATCATGCTCACTATCTGAGTTAGTGCCATTAGCTGCTTGAGTAGCAAGATCTTTCATGCGGTGAGAAATGTTAGTCATCTCATCAAATGCACCTTCAGCTGTTTGCAGCATAGATGTCGCATCTTGTGCATTACGTGCAGCTGTAGATAGGCCATTAACTTGAGACTGAAGACCTGTCGCAATTTGTAGACCAGCAGCATCGTCAGCTGCAGAGTTGATGCGGAAACCAGTAGAGATGCGTTGCATCGCTTGGTCCATTGCACCAGACGTTTTGTTTAGGTTGTTTTGTGTTAATAAAGACGTGTAGTTCGTGTGCATCGATAGCATGTTATTGCCCTCTATTGGAAATTCTGTATTTGAATGTACACAACAATAAAACGACAAATTAAAATGGCTCTTAAATAAAAAAATGACCTTTTTTCGCCTACGACAGGAAAAAATATTTATTAAATAAAAATTAAAATAATTTAAATTAAATCCAATAAAAAAGGCACTCTAATAGTGCCTTTTCTTATTTAATGCTATTTTTTATTTATTTAAAACAACCAATATAGTACAGCCCACATAATTAACCCTATCCCCAAGAGCGCTTTTAGCCATTGGTATGTTGATGTTGCCTTAGGCCCCATGCCGTGCGTTTTATCTGGGAGTGATACCGGCGACCATAATAGCTGTAACGGATCTGAGTGCAGAAAACCGTCTGCAACAATTCGCCAGCCCTGATCGAATGTTGGTAATAACTTCAGTGAAAATGTGGATGGCAGCGTTGAGGCCAATAACAAGACCTCCCCTTGGCTAATTTGCCAACGCACTTGATGCACTTGACCATCAAGTTGAAAGCGAAGCTGAAGTTCCCCCTGCCCACCAGCAACTTTAAAAGATTGAGATTGTTGCAACTGAGAAAGGTAGACTAAGTCTTGGCTTAGCCCTGTATTATTGGATGCTGACGCGAGTAACCTCACCACTTGCCATTGAGCTTGTGGCAAAGTCATTGATGAGGCGATATTTTGTTGGTTTTTGGGCTGCTGATTTAACCCAGTTTGATTTTGAGGCAACTTAAATTGTTCCGTTTTAAGTTGCTGTGGTTCTATTCGCAATAGCTTATGAATCGCCGCCGAAATGGGTGACAACATCCTTGTTCCTTAGCTTCAGGCTTATTATTGGCGACTACTGGTACATAAACGCACATATAAAGTCGGCTAACGACTCAGCAGTGACACCACAGTATGGCGATGCACATTGGCTTGAGTCTTCAGGTTTTGAAACGCAGTGGCAAAGTTATCATTGCTTGGCAGCATTCGATCTAAGTCGGCTTCAACACTGGATAATACTTGTTCGTTCAAATAACCATTACGTTGATTTATGGTGTCTATACGCTGCATAACATCTTGGTTATGTTGACGAAGCTCTTGAATGCTGGCTTTGATTTGTTTCATCATGCGTTGCGCTTCAGCTTGAGTTTGGCGTAATTGGTCTTTATCAGTTTGCCATTTTAGCGGTTCAAACCGTGTTTCAATGGTATCAAGTTTGGCACGGTTTGCTTGCCCGGCAGGAAAGCGGTCGCCTTGGCCAACCACACGCATTTTTTGCGATAAGTGCTGCCAATCAGCTTCATTGGCTGAAAAAGCCAGCTGGCGCTGTTTATTAAGTGACACACCAATGCCATGCTCATTCAATGCCTGACGAAACTGCATCGCCTGTTGCTCTGGTGTGGCGTTTGCAGCCAATTTAACGGGTACAGCGTTCGCGCCACCTTTACCCAAGTTAAAAATCAGCGTTTCATCACGGCTAGATACCCGTTTCGTATCAAGGCCTCGAATTTGAAAAGCCGTTCTGGGTTCGCCGTGATAAACAGGCTTCAACTGACGGTTTAATACCGGCTGGTCTTGATAAGTCGCCTGTTGCAAGCGTTGTTCCATACGACTGGTTAGTTGTTCAATCTCGGCGGTGATTTTTGGGGATGTATTGTCCGCTTTAAGGGCGAAATCGACGCGTTTATTTAATTGTACTAAGTGCTTGCCGATATCATTTAAGCTTGATTCAGCCACACGCGATGCCGCCACTTTATGTTGGGCTCGCTGAATTAAACTGTGCTGCCTGGTATGCTCTGGCGTCAGGGTTTGTGACAAGCGTAGCGGATCAGGCTGCTTATTATCGGGAACAGCTGCAACTTTATTCGCTGGCCTTGCAATCACCTGCTGTTGGCGACTGGCACCAGTTGCAGCTGAGCGAAGATCATTTACCTGAGAAACCATCGTATTTCCATTTATCAAAAAACCTTGCCGCTTCCACGGCAAGGTAAACATTACATAATACTAAACAGGGATAGACTCGCTGTTTTCATATAGGTCGACTGAGTGGCTTGTAGTGCCAGCAAATAATTATTGTATTGCACCATTGCATCGGCGTAATCCAAGTCTTCCAATTGACCAATCAAATCATTATTAAATAGCTCAATCTCACTGTGGCCATCTTGCATAGTAGCTAAAGCATTTTGCCGACTACCTAAACTGGTCACAGTGCCTGAAACCGATTGTAACGTTGAATCCAGCACATCAACACTACGGTCAATAATATCACTACCACCCGCAGTGAAATCAGGATCACGAAGCTCGGCCACTAGCTCATCAAGTTGATTAAAAATATCGGTATCACCCGAAAAAAACATGTCTTGCGCATTCACATTCAACTTAATGGTTACGCCATCACCCACTACGACTTCACGCACACCTGTGTCACCTTGGTAAACCCAGTCACCGTCTTCGTTTTTCACCAAAGGTTCTGAATTAATCTCGTTACCGGCAAAAATGTATTTGCCATTTTCATCTTTGGCATTAACCAAGCTCACTAGGGTGTCTTGTAAATGATCAAGTTCATCGGCTAATGCTGCTCGTTCTTCAGGTCCATTGGTGTCATTACCCGCCCACAGCATTAAATCGCGGATCTGGTGCAACACATCGGTCGCACTGGTTAAATACGTTTCTTGTTTTTTTAAGGCAACATCCGCTTGCTCGATATTACCCATGTATTGGCTAAGCGCGGCTTGCTCGCGTTTTAGACTCATCGCCCTTGTTGATGCCATCGGATCATCAGAGGGTATAAGCACGCGTTTGCCCGTCGCCATTTGCTGCATGATTTTATTAATGCCTAGCGAGTTCTGGCTTAAGCTGCCTGACATCATTTGGCTGTATTGGTTGGTACTCACACGCATGATGTCACTCCTTAGAATAATTGCATAACCGATGCAAACACTTGGTTTGCGGTGTTAATAATTTGCATATTGGCTTGGTAAGCTTGCTGGTACATCATTAAGCTCACCGCTTCTTCATCCAAATTCACACCACTGGTTGATGACTTTTCGATAGTGGCCTGCAGGTAAATATTACTCGCCGCATCATGGTCTGACTGGGCCTGGCGGCTTTTAACTGCAATATCACCCAGCATTGAGTTGAATGCACCACCTAAGGATTGTGAACCCAAATGGCCAATTTCAAACTCTTGATCTTTAATATCGATAAGCTTCAACAAGTTACCAGTGTCACCCGGTGTACCATCAGCCGATAACGCTAAATCTTCCGGTTTAAAATCAGGGTTTATCGACAGTGTCGACGCAGGGTTTTCAGGGTCGAACACAAACAGCGGCTTACCCGGCTCACCGTTTAAATCAAAACCTTCGGCCAATTGGTCATTAAATGCTTGCGCAAACTCCAACGCAATATCATTAATGACCTCTTGGGTTGGCACTAATACATCGCGTTCATAATCAGCCAGAGCGCCTAATTTACCGCCGATATCGTTATCCAATGGAAAGTTTTGACCGTTAAACGATAACGATAAAACATCACTGCGTGGATTATCCGGATCGGACTCAACGCTAAACTGCGCAACCTGCGAGCCCATAATCAAAGGCTGGCCATTTGGCAGTGCCACGTTCAGTGTGCCGTCACCGGCATCAGTGATCCTTACATCAACAATTTCTGATAGCTGGGCAAGTAACACATCCCGCTCATCTTCCAGTGCTGCAGTATTTGAACCCGACACCGAACCCTTGCGGATCTCTTCATTCAGCTTACCGATATTTGATAGTAAGCTATTGGCACTATCAGCCGCACTGCTGCGTTGCTGCGATAAATCACTATACTGCCCATCAAGCGAGTTGCTTAGCTGATTGAAGCGATTACTTAACGCTTCAGCTTCGCTGACAATTTGCTGTCGATGTGCCGAGCTATAAGGCGATATACTTGAGCCATTCAACGCCGAGAAGAAACTATCAAAACCTTGGCTTAAATCCATCGAGTCGCCAGATAGCAGTGTCTCTAAACGCTTGAGTTGCTGAGCAGATGTCGATGCTTCACCGAGCATCGATCCCGCACGGAAAATTTGATTGGTTTGATACTGATCGGTTACTCGACGAATGGCACTCACCGATACACCGTTGCCAGCATCTTTCATACTCATACTGGTTGAACCGACAGCGGCAAGGTGCACTTGCTGGCGACTATAGCCAGGGGTATTAATGTTCGCGACATTCTGAGCGGTAACACTCATTCCAATTTGACTTGCCTGAATACCTGACAAGCCTATATTCATCAAACTCATGCGTTAGATCCCTTGCGGTTAAAATGCAGCAAAGACTGGCTAAATGCGCTGCCCGCTATCAGACCTTGCTCTGCCTTACTTGATAATGAAGCGACATTCTCACTACTTTCCTTAAATGCCGTTTCCAACTGTTTCAATGAATCTGCATGACTTAGACCTGCATCAGATGTTTCTTCCCCGCCAAGCTGACGCACAATAACTTCAGCCAAACCAAGGCTGCTTTTTGACATTTCGATTGCCACCTGACCATCAAAAAACTCTTGGTAGGTCTTGTGCTCGCGACTACCAAACAAGGCGCTTTCATCATCGGTGTTCAGTGCTTCACTCGCTTTACGCATTTGCTTCAGCACCATTTGTAAAAACAGTGATTCAAATTGTTCAGCCACGGTTTGGATGGCTTGCTGCTGATCATCACTGCTTTTCAAGTCGGTCAATTGGCGACTATCAAACGTGGTCACTGTACCCATAGTCGAACCAGTCGTATTGGTCGCAATGCGGCTGGTTGCCATCGGCTGAAGCGCCATTGGATTAACCGGTAAAACTGTTACTGTCATTTATCGTCCTTAAATCACGACTAATTCAGCATCCAGCGCACCTGAAGAATGCAAAGCCTGAAGAATGGCTATTAAATCATCGGGAGAGGCGCCTAAGCTGTTTACTGCTGAAACAATCGTTTCTAACTCAACCCCTTCGGGCCAAATGAACATTGGGTTACGTTCATAATCGATATCAATTTCACTGTCTGGCGTAACAACCGTGTCACCTCGGCCAAACGCATTTGGCTGGCTGACATTAAATGACTCAGAAATCGTCACGGTTAAGTTGCCATGGCTGACAGCTGCACGGCCTATTCGTACACCATTACCAATAACGACCGTACCTGTGCGGCTGTTAAATACCACTCTGGCACGTTGGCGACCAATGTCGACCGTCATGCCTTCCAACATCGACATGAATACCACGCGTTGTTCAAAATCTTGAGGGGCATAAACCTCAACCCGCGCATTGCTCACCGCAGCCGCGGTATCTGGCCCAAACACCTCGTCAATTTCACGAGAGATATTTCTTGCGGTGGTGAAGTTAGGTCGTAGTAGGTTCAAGGTGACTTTCGGCTTAGAGCTAAAATCTGATGGGATTTCTTCTTCAACAATCGCACCACCTGGAATACGGCCGGTAGTCGGTACATTCACGGTAATACTTGACCCTGAACGCCCTTCAGCTTTAATACCTGCAACTACCAAGCTACCTTGAGCAACAGCATAAATCTGGCCATCAATGGCGCGAAGCGGTGTCATCACCAAGCTACCACCACGTAAACTTCTGGCATCACCAATCGATGATACTGTCACATCAATGGTTTGGCCGGGGCCTGCTAGCGGTGGAATAGAGGCATGGACACTCACAGCCGCGACATTTCGCAATTTAGGGTCAATTTTTTCAGGCAGCTGCAAACCAAACTGACGTAGCATATTGGTCACGGATTGGCTGGTAAACTTCACCTGATTACGGTCACCCGTCCCATCAAGGCCCACGACCAAGCCATAACCCACTAGCTGATTTTCACGTAACCCTTGAATATCGACCAAGTCGATTAAATGGCGTTCATTAACGGTGTCAGCATGGGAGACTTCAATAAAAAAGAAAGGCACCATTAAGACGGTCAACAAAATAATAAGTTGTTTAAACATAATGCCTCTTTAGATTGGGAACAGTGGATTCACGAAAAGTTGGGTTAGCCAGCCAGCTTCGTTTGCGTCAGCTAATACCCCACTTTGTGAATAAGTAATACGTGCATCACCAACACGCTGCGATGAAATTTGATTAGCGTTATCAATATCATCAACACGTACTAAACCGTTTAAGCGAATAAACTCATCCCCTTGATTTAACCGAATCCACTTTTCACCCTTAATGCGTAACACCCCATTAGGTAAAACGCCGTGAACCATGACCGTAATGGAACCGCTTAATGAGTTACGCTGAGAGCTGGCAGAGCTACCACGAAAGTCTCGGTTTCCCGACAAATCACCACTGGCACTACCACTGCTGCTGCCAGTTGCAAAGCCACCCGATAAACCACCACTGGCATTCTTACCAAAGTTAGTATTGGCTTGTTTACTTGATCGAGTATCTTCGTCTAGCGATACCGTCAACATATCACCAACACGATAAGCTCTGCGGTCTTGAAATAGCGTCCACATATAGCCATCACGGTATACCGAGCCACTACGAGCATCTGGCAACGAATAATCGAGCATTGGTGGTGCATAACCCATGTCATCCGGTGTTGGACGATCGTCGACATGAGAAGGTCTAGAGGAACACCCTACCAGCAATAGTATTGCGAGGCATGCTCCCCAATGGCGAATGGTTTTAGTCATAGTCAGCCCTGCCATGTTGTTACAGAACCTGAGAAATGTACTGCAACATCTCATCAGATGAAGACAGTGCCTTCGCGTTCATTTCGTAGCCACGTTGAGTGGTGATCATATCCACCATTTCTTCAACGACTTGAACATTCGAGCCTTCCAGAACCCCTTGCTTGATTTGACCAAACGCGCCTTCACCCGCAATGCCATCAATCACATCACCACTTGATGCCGTTTGGCGGAACATGTTGCCACCTAACGCTTCTAAACCGGCTGGATTAATGAAATTAGCCAGTGTGATCTGCCCAATTTCTTGTGGCATATCGTCGTTAGCAATTTTTGCACTCACGATGCCATCACTACCGATGGTAATTGTCTCTGCATCTTCTGGCACTTGAATTTGCTGGGCTAGCGGCAAACCTTGAGCGGTAACAATCAAACCTTCAGAGTTAAGGTGAAACTGGCCATTACGTGTAAATGCCTGTTCGCCATCTGGTGTTTCTAGCTCAAAGAAACCTTGGCCATCAATGGCAATATCAAGGCTCTGGTTTGTTGTCTGGTACATGCCTTCGGTAAACACCTTCTGTGTACCGACCACGCGAACACCAGAACCCAATTGGATGCCACTCGGTAGTTCATTCACTTCATCAGCCATTGCACCAGGCTGACGTTGGATCTGATAAAACAGATCTTCAAACGCGACACGATCTCGCTTGTAGCCAACCGTATTCACGTTGGCTAGGTTGTTAGAGATGGTCGCCATTTTGGTATCTTGGGCGGCAAGGCCAGTTTTACTGATCCATAGTGCTGCGTTCATGTTCTATCCTTTACGCTCTGATCAGGCGATTGCCTGCTTCTGCTAATTTTTCTGCGGTCTGCATCATCTTTAATTGCATTTCGAAGTTGCGGCTCAACTGCATTGACGCCACCATTTCTTCAACGGCAACCACATTACTTTGTTCAAGAAACCCCGAGACCATCATGACGCTGTCATCATCATTAATCGGCAGTCGATCGTTGGTCACAAACAAACCATTTTCCAGCTTGCTTAAGTCCTGTACCGGCGGGTTAACCAGCTTTAAACGACCGACTTCAACCGTCAGTACTTCACCTTCAGGAACAATGTTAATGATCCCGTTATCACCAAATTCAATCGCGCTGTATAACGGAACATTAACGGGTTCACCACCATCGGCAAGTACCGGTAGTCCACCTATCATTAGATCGCCATTTTCTGCCCGTTCAATCGCGCCAGAACGGGTATAGGCTTCCTCACCTTCTGGTAATTCAACAGTGAAGAAACCGTCGCCACGAATGGCTAAATCAAGCTCTCGGCCTGTTGTTTGCAATTCACCATGATCAAAGCGTGTACCTGCTGATTGCGCTTGCGTAAGAGTTCGGCTATCAAACCCACTTCCCTGAACGGCGTAGGCTTCGGCGCGCTCCATATCAGCACGGAAACCATGGGTGTTGATATTGGCAAGGTTGTTAGCGCGAACTTGCTGGGCGGTAAATACGCGCCCAGCCCCACTTGCTGCGGTATAAATTAATCGGTCCACAACTCAGCCCTTACATGTTGAACAGCACTTGGGTAAGCTGCTGCTGAGTTGAAAGTGATTGTGCGTTGGCTTGGTAATTACGTTGCGCTGTCATCAGCCCAACCAGTTCACCAGTTAAGTCAACGTTCGATTCTTCAATGTAACCCGCATACAAACCACCCAATGTGCCTGAACCCGGAACACCAATTAAGGGCTGGCCCGATGCCTGAGTAGCGGCCCAGCCGGTATTACCCACTTGCATTAAACCGCCATTATTAGGGAAATCGGCTAACACAACTTGGCCTTGACGCATCTGCTCGCCATTGCTGTAGTTGGCGAAAACCATGCCGTCATCATCAATGGTGATACCTGTTAATTCACCCGAGGTATGACCGTTGCTACGGTTGGTTGATACTGCAAACTCACTACCAAACTGGGTTGAACCTGTCATCGATAGCGCAATATTCATCTCCGCAGCACCTTCTGGTGCAAATGAAATGTTTACACTGCCTGTTGGGTCAACCAATTTACCGCTTTCATCAAACTCCAGAGCTTGGCCGCTTTCATCTTCAAGTACTTCACCATTCATCGCATAGTGAACTTCCCACTCGTTTTCACCCGTTTTAACGAAATACTGCGTTAAGGTGTGCTCGTTGCCCAATGAGTCATAAACACTGGTGGTATATGATGAGTTGAAGCTGTCGCTATCTTCTGGGTCGAATGGGATACGATCGCCATTTTCATCTTCAATGATGCTGGCACCTGCATCTAAATTGGCTGAGAAATCAATCGAATCACTGGCTTTGGCTGCCACAGATCCGGTTTTGACTTGAATATCACCCATAGAACCCGTTAGCAGGTTGCCATTAGCATCGGTGCCATAACCTTGTAAACGCAAACCGCCGTTGTTAACCAAAAAGTTATCTTTATCTTGGTTAAACATACCGGCACGAGAATAGGTGTAAGCCCCATCATCACCTTGAAGAACGAAAAAGCCGTTACCACCAATGGCCAGGTCAGTCCCTCGACCTGTCATGCTAAAGCCCCCCTCATTGAAGGTTTGTGAAAGGCTTGCTAACTCAACACCACCGCCCATACCACCGTTCATCAGTGCCGAGAACTCAGCACGTGAGGATTTAAAACCGACCGTCGATACGTTAGCAATGTTGTTACTGATTGTGTTCAATTCCTGAGAGGTGGTATTTAAACCACTCATAGCAATGTTAAAGCTCATTATTATTTCTCTTATTCTGACGTTGAATTGCAAGCCGCTATCGGCGGCCCGCCAACTTAAATAGTGGAGTAGGTTCTGGCTTATTGTTGCCGGAATCCTGCTTGTCACCGTATTCGGTAACGTTAAAGAATGGGACGTAGCCAACACCCGCAATCAAAAACTCTGGTGAACCACCACCCGGTGGTATGCGCATTTTTTCAATCGTGCCAGCAACCATTAGTTCTGGTTTATAATCGCTGTCACTGGTCACAACCGTTAAATCATACTGTCCGTCTTTTAGGCCTAACGCTTTAGGGTCAATAACAAATGCCACCTCGCCTTCACCATTCGCACCTAGCTCAATGGTTTCAACCAGCTCACCCGCGTCATTACGGATTTCCACTTTCAAGTCATCAACCGCGCTGCCTAAATCAACCAAGGCATCCAAAGGCTCGCCTTCCAGCTCTAACGTGTCAGTGCTCACCCGTACGTCTTGACCAACCATGCCAGCGGTTGTCAGTACCTGAATGTTATCGAGTAGTACCATTTGATTGGTCACGGTTCCGTTCATGTTCTGCATGGTTTCGACCTGAGTCATCTGCGCTAGCTGGGTCATGAACTGCGTGGTATCAAGTGGATCTAACGGTGTCTGGTTTTGGATTTGCGCAATCATCAATGTCAGGAACGTATTGTCTTGCTGACCATTGGTGGCTATTGGGTCTGATCCAGATGTAGTCGTAACACCACCATTGTTACTGGTTGCAAACGGCGTACTCATATTGCTTTCCTTACTGACCTAACTTCAACAAGCCTTGTTGCATGCTGCGAGCACGCCCAAGCACATCGACACTAGTTTCAAAACTGCGAGAGGCTGACATCATGTCTGCCATTTCCGACACCACATCAACATTGGGGTAAAACACATAACCATCAGCATCTGCGATTGGATTACCCGGTTCATAACGGCGATCCAATTCGCCTTCAACAGGCACAACGTCCATTATTTGAACCCGAGCGCCGGCATAATTACTTGCCTGCATTTGGCTATTTTCATACACAGTGGAAAACACCGGTTTACGGCTGCGGTAAGTCCCAGCTTCAGTGGTTGCGCCTGCATCCGCGTTCGCCAAGTTACTGGCAATGGTATTTAAACGCAGTGTTTGAGCGGTCATTGCCGAACCGGCAATTTGGTAAATTTCACTAAACGACATAACTTAATTACTGTCCTTGAATGGCTGTCGACAGCCCTTGAAATTTCATATTCAAAAATGTCAGACTTGATTCAAAATCCATCGCATTTTGTGCGTACTGTGCCTGCTCAACCCCAAGTTCAACCGTATTGCCATCCATTGAACTGTTATAAGGGTTGCGGTACATCAACTGTGATCCGTCTGACTGGCCACTTACACGTCCGTGCTGGGTTTGTATTTGTCCCTCAACGGCTGCTATTGCCGCTTTAAAATCAAAATCTCTCGATTTAAAGCCCGGTGTATCCACATTCGCGAGATTTCCCGCAAGCACCTTGGCACGCTCTGCACGAAGGTTTAAAGTGTGCGGGTGAATGCCTAAAGCCTTGTCAAAGCTGATTCCCATATGGTGTCCTTGATTGCGATAAATCGATTATTGCTGAGTTACAATCAAATAACGTGCCAACTTTTAAATTATTGATTTCAGTACAATAAAAGCACACAAGGATAAAGAGGAACGGAAAGCGGAAGTGTTGCTTCCTGCTAAGGGAAGTAAAGCGGAAGTGAAAGGCGGAAGCGATTCCGCACACCATTACAGAGAAGAATTACGTAGAACAATCATGGTAGAGCTGAGCAAAAGAAGCATGGTCCAATATTCCCAATTAACCGATATAACTCGCCGTCTCATAGTATTGTGTACTGTACTGACAATGACGACGCCAGCATTTGCGAATAGTACGTCTAGCGAGGATGAGCAGACAGCAACTCAGCGTCAGATCACTCAGCAAGTGAAAGCTAATATTGAGCATCAGATATCAGCTACTGCACAGCAACAGCACTGGCCTGCGGCAGAAAACACCACGATTTCCATTCGCCTGCCAAGTGGTAGCCACCGATTAAATCACTGTACGAGCCCACTGACGATTGAACGCTTAGACAGGCGACGTTACCCGGCAGGAAGGCTGCGTTTCTCGGTGAGTTGTGAGCAGCCACAGACATGGAAAGTTACGGTGCAAGCCGATGTCAGTGTTGTTCTTCCTGTTGCCTTTGCCAGCCAAACCCTAACAAGAGATCACATCCTAACGCAGCAAGATATCACGATGAAATCCATCGATATCGCATCACTCAATCGAGAATTCATCGCGTCCCCATCCCATCATTTAGGGTTACGTGTATTACGACAAATACGGGATAACCAGCTAATACCGTTATCTCAGTTGAGCCCTGCTTATCTTATTTCTCGTGGTGATAAGGTGATCATTCAGGCAAACAGAGAAGAGTTTAGCGCCAGCATGTCTGGCATCGCACTTGAAGGCGGCTACCATAAGCAACAAATCCGTGTAAGGAACAGCAGTTCTGGAAAAGTTATTCGCGCAATCGTGGCAGAGTCCGGCCAAGTCATGACACTTTTTTAAATTCACTTAATCAATACCGTAACTTGGTCGTTTAGATTTAATATCAGATAAGAAGTAAGGAATCTCGTTATGATTGAATCGACCAAAGCAGGTTTACAGTTGGCAACGCCCATTAAGCAAAATCTAAATAAAGCTGGGGACACTAAAACAGTGACGGCGACGGATACAACCGATACCCCATCAAGTTCACCAGCACAAACAAAACAGAGCAACAGCACATCTGTAGTCAGTGCACAGGCACAAAATTTGGAAAGCTTACAACAAGAACTTCAACGTATGCCTGATGTGGATATGGCAAAAGTGAACGAAATTCGTTCGTTACTTGCTAGCGGTAACTATGAGATTGATCTTGATGGCCTTGCTGCCAGCATCCGCGGCACGCATAGCCGCGATTAATATCAGCAAATAGCACTAGACGAGATAGCCATGAGCCAGAAAGCCACTTCAATCATTAAAACATTCATTCATGATCTAAATAGTGATCTCGACGATTATAAAAAGCTACACCAACTTTTAAAGCTGCAACATCATAATATGATCCAGCGCAACAGTGATAAGCTCACTAAGATTACAGACAAGCATCAAAATACCTTGCAGCTACTACAACAACGTGCGGATCAACGCTCTAACTTGTTAGAGCAACTTGGTATGGATGGAAGTGCTGATAGTGTTAATCGCCTTATTAAGGCATTGCCAAAGCAACACAGCCAAAACACGCAGGCCAAGTGGACATTACTCAAGCAATTGGTTAATGAGTGCATGATGCAGAATGAACGTAATAGTCGCTTGCTTATGATGCAACAGCAAATCCTCACTCAGGTACTTCATCAAGATAATGACTCAACTTATCAACCCGTGGGCTATTAAGTATTCCCCTGTTATTCGATTCATCGGTCACCACATTCAATCAATAAAAAAGCCACAGGTATGCCGCCTGTGGCTTTTTGTTAGTTCATTAACATCGAAGCGCGAATGAAACGTTGAGTTGCCATTTCATCCATCAACTTTTGCTCACTTTTCGCCATCGCTTGCGCCTCTTGTTGATAACGTTTATCGATGACACTTTCTAAGCTTTTCACTTTCACATGCTGTTGCGTTACATGCCGTTGCAATGCAGCTTGCTCAGCTTGAGACAAAGCCAATGTTTGAGATTGGAGTGTCGATAAATGTTTAAGGTGATCCCTCAACGTAAAACGGTTTGTCCATGCCAACCCCGTTTCTCCCGCCACAACTTGGCAAGTATCATAAAGCTCATCTAACTGCTCAAGCCGCCGCTGATGATCGACACAGTCTTGTTGTTTTTGCTGATAACGTTGCCCAAGATCGTCTAATTCGTTTTGCTTTATTCGGCAAAACCTATCAAGAGCATGTGGTCGCTTAGTCAATGTTCAGCTCCTTCATGAGTTGTGACATTTGCCCTTTCACCGTATCCCAGTCGGCTTGTTCATACATTTCTTGCTGGAGAAAAGCCACTAATTTCGGGTTCGCCTGTACGGCAAGATCCATCTCAGGATCATTACCAGGCTGATATCCCCCCAACGGAATAAGTTCGCGAACATCTTGATAGCGGCTATATAACCGCTTGAACGACATTGCCTGTTTTAACTGATCTTTACTGACAACTTGCGGCATGGTGCGAGAGATGGATTGAGAGATATCAATCGCAGGGTAATGCCCTGCCTCTGCTAGTTGACGATCTAGCACAACGTGGCCATCAAGAATGGCTCTGGCGCTATCGGCGATAGGGTCTTGTTGATCATCACCTTCCGTCAGTACTGTATAGATAGCGCTCATGCTACCTTGCTCTGACGCACTGTTACCGGCTCGCTCGACCAATTGAGGCATCATACTAAAGACTGACGGTGGGTAGCCTTTGGTTGCTGGTGGTTCACCAAGGGCTAAAGCGATTTCCCGCTGCGCCATCGCAAAACGTGTTAAAGAGTCCATCAATAACAATACGTCTTTACCTTGATCGCGATAATATTCAGCAACGCGGTGACAAAGTTGAGAGGCGCGTAAACGCATTAGCGGTGACTCATCTGCTGGCGCGGCAATAACAACCGCTCTTGCTAAGCCTTCAGCACCTAAGGAGTGCTCAATAAACTCCTTCACTTCACGGCCCCGCTCGCCAATCAACCCGACCACGACAACATCCGCACTGGTTTGGCGGGTGATCATCCCTAGTAAGACACTTTTACCGACACCGCTACCCGCAAATAGGCCAATACGCTGCCCTTTACCAAGCGTCAATAAGCTATTGATAGCTCGTATACCGACATCAAGCGCACCTGCAATAGGTCGTCGTAGCATCGGGTTAATATTTTCACCATGAAGACAAATATCATCTTGGCCAAGAACCGGGCCTAAACGGTCAAGGGGCTCACCCAAACCATTAAGCACCCGCCCTAGCCATTGTGGACCAATTCGAATTCGACTTTCACCTTCAAGCGGCCATACTTTGGCCCCAGAAAATAAACCAGAGACATTGTTAACGGGCATTAGGTAAGCAACATCACGGTTAAAACCAACCGTCTGTGCCTCAACTTTGGTGCCATTCCCGGTTTCCACTAAACACCGCTGCCCTGTCAGTAATCGACAGCCAACAGCTTCCAGCATTAGCCCCGTCACTTTCACCAAACGGCCTGTGACTTTGGCAACAGGCACGGCTTCTAAAGAAGCCAATGCCTGCTCTAAGCGATAGTCAATAATCTTACTCATGACGCCTGCCTAACAACCTCATCACTTGATACTTCTGGCTCAGCTTGGTCGTCAGTTTCAATTACTATTTGCTCATCTAACAAATGGCTTTTAACTGCCGTCATGCATGTATCAAGTCGTTGTTCACACCCAGCATCGGCTTCAGCGGTTTTTGTCACAACCTGACATTCGCCTTGACGTAAGGTGTCGTCGCAAACAATGTTCCACTCTTTAATTTTATCGCTAGCCACTTTCTCGATATGGGCAAACTCTTCTCTAGCCATTCGTACTTTAAGCCCATCCGGCTCTCCCGGCAGGCTTTCTAGTGTTTCATCTATCAACGTTAAAATTTGTTGTGGCTGCAAAGCAAGCTCACCACGGATAACTTGTTGAGCGACCTTCTGCACCAGCTCACAGACTTGCTCTCGCTGACGGCGTTCATGTTCAGCAAATAGCATGGCCATTTTTTTATGCATGTGATCAAACGGGGATGCGGCTTTGACAAAATGTTCTTTACCTTCTTGAAAGCCTTGCATCAAGCCTTGTTCATGGCCTTCTTTAATACCTTGCTCAAATCCTTGTTGTTGGCCTTGCAAAATCCCCTGCTGTACCCCTTCATCATGGCCTCGAGACATCCCTTGCTGAAAGCCTTGATTAAATTGAACCTGAAACTCTTCACTGCTCACTGCGTGTTGAGGTTCTTTTTCTAGCTTGCTCGAACCTTGTTCCGCGACAGCAGTATCATCAAAGCCCAGATCAAACTCATCCATACCGAGATCATCAAGACCATGTTCATCAAGGTTATGATCATCAAAACCAAAGCTATCCATCCCAAATTCATCATTAAGATCATTCGCTTCTACCGAGCGTGATGCTGCTGAAGATTCAGACATCATGGTAGAGCCAACTAATGGCGGGAAGCGGTGACTACGAAACTGATGCGACTGCAAGCGCATGATTTTATTACGTCTAAACATGTCTACTCCACCGTCGTTTCTTGATAAAGCTGTAAACTAATCACTTTGGTATCATTCAATTCACGCACGTAATCCATAATTTCTAACCGCGCTTCCTGCACCTGTCGCAATGACACTTTACCTAATTGGGCGATATCACTTTCCAGAGATTGCTGCATTCGACGAGGCAAAATAGACAGTAATGATTTACGCATCATCGGATCAGCACCTTTCAGTGCCATAGCCAAGAGATCTGTCGGTACTTCTTCCAAAATACGAAGACGCACAGCTTCCGATTGACGAGTAAGGATCGAGAATTCGTACATCTTATTTTTAAGACGTTCTGCCAGCCCTGTATCATGCTCTTCAAGTGCCGTCATCAAACTCAGTTGATCACCAGAGAAACGATTGATGATGTCAGCCACTTGCTTTTCACCTTCAACAACAGCCCCTGAATTTTCGGCTAAGAATTCAATACAGCGCTCAACCAATTCTTGAAGCTCTAATGCCACATCACGGCTCACTTCAGTCAATACGGCAATACGACGTAATACGTCTTTTTGTAAGTCGGGCGATAATTCAGCCAATACTTGAGAGGCAATTTCAGGTGGTAGAAATGCAATAAATACCGCTTGCATTTGCACGTGTTCATTAATCAAAAAATGCGCGAGCTGCTTTGGTTCAATCCACTGTAATCGCTGCATGGTGGTGCGGATTTCATCACCGTAGATTGTATCTAGCAGGTTACGAGCAAGGCGGCCGCCTAGAGCTTTGTCCAATGTTCGCTGCAAGAATGGGCGAGAAGCGCCACTAATACCCGATTGCGCGCGAAATTCATCGAAGAACCCCTGCAAGACAAAGCGAGCTTCGATACTGCGAATAGCCGGTTGCTTGGCCATCGCATGGCTCACTTTAAGCAATTCATCTCGCGACATATGCCGCATGACTTGAGAAGCCGATTCTTCCCCCATACTCAGCAGTAATATTGCCGTCTGCTCTAGAGGATCAAGTAACACCTCACCGTCGGCCAAGTGACTAAAATTATTAAGACTCATTGCTATTCACCCATTTCTTAATTACTTCGGCAACACGCTCTGGCTCGACTGCAGTCAAATTTTGTAAGTGCTGAACCTGCACTTCAAGCTCTGAGCCTGGTGGTGGTAACGTTGATAAATCAAACGCTGCCGTATTCGTTGTTTCTGTAGAAATGCTCGCCTCAGATGTCACCGGTTGCCCTTGGGCAATTGAATCCAGTAAAGCGTCAGCTAAGTCCTGCTCATTATCAAAACTCGTCATTGCCGCCGCCGGCTTCACGGGCTCAATCGCTGCCTGCTCGTTTGCCATCGACATATTGGGTGAAACGCCAGCCGTGGCCGTCGCCAATGCCGGAGCCGCCGCATTTGGTCGCTGAAGTGCTTTCACTAACGGGCGTAATACAAAAATAATGAACGCTAAACCTAGCAAGGTATAAGCACCATATTTAATCAAATTCAATAATTGCTGATCATGCCACCATGGTGTTTCTACCGCGGTTGTTTCAACTGCACGCGCAAAATTAAACGCATGAAGACTAAATTGATCGCCACGCTCTGCGACATATCCCACTGAATCTTTAACCATTTGAGCTACCTGCTCCAACTGTTCTTGTTGCCAACCCTGCTCAATTAAATCGTCATTAAGCAACACGGATACCGATAACAATTCAATCCCACCCTGTGCATGAAGGGTGTGGCGTACTTTGCGACCAACATCGTACTGTCGACTCAATTCAGCCCGTTCATTGCGCGACTCATTATTCGGTGCATTCTCATCACCTGCAGGCTGGTTACTTAATGCGCCCGGAATACCTAGCGCCAATTGACCTTGTGAATTGTCTTGCTTCGTAAATTCGGTACGTAACACCGGATCGCTATCAACCGACTCATGTGTTTCTTCGATTTGGTCAAAATTAAGGGTTGCTGCAACCTGCACCCGGAAATTGCCCATCCCCACTAACGGCGTAAGCATGTCCGCGGCACGGCGAACCATATCTCTTTCAACACGTTGCTGCTGCTCATGGTAGCGTACGTTCATCTTGGATTGGCTGCCCATCGCCAGATCAGCACTGAGCAAATTGCCATACTGGTCGACAACTGAAATCGCATCGACCGCCATCCCCGTGATGCTGCCACTGACTAAGTTCACAATGGCTTCAACTTGCGATTGGTCTAGCTGCATACCCGGTTCAAGTTCAAGCATGACAGCAGCAGAAGGCTTCTCTTCATTGATCCCAACAAACAGCGTCCGGTTTGGTATAGCCAAATGAACGCGTGCATGATTGACCGACCTGATTGCCAAAATGGTACGTGCTAACTCACCCTCAAGTCCCTGACGATATCGTGCATTTTCAATAAACTGACTCGTACCCAAGCCTGAACTACGGTCAAGGATCTCAAGTCCTTCAGGCAGCTTGGCTTTTACACCTCTCGCGGCCAACACAATTCTCGCATCTGCTAAACGGTTTGCAGGCACCATGATTTGGCCTGATTGGTTGTCGACCTGAAACTGTATTTTTTCTTGCTCAAGAACCGTAAGGATTTCACTGTTATCGTAACGTTCTTGTGTCCCGTACAACGGCTGATACGGGCTCGTTTGCGTCCACATCATGACCACAATAAATAATGACACCAGCATTGCTAGCGCCGTTATTATTGCGATATTCTTATTTTTACCATCCAACAACTGTTGGATTTTTTCTTTAAATTCAAGCCACTTGCTTGATGATGCCGTGGCTGGGTTTTCGGCTATGGTTGTACTCATTTTATTCTCACTACAGAGGCATCTTTAACACATCGTCATAGGCAGCTAGGACTTTATTCCGTACCTGAGTCAGTGCTGAGAAGGAAATACTGGCTTTCTGGCTTGCGACCATAGCGCCCACCAAATCATCGGATCGTCCGGCATCCACATCCGCCGTAATTCGAGCGGCCTGTTGTTGCTGATTATCAATACGGCGAACTGCCTGAGTCATGGCTGTATGAAAACTACCTTGGTTTGGGTGCGATGAATTAACCGCAATTTGTGTACCCGTTTGAGCGTGTTCACGCATTACCGTCATTCGTTGCAACATCTGCTGTTGCATCACTGATGTCTGATTAGACATGGCGTTATTCCTTAAGCCGCGGTGCCAGATTGATGAATGTATGAATCAATATTGATCCCTTGTTCTCGCATAGCGGCTATTTTGTAACGCAACGCACGCGTCGACATACCCAACGCTTCAGCAGTATGGTTTCGTTTTCCATGATGACGAGCGAGAGTGTCGAGAATAAATTGATGTTCAGCATCTTTACGGCTTTGTTTTAATGCATATTTTGCATCTTCCGCAATGAATGTTTTCGCTTCTTCAGCAACATTGCTCAGCATCAAATCTTGAGCTGTGATCCAATAGCCATGGCGCATTACCAAAGCACGCTGAATCGTATTCTCTAATTCACGGATATTGCCCGGCCAGTTATAACGAGATAGCACTGATTGCGCCTCTTCAGATAACCCACAAGACTCAGTACACCCAGCATTATATTTACGAATAAAGTGCTCAGATAAAGGCAATATATCTTCTTTACGCTCACGCAATGGTGGCCACTGCAATGGCAAAACATCTAAGCGATAATATAAATCTTGACGGAAACGACGCTCCAAAACAGCCTGCTGTAAATCAACATTTGTTGCCGCAATAATCCTGACATCTAACGAGATTGACCGATGACTACCAAGGCGTTCAACCTGACGCTCTTGCAATACCCGCAATAGTTTTGCCTGTAATGCAGGAGGAATTTCACCAATTTCATCCAACAATAAGGTACCGCCATTGGCCTCTTCAAATTTACCGGCTTGGCTTTGTGTCGCCCCCGTAAATGCCCCTTTAACGTGGCCAAAAAGCACGGCTTCTAACATCGCTTCAGGAATTGCGGCACAGTTAATGGCAATAAATGGGCCTTCACTTCGGGGAGAGTGTTCGTGAACATAACGCGCCAAAACCTCTTTACCCGTGCCAGATTCCCCCGTAATCAATACCGTTGCATCTGTTTGGGCGGTACGGTGTGCCATTTGCAGCACTTGTAAGCTGCGACGACTGGTTGCAACAACATCCCGCAGGGGAGACTGTACAACCTTATTACGTTTCACCAAGGCTGTGATTTGCTCAGGCTGGTAAGGCTGTAGCAAATAATCATCGGCCCCCGCTTGCATTGCATCACTCGCAAGTTGGCTTTGCTGATAATCAACAATGGCAACCACGGTTACCGCAGGCATATGCTGTTTGACCGCTTTGATTGTCGACAGCATGTTCATATCTGTCAGAGAGTCTGCAACAAACAACAAGCTATTCGGTGTTTCTCGCAACTTTGCCAACGCATCAGACGCACTTGATGAGTTACGAACCTGATAGCCCTCAGCACTCAATATTTTGATTGCACCAGCAGCTTGTATAAGACAGCTATGGGCAAAAATGACATTACCCGAGGTCATACTCCCTCCTTAACTATCCGCAACTGGACTCGACGATTCTGTTGATTCGCCTGAGTAGTACTGCCAGAGACCAATGGATAACGCTGCCCATGGGCACGAAGTTGTATTTGGTTTTTACTTACGCCCATAGCCACCAGTTCGTCGGCAATAGATTGTGCTCGTTGACGAGAAAGCCAAAGATTATCCAGTGATATACCTGTCACATCGGTATGACCATCTATCAGTACACTCTTGATAGTGTGATCGTAACGAATATATTCAGCGATCTGAGTCAGCAATAATTGCTGATCACCATTGAGGCTGCTTTCACTACTTGAAAAGAAAAATGTATTGTCTTTTGCATGTGCGTAATCAATAGGTAGTAACGCCGCCACACAAGACTTAAATTGTTGGTAAGAAGTAGAAAAACTGACAGCAGGTATATCCCACACCTTTTTTTCTTGGTGTTGGTTATAGCTAACCGATATCTGGCTCCATGCGCCTTTTTCCATTTTATTAAGTAAGTAATGAAGTTCTGCTGTCCCTGTAAAAGTCAGCCTATCACTCCCACGAGCTGAACCAGATAGCAAATATTTACTTGCTGATTTTTCATTCCATGGTGAAGTATTAATATCAAGCTTAGCCTCATCAATAAAATAAGGCCGCTGACTGCTAGAAAACAGAACTGAATAAGGTTCAACAGATTGTGCTAAAAATGTAACACTGCCATCAAACTTTAAGCTCTTTGTTAATTTACAAGAAAAGCGATCTCCTGAGAATTGCCAATCAATTTTATCTAACGGTGCTTGTATTGACTTAGCATTCACACTTGTTGATAAAAAAATTAACAAAGAAAGCATTTTTTTTGATTTATTTGCTCTCATATAAAACTATTTGCCTAACTGATTAAGTTTAATAATTCCCATCTCAATAGAGATAAGAATAAGAATGCTTGCGTGGGTGTATATTAATTTACGTGCATATTAAATATGCAACAAAACACCTCTATATTTATATATATCAATAAAACAAGACATTACGCGTGGATATTAGGCAGCATTTGATTAATTTACTAGACAGTAATTTACTCCTTTTATTTTGGTTGGCTAAAGATCACAGATTCATATTTGGTTACAAATATAGAAAAGCAACAAATAACAAACAAAACATCACAACGAGCAACACAAATCACCATAAAACCAAACAAAATTGCTGAAAAAGCATGCAGTAACGCACACTTTCGAGACAAGCGATTTTTTACATACATTCATATTATGAATGCTTTTGTGATCTTGATTCACTAAATATCCAAATTATCATTTAATAAATTTAATTTACCCTTTATTGACACAATATTTTAAGCATTTGAATTATTTATTTAATACTGTTAGAAATAAGCACGATCAAAAATACAAGCAAATAAACACTCCTTATTTGACTGTCAATTTAACGTTTATATCTTCGGGATAAATAATGAAACCGAGCAATAAAAAAAATAAAATCAAACCGAGGAATATACATGGTTCAACAAATGTATTCCCTATCGACATTCGTTCATTAGGAAGACCATTAAATGCTGCGCAGCAGTCACTATCACCCTATTTCTATCAGTCTGAGAAAGTGCTTGAGAAAGCAATAAACAATATGACCCGCCGGACTGACTGTAGTGTGACTTTAATAAGCTATGGACTAGAAGTTACATACCACGACAATCAAAATAGAGAACCTATTTGCTTTAATCACGCACAATTTAGTGGCCAATGTCTTGTGAATATCTCACAGCCATTAACACACCTTATTGCTGAAGCTTTTTATGGCGGAACACCTTGTTTCTCCCATATAAAAAAGGATGTAGAGAAAGCACCTGATTTATCAGACAGTGAAGAAGATGCGTCACTCAGTGCAACTATTGCTCATATGCTAGATGATAATACTCAAAGTAATGCTTATCGTCCTATTGATAGTGCTAACAGTGATTTAAATGCCCAACCAATGAACGCCAGTGAAAAGCGTGTTCAAGCGCGTATTGCCGCGACATTGCTTAACCAACTTAGCCATGAATGGCAGGTTTCACCCGAGCACGGTGGATTTAAAAATGGGGTACTCAGCGCTATTTTTTCCGTCCAAATTGAAGATGCCTACGGTGAAATACACCTACAGCTGGATGATGAGCTATTACTTCAACTTACCGCTAAAGATGTAATTAAGGCACCAACACCTTCGCAGTTGAATTTACGAAGAGAAATGCAACTGAAACAAGTACCGATCCGTTTAAACGCCGTACTTAGCCGTCAAACACTCGCCCTAGATCAAGTCATGAAGCTGAAAGCTGGTGACATTATTTCCACCGACATTCAAGAAGTTGTCGATGTACATGCAGGAACTCAAGCCCTGTATCAAGCGCATGTCGTCGAACGAAATGGCCACCTTGTTCTACAAGTTGTCGATACCATTACTCCACAAGAACGGAATTAATCCATGAACGAAGAAAATATCCTCCACTCACTTGATGGCGACCTGAATTTCGATTCTGACATTGCCGATATTTTTGAGACCCCAGCGGCCTCTGAAACGATGGGTAATCCCTTGGAAGAAAAACAAGCACCGCGTGATCTTGGGTTTTTCCGTCAAATTCCTGTCACTGTAACACTCGAAGTAGCAAGTACAGATATCGCACTCGGCGAATTAATGACCGTAGGGCCAAACTCCGTCATTGAGTTAGACAAACTCAATGGTGAACCACTTGATGTAAAAGTAAATGGTCGCCTACTTGGGCATGCAGAAGTCGTTGTCGTTAACGACAAATATGGCCTTCGCCTTACTGATATTGCTGAAGATGCGCTACATGACGTTACCGCATAAAGCTGCCCTGCCTGCATGGGTTAAGCTTCTTTCTCTGATCATTCTACTGGCTGGTTTTTCAAACCAAGCAGTTGCTGATCAGGGAATTGCGTTCATGTCAGTCATTGACGGTGACAGTAACCAAGAATATTCCGTCAAGGTTCAGATCTTGCTGTTAATGACAGCATTAAGCTTTTTGCCATCAATGCTATTGATGATGACGAGTTTTACCCGAATTATTGTCGTACTCGCGATTTTAAGGCAAGCGCTTGGCCTACAGCAAAGTCCGCCAAACCGAATCTTAGTTGGCATAGCGTTAAGCTTAACGATGCTATTAATGAAACCGGTATGGGACCCAATCTATACCGATGCTTTTGTTCCTTATGATTCAGGTAGCATTACATTACAGCAGGCTGTGTCTATTGCTGAAAAACCAGTCCGTTCATTCATGCTCACTCAAACTTATGAAAATTCATTGGAGCAAATGTTACGTATTGCGGGCGATCCTCTTGATCTCGCCCCTGAAGACATCAGCTTTGCGGTGCTTATGCCAGCCTTTGTCTTAAGCGAATTAAAAACCGCATTTCAGATTGGTTTTATGCTTTTCATTCCATTTTTAATCATTGATATTGTGGTTGCCAGCGTATTAATGGCGATGGGTATGATGATGTTATCACCCTTAATCATCTCATTACCTTTCAAACTCATGGTGTTTGTGATGGTCGATGGTTGGACAATGACGGTGGGTAGTTTAACCGCCAGTTTTGGAGGCTTGTGATGGGGATTGATGCCACCGCTAATCTCTATGCTGATGCGATTTATATGATCATTTCAATGGTGATCATACTTATTGCTCCTAGTTTAATCGTCGGTTTATTGGTTGCCATTTTTCAGGCGACAACCCAAATTAACGAACAAACGATGAGCTTTTTACCGCGTCTTCTTACAACGCTGTTAATGCTCATTTTTGCGGGGCCATGGTTACTACGAAACATCAGTGACTTCTTCAACTCACTCTTTCATACCATCGCCAATGTCGTTAGCTAACAGCCTTGTCAGCCTGTCATTTGCCGAAATAACCGCATTAGCCGGTCAGCTTTGGTGGCCATTTTTCCGAATATCGGCTGCCTTCATGACTATGCCATTTCTAGGCAATGCGCATATTAACAACCGCACTCGGGTGCTTCTTGCGTTGTCGATTACGATTGTTTGTGCCCCTTTACTTCCACCGATGCCAGCGGTTGACCCTATCTCTGTTCGCGCCTTAGTTCTGGCAGGTGAACAACTTGCCATTGGTGCCTTACTCGGCATGTGCTTGCAATTTCTTTTTGCTGCCATGGCGATGGTTGGGCAAATTATGTCAATGCAGATGGGTCTTGGTATGGCGATGATGAATGACCCAGCCAATGGTGTGACCGTTGCATTAATTGGTAACTATTTTTTAATGTTTACCACGCTACTGTTTCTAGCCTTAGACGGTCATCTCGTCGCTATCGACATTGTCGTACAAAGCTTCAACCACTTCCCGATTGGCGGAGGGCTGAATGAAGCGTCATTTGAACGACTCATCAATTTGTTTGGCTGGATGATGACAGCCGCGGTGACTATCGCTCTGCCCACTATCGCAGCAATGTTAACGGTTAACCTGACATTTGGTGTTATGAACCGTGCAGCACCATCACTCAACGTGTTTGCATTAGGTTTTCCTATGTCGATGATGCTTGGCTTATGTGCTGTACTCCTTTCGTCTTCTGGATTACCGGGAATTTATGCTGAACTTTGCCATCAGATTCTGGCTGAAATGCGCCTGATAGGAGGCATTTAACATGTCACAGCAACAAAGTAGCCAAGACAAAAGTGAAAAACCCAGCCCTCAGAAACTCCGCAAAGCACAGCGAGAAGGCCAAGTTGCTCGCTCGAAAGAGTTTGTGGTCGGGGTGCTTTTTATTACCATTGCTGTCTTTCTTTGGGCTTATGGTGACTTCCTTGGTGAGCGTGCTGAACAGCTGTTCACCATGAACTATGAATTGAGTGCCGCCGAGCTGAAAGAACCCGATATCATGACCAGAAAGCTGGCTGAAAGTGTTCGCTTACTTGCAGGGCTGTTTGTGCCCATGGCCATGGTATTAATACTTGTCACGATTTTAGCGTCAATGATCCCTGGTGGCTGGGTTATGTCACTGAAACCGATTCAACCAAAACTGAATAAAATCAGCCCTCTTGCCGGTCTGAAGCGTCTTTTCTCGATTAAATCATTGGTTGAGCTGGTGAAGTCAATCCTCAAAATCACGTTAATCTCTACCGTCCTCTACATCCTTTTGAATAATAACCTCGGTGCCCTACTGGCCGCTCAGCGTGCGCCGTTTGAGCAAGGCGTCGGGATCACGCTGGGGCATATCATCAAAGCACTTATCTATTTTGGCGTTGTTGTTTTATTGATTGGTTTCATCGATATGCCCTATCAGCTTTGGAATCACACCAAAGAACTGAAGATGACGAAGCAAGAAGTCAAAGATGAACATAAAAACAGCGAAGGTCGGCCTGAAGTTAAGCAACGGATACGCCAACTTCAACAGCAAATGTCTCGCCGGCGCATCGATAATTCGGTGCCAACCGCCGATGTTATTCTCACTAACCCTACGCATTATGCTGTCGCACTTAAATATGACCTTAGCCGCTCTGGTGCACCTTTTGTGGTGGCAAAAGGCGAAGATGAAATGGCGTTAAGGATCAAGAACATTGCCAAAAAGCATGATATTGAAGTGATTAACCTACCACCGCTCACTCGTGCCATTTATTTCAACACCCGTATCGATCAAGAGATACCAGGTCCTTTATTCGTGGCTGTGGCCCATGTATTAACTTATGTAATGCAACTAAAAGCTTATAAAACAGGAAATAAAGATAAACCTCAGCCATTGCCGAGCTTGGTCATACCCAAACACCTAAGACACGATTAAACACTCACCACAAACTATAACAACAATACCTATAACAACGACGATTAACGTCAATATTGAGCTAGAGACCTTATGAAAGCGAAGCTGCGACAATTGTTTCCCAACCTAACTGCCAGCTATTTCGGTATCCCAATCATGCTGCTTGCGATACTGGCTATGGTGATTTTACCCCTGCCCCCGTGGTTGCTTGATGCCCTATTTATTTTCAATATAGTCTTAGCCGTCATCGTGTTGTTGGTGGCCGTTTCCAGTAAACGACCATTAGATTTCACGGTTTTCCCAACGATATTGTTGATTGCAACACTGATGCGCCTAACGCTGAATGTTGCCTCAACCCGTGTCGTACTGCTTAATGGCCACCTCGGTGGCGACTCAGCAGGTAAGGTGATCCAAGCCTTTGGTGATGTGGTCGTAGGGGGGAACTATTTCGTTGGTATTGTCGTCTTTGTCATTTTGATGATCATTAACTTTGTGGTGATCACCAAAGGTGGCGAGCGTATATCTGAAGTTTCTGCCCGCTTTACACTTGATGCCTTACCCGGCAAACAAATGGCCATTGATGCCGATTTAAATGCCGGACTGATTGACCAAAACCAAGCACGCACACGCCGTGAAGAAGTCGCCAGAGAAGCGGATTTCTATGGTTCAATGGACGGTGCATCAAAATTTGTGCGTGGTGATGCCATTGCTGGATTGATGATCCTTGTCATCAATATTCTTGGCGGTATTACCATTGGTATGGTGCAACATGACTTAGCGGCCAGCGAAGCATTCCAACGCTTCGCCCTGCTGACGATTGGTGATGGCTTAGTTGCACAAATTCCATCGCTATTATTGGCCACCGCCGCGGCGATTATCGTTACCCGTGTGAACGATAGTGGTGATATTTCAGTTGATGTTCACCGCCAAATGTTGGCCTCATCAACGACATTGTTCACAGCTTCGGCAATCATGTTGATCATCGGCTTAGTGCCGGGTATGCCGCACCTTGCCTTCTTTATTTTTGCGGCGGTACTTGCCTATTCAGCTTGGAAACAAAGGCCCCAAAATGCGAATTTGGAACCGTTAGACCAAGCAGAAGCAATCGCAGAAGCCATTGCACAAGATAACACGCCAACCTTAAGCTGGCAGGATGTCCCTGCCGTCAACCCCGTTGCCCTTGAGCTTGGATACCGACTGGTTAACCTTGTTGATAAAAATCAAGGTGAACCGTTAGCACAACGTATTCGAGGTGTTCGAAAAACCATTACTGAGCAAGTTGGTTTTTTAATACCAGAAATCGCCATTCGAGATAACTTAAAACTCAAGCCGACACAGTACTCTTTACTACTCCATGGTGAAGTCATTTCACAGGGTGATATTGACCCTGAACGGTTAATGGCACTCGCGGTGGGTGAAGTCTATGGGCAGCTCGATGGTGTATTAGGTAAAGACCCAGCTTATAACCTCGATGCGGTATGGATTGAACCGAATAATAAAACACAAGCGCTTAATCAAGGTTATTCAGTGGTGGATGGTGCAACCGTCATCGCGACCCACTTAAGTAAAATAATCAAAGAGCATTTAGCTGAGCTATTCTGTCATGATGATGTTGAACGCCTGATGGAAAGGCTTAGCGACAACGCCCCTAAGCTTGTTGAAGCCTTAACCAACCAGCTAAACCACCAGCAGCAAATGCGCGTTTATCGTCACCTATTGATCGACCAAGTGCCGATTAAAGACATCGCAACGATCAGTTCAATCATGGTTGAAAGCAGTGAAGTCACCAAAGACCCTATTTTAATTGCTGCCGATGTTCGCTGTGGCATTAAACGCGTTTTGACCAATAACTTACTGGGTTCAGGAAAAGATTTTAATATCTATACCCTAAACGATAACCTTGAGAAAATGCTGTTAACGTCATTAACTAAAGCTCAGCAAAGTGGGCAAACAGCCTTAGACAGTTTTCCGGTAGAACCCACCTTGCTCGCTCAGCTTCAGCAAAATATGCCTGCGGTAAAAGAGCAGTTAAAGCAAAATGGTTTCAAACCCATTTTGCTCGTTACACCACAATTGAGGCCATTGCTGGCACGCTATGCCCGTACATTTGCGAAAGGCCTTGTTGTTCTGTCTTACAATGAAATACCCGAAGACCGTAATATTAATGTTTTAGGACACCTCGGCTAAACTTCCCTGTCGCTCGACTGAAACCAGACACTCAGTCGAGCTACTTACTTCACTTGCGCTTAAAAAAACATCAAACGCATTTCCCCTGTCTAGCTTCATAATATCTGGCTACATTGCGATAACACGCCAAGTTTCCTTATAAATCAATGTATTTAAATCACCCCCCCCTCTATCAGTAACATTCCCGCAAAGAATACTAAAACAAGTGATATATATATCGGCATTTACCTCTTTACCCATGATAAAATTATGGTATAAACCCAACGCAAACGATTGCGCAACCTGTAAAACTCTTCTGCGCAATATATCTGTAGTTACCTAAGCGAGGTTATGGCCGCCCATGAAAAGTGATATTGAAATTTGCCGTGATACCAAACTCACCCCAATTGATACCATCGCCCAACAGGCAGGCCTTCTCTCAGAAGATCTGACGCCACAAGGCACCCTGAAAGCAAAAGTAAAACCCTCTGTGCTTAAACGCCTTTCCGATCAGCAAGAAGGGAAACTTGTTGTCGTCACAGCGATAACACCAACACCGCTTGGCGAAGGCAAAACCGTAACTACCATCGGTCTTGCTCAGGGTCTTGCTAAACGAGATAAAAAAGTCATGGCGTGTATTCGCCAGCCTTCAATGGGACCTGTATTTGGTGTTAAAGGCGGAGCTGCTGGCGGTGGCTTTAGCCAAGTTGCACCAATGGAAAAGCTAAACCTGCATCTAACAGGTGACATCCATGCAGTAACAGCCGCGCACAACTTAGCAGCTGCGGCAATTGATGCACGCCTTTACCATGAAGAACGCCACGGTTACGACGCTTTTGCGGACAAAACCGGTATGGCAGCCTTGCGCATTGATATTGACCGTATCGTTTGGAAGCGCGTGATGGACCATAACGATCGTGCACTACGTATGATCACGGTCGGCAATAACGAAGCGGGCAAAACCATCAATGGTATCGCCCGTAATGATGGTTTCGATATCTCTGCCGCTTCTGAGCTAATGGCAATTCTGGCCCTATCAAAAGACTTGGCTGATATGCGCCAACGTATTGGTCGTGTTGTCCTTGCTTATAACCTTGATGGTCAAGCTATTACAGCAGAAGATCTACAAGTAGCTGGGGCCATGGCCGTGACCATGTGTGAAGCTATTGAGCCAACTTTAATGCAAACACTAGAAGGTGTACCCACACTGATCCACGCAGGCCCGTTTGCCAATATCGCCCACGGTAACTCTTCAATCATTGCAGACCGTATCGCGCTGAAGCTGAGTGAATTCACCATTACCGAAGGCGGCTTCGGCTCAGACATGGGTTTTGAAAAAGCATGTAACATTAAAGCGCAGCAAGCAGGTCGCGGTGCCGATTGTGCGGTGGTTGTGGCAACACTGCGTGGGTTAAAAGCGAACTCTGGTTTGTATGATCTTCGTCCGGGCCAAGGACTACCAGACGCTATTTTCTCTCCCGATGAGAAAGCCTTGGTTGCGGGTTTTGATAACCTTCAATGGCACATTAACAATGCCGCTAAATACGGTGTACCTGTCGTTGTGGCAATCAACCGATTCCCACAAGATACCGATGCTGAGCTTAACCAACTAAAAGCAATGATTGAAAACACAACGTTCAATGTGCATGTTGACGTCGCGATCAGTGAAGCATTTGGTAAAGGTGGCGAAGGCGCGGCTTTACTTGCCGATGCGGTTATTAAAGCCTGTGAGCAACCGACTAACTTCAAGCCGTTGTACAGCCTAGAGCAGACGCTGGAAGAGAAACTAATGACCATCGCTGAAGTGGGCTACGGTAGCCGCGGGGTTGAGCTCTCTGATCTAGCCAAGCAGCAACTGGCCGAGTTAAAAGCACACGGGCATGATAATTTAGCCATTTGCATGGCAAAAACACCCTTGTCTATCACCCCTGACCCAAGCAAAAAAGGCGCACCAACCGATTTTGTTGTACCGGTTCGTGAACTGAAGCTCTGCGCTGGTGCAGGTTTTGTCTATGCGTTATGCGGCAATGTTATGACCATGCCGGGTTTACCGGAAAAACCCGCTTACCTCGCGCTAGACATTGATGAAGATGGCAACATTACAGGTTTAAGCTAATCGAGTCTTTCATCGTAAAAGCGCCAGCATAACGCTGGCGTTTTTTTATTGTGTCACGACTATAAAGACAGGCTAATAAACAGCCCGGCCACGGTCGCATTCAGCAAATTGGCTAACGTTGCTGCGATTAGCGACTTCATCCCTAATTGTGCAATTTCGTTATAGCGGCTCGGTGCCATAAGGCCAATACCACCAAGCAATACCGCAATGGAACCAAAATTAGCAAACCCACATAATGCGAATGCAATAATTGCTTCAACTCGCGGCTCTAATACACCACTTTCTATCATGGGCGCCAACTGAGAAAACGCCACAAATTCATTGATCGTGGTTTTAGTACCAAAAATAACCGCCATCAGCTGCGCAGACTCAAAGTCCCAAATACCAGCAATATACGCAAAAGGTAAAAACAGGTAGCCAAAGATAATATCGAGACTCAGAGAAGGCATTCCAAACCAGCCACCAACGCCGCCAAGCATGCCATTTATCAGTGCTATCAACCCGACAAAAGCCAGTAGCATTGCCCCAATATTCAATGCGAGCTGCATCCCCTGCATTGCACCTTGTGCCGCGGCATCAATCACATTCGCAGGCTTATCCTGCTCACTCACAAGTTCATCAGCATAATCAACGACCTCCTTGGTTTCAGGGATCATCAATTTTGCCATCATCAGCCCTGCAGGAGCGGCCATGAAAGAGGCTGCCAATAAGTACTCAAGTGGAATACCCATTTGGGCATAACCCACTAAGACTGACCCTGCAACAGAAGCCATACCACCGACCATAACCGCAAACAATTCAGAGCGTGTCATTTTATCAATGTAGGGACGAACCGTTAACGGGGCTTCAGATATACCCAAAAAGATATTTGCCGTTGCCGAAATAGATTCAGGACGGCTAGTCCCGAGCGCTTTAGACAACGCTCGGCCAAGCGTATTGACGAGCAGCTGCATGATCCCTAAATAATAGAGCACAGACACCAATGCTGAAAAGAAGACAACGACAGGCAGTACACGTAATGCCATGATAAAGCCGCCGCCACCAAAGATTTCATACATTTTATCTGAGACTAAGCCGCCAAATAAAAAGCCAATACCATGATTACTATAGTTAATGACTTGCTGAACCCCGTAAGAAAACTCAGATAGCGCTTCACGGCCAAATGTACTGTAAAGCACAATCGCAGCAAAGCTCACCTGAATAGCTAGAGCACCTAGTACAGTGCGCCAGTTAATACGGGAACGTTGTTCAGAAAATAAATACGCTAAAGCAATCAGCACAATAATGCCGATCAAACCGGAAAGAATTTGCATGTAAAACTCATAAAAACAATAGGCAGACCAATACACACCCAGAATTGGAATGTTCAGAAAGGTTAAAACAACCAGATCCAAAGTGCTTTGGGCTCTACCTCGGTACACCTCTGTCAGACAATTCAGTCACATTACGCCTAAACTGACTAACACCAAATGCACTCGGTTTCCCTCTGCTTTGAATCCGTGCCTCCTGGCATCGTTTGTTCGTATGAATGAAAGAAACGGGGATTCTCGCGCAATATGCGAGTGGACACGACCACGTCGTGTAATAAATCGCGCAAAGGGTAAAAAGATTGCGGTAAAACTGCAAGGCTCACGCCACTGATCGTTGACATAAGCAGCAAATCGCTTGGTTTTCTATCAAGTCTAACCTTTAAAACCTCTTTCTTAGCATTATTTTCCATCAATATAGTCACTGTCATGAAATGTCCTCACCCACTCAGGGCGATATACCACCAGCAACGTGATAGCCATTCCATTCAATAAACCCTCAGGAAACAGCAGCAATGGCATTAACACCAAATAATTTTCCACAATATACGTCCATGAATATTCTCCTACTCCCCATATCCACCCACTTGTTAGCAACATATGTACAGCCATCGTCAGCGCTGAATTTATGAAGGCCGCGAGGAAAATATAAATAAATAAGTGGCGGGTAAAAAAGCGGTAAATAAGTAGAAAAAAAACATAACTGAATATGACGGGTAACATAACCCCCGTTAAGCCATACAACCCGCCATCAGCCACCGGAAGTAACCCAAATATCATTTGCAGTAACACGGGTATAGCGCCAACTAAGCACGCAATCTTCCAGCCATGGCATAGCGTTAATACGGTGAGTAGCAGAAAATGTACTTGCAAGCCAACAGCTAACCCGGCTCGTAAACTCCACAAAAAGAACAGCGCGACTACCGATGCCATTACCCAGTGCTGATAAGTTTTATCTTTCTGGAATTTGGGCCAAAATTCATGGGGGAAAGTTGCGATCATCAACCCGAACCAACCAACATACCCAGCAACTTGCCACTCTGTCATGATTGCTTAATTCCTTGTGAGTTAACCCCTTACGACTAACACTGCCTTTACGTGCTGCAAACAATTAAGTGATCACAACAAAAGGCGCTAAGCCATGTAATAATTAAGCGTTATATTTGTTAAATATCAATTATGATAGCGGCTCTGGACAGTCTTTATACAATTAATTATTTTTAACAAAAAAAAGTTATCAAGACGTAACCAGATCAATTTTTTTTAGCATTAACCTGATAATCTCAGTGGCAGATCAATAATTATTAAGGCCTATCATCATGGACATGACTAACGCACAACGCTTAATTCTATCTAACCAGTACTATCTGATGTCTCAGATGAACCCAGAAAACGAAGCAAAGTACCGTCGACTACAAACAATTGTCGAACGTGGCTACGGGCTTCAAATGCGTGAGCTTGATAAAGACTTTGGTGATCTACCAGAGCAAGCTTGCCGCAATGTAATTGACTTCATGGAAATGTACCACGCCCTACAAGAGTCGTTCAAAATGCTTTCTGATGAAAATCAACAGCAGGTTGATCAACGTCGCCTGCAATTTTTAGGCTTTGATATAGCGACAGAGTCTCAACTGGTGCATTACGTACGTTTTCTAGCGGAAGAAGAGGGACTATACCCTCAGTTCGATAAAGCTGATCACCACTTCAATAGCCAAATACCGATGCTAGAGAAGTACCAACGTATGCTACAAGCATGGCGTGGCTGTCCTCGCCAGTACCACTTATGTGCAACTGAAATTCAGCAAATTCAAAACGCGTAAGTATTACTTGTTTAGAACGCAAAAACGGAGCGGCTTTACGCTCCGTTTTTTATTCCAAAAATGAAAAGTGTGACGCTAAACAATATTAGCCTCAGAAATGGGTTAAAATTACCTCAAATATTACTGGCCTGTTCATAAAATCGCTAAGCGCCTAATAAATTAAAGGTCGGCTATTTTTTTCCATGTCGACGCCCCTCATAATAAGAATCCTGACAATAATGAATGATTCTACTTATGATGCGAATTGTACAATTTTGCTTTGCTGCACTATTAATCTTGACTCCGGGCTTTGCCGCAGCAACCAATCAATTGATCATTCTGACGACTTTCACCAAAGAATCACTTCAGCCAACACTTGACCAATTTCAGCAACACCACCCTGAAGCCCGCTTTACTGTACTGCATCGACGTGAATCATCAGGCTTACGGCTCCTACTCGATAGCCAGCACGATATTGATATTGTTATTTCATCCTCTTTATCGCTTTTTCTCCCTTTAAGTCAGCAAAACCGCATTTTGCCACTGAAAGCACTTAACTATGACTCTGCTGTGCAGCAACAACGTTTACTGCCTCACACCCTCAATAATGTGGCTGTATTTGGCTATTCTGGCTATGGGATAATGTGGAATAAAGACTACCTTGCCAAACATCAACTTCAATTACCAAGCTCTTGGGAAGAACTCGCACATCCACAGTATTTTAGACATTTAGTCATGAGTAGCCCTTCACGCTCGGGCACAACCCACATCATGGTCGAAAGTATTCTCCAACAGCATGGTTGGAAAGAAGGCTGGGAGTTACTGCTTAAAATTGGCGGAAACCTTGCCTCCGTTTCTGCTCGAAGCGATGGCGTCAGTGACGTTATTGCCCGTGGGTTAGCCGGTATTGGCCCTGTGGTTGATAGCGCTGCCTATGAAAGCCAGCAACAATTCCCATTCATCGGTTTCCAATACCAGCCCTTTAGCCCATTATTACCGAGTTATATAGCGGCACTACCAAACATCAACCAAGCGATCCATACCTTAACATTCGTTAAATACCTCTTATCTGACGAGGTACAAGAAACGCTATCTGTTAGCTCGATGAATAAATACGCTCTTAATCAAGAAATGGCACAGCCGTATGACGTTGTCTCGATTAATCATGCACTCATGCAACAGCGAGATAAATTAATTAAAATACTTTTTGAGCAAACAATTAACCGCCAATTGATCCGTCTAAACCAAGCGTGGCAATTAATTCATGAAGTTGAAACGTTACCTCACTTAAGCTCTGATCAACAACGCATGTTTAACCTCGCGATTAAGCTAGCATCTACGCCTCCAATCACTGAATTTCAATCAAAATCAAAAACATTGCTGCAATCCATTTCAATGTCACCTAGCCATACCGAAACAACGCAGTTAGCTCGACAATGGCAAAAATTAATGGAAGATCAACTCGAACAATCCATTGCTATTTGTGAGAACATTATCGATGAAGCAGGTGAAAAATCGTGATATTAAAACGCAATACCATTGGCAACCGGCTTATTGGTTCTATTGCTTTGATGGCACTTTTAACCGTTAGTGTTAGCCTAATTGCAATTATAAATTGGGAGAGTCTCGACGACCGTATCCAAGCGTTAGTTGAGAAGAATATTCCAACCCTGCGTGCAAGTTATCAGCTTGAGCGCAACACCGCAGGGTTACAAGCTGCACTCAATTTATTGAGCAATAATACCGATCCAATCATGCATGCTGATCTCAAACAAAATATTAATGACAAATTGGCACAAATCAGCCTCGCCATTAACCAAGCAAACAACCTAACCTTTTATCCCGCCATAAAAAGCGAACATGAAACACTATTAACTGATATTAAAGAATATGCCCACTTCCTTTACCAACGAAATACTCACCTTAATGTATTAGCGCAAACTGAAAATAACATTAAATGGCTTCATCAAGATTTAATTGATGAACTGACGCCTATACGTCAAGAGGTTGAATGGCAACTCACGCGTATGCTGCCTAATGCCATTGTTTCAAGCACTGTTAATGATGTCATCACTGAGTTTTCATTAATCCAAGCGATTACCGTTAAAGAAAACGAACTTCACCAGTTGGTGAAAGAAATTATTCTCCAAAGGCAAGAAAGAGACCTTGGCAATGCTTTTTACTTCATCGGCTATAAAACCGAAGAAGTCAGCAAAATGAGCCAAAGCCTTAGCCATTATCCATCAACCATGTCTTACCGGCAGTTGCTGCAGGAGTTAATCACAATTGTTGAACCCGGTGGTTTTCTAGAAGAACAATTGATAATCGATAATGATTTATTTCGTGCAATTAGCCAATATCAAGAAAAAATACAAACACGGCTCAATTACCAAGAAGCTCTTATTCAAACCATGGTTGAACAAGAGGATGCTTCACTTCATGCCCTAAATGAAAAAACTCGCCAAGCAATCACGATCAGTAATTTCATTCTATTTGGTATGGTGATAGTGACACTTTTCCTCTCGGTCATGCTCTCAATCTACCTTGTTGGCAAGGGCATCGTTAAACGGCTAAATATGCTCTCGCAAGACTTATATGCAGTCGCGAACAACCAACACAATGCCACGATTCAGGTCACTGGCGATGATGAAATAGGTTTACTGGGTGATAACCTCCGCCACTTCTGCCGTCAAATGCAAGAAATGCAGCAGAGCAATGCCCTAAACCTGATCAACAATACACAAGCGAGCATAATAACCTGTGACTTAAATGGCATTATTGAATCGGTTAACCCAAGTGCTCAAGCGCTATTTCAACATAGCTCAGCCCCTGTAAATCTCGCGTTATGGGAGCTGTTTAGTCCAACCATGCACCAACGGTTAACGTCACTTTTTTCGACCACTAGCCCACTGTTCACGAAACGCGGATGCAACCTCACCATCAAACAATACCAAAGGCATAGCATTGATCAACAGCAAGATAGTTTATATCTCAGGCTTGATTTCCGCTTATTCCAACAAGGCAAAAAAGACAAGGTGATCATCACGATGACGGATATCACTGAGCAAGAAAATGCGGCTCGTTGGTTAGAGAAGATGGTACGAGAGAAGACCTATTCACTCACCAGTCGTAACCGTCAATTGAAAGCAGAAGTTGAAGACCGTAAACGCGTTGAAGCGGATTTGCGTGCAACCCAAGATGAATTAATTCAAGCCGCTAAAATGGTGGTGGTGGGTCAAACAATGACGTCACTGGCTCATGAGCTTAACCAACCGCTATCTGCTATTTCAACCCATGTATTTACCGCTCAAATGGCATTAGAAAAACAACGCTTAGATCAACTTCCTATCAGCATTGGCAAAATAGGAAATTTAGCCTCACGAATGGCACGGATCATCGCCAGCCTGAAAAGTTTCTCGAAAAAACAAACGGCAGGTAATACGTTGAAAAAAGTTGATATTGCCGCCTCACTCCAACAATCAATGATGATTGTTGAAAGCCGAGCAAAGATGCAACAAACCACCATTTCAAATCAATTAAGCCAGCCGTTACATTGCCTTGCAGATCAGGTACAGCTCGAACAAGTGCTCGTTAACCTGCTCGTCAACAGCTGTGATGCCGTCGCTGGCTGCAAACAGAGACAGATTGTTATCGAATCCCTAGACAGTCATGGCGGTTGCCGCCTTGCTGTAAGTGACAGTGGCAATGGATTTGCCACTGAAATTATAGAAAAGCTATTTGTCCCATTTACCACCACCAAAGAAGTCGGTCTAGGTCTTGGACTCAGTATCTGCCGTTCAATTATGAACCGCTTTAATGGTGAGATTTATCTTGCTTCAACCCTTCGAGGGGGGGCAATGGTCGTGTTGGAGTTAAAAGAATATGATAATGAATAATGATATAGAGGTGTTGCTCATCGATGATGACCAAGACGTACTTGACTCATACCAGCAGTTACTTGAAATATCGGGTTATAAAGTTAAGTCCCTTACCGACCCTACGCAAGTCACCTCGTTATTGCATAAAGACTGGCCCGGTGTCGTCGTAACAGACATGTATATGCCGGGCTTAAGCGGTATGGATTTACTTGAACACATTAAAACATTGGATGCTGAACTACCCGTTATCATGATCACAGGTCACGGTGATATCCCAATGGCCGTTGATGCTGTTCGTCGTGGTGCGTTAGATTTTTTACAAAAACCACTGCAACCTGCAGAACTGCTTTTGTTACTGGAAAAACACCTTCCGGTACGGAAACAAAAGATAGATCAACGTACCACGCTAACCCAATCTGCAAGTGAAGTTTTATTGGGTGATAGCCCGCTAATCATCAAGATAAGAGATAAAATCACCCAGATAGCACTGACCTCTAAGGATGTACTCATCGAAGGTGATAACGGGACAGGCCGCCACACTGTCGCTAAGCTACTTCATCAAAGTAGCACCACCAGACAAGGCCCTTTTGTGACGGCCCTAGGTCAAAACATAACCTGTACGGCTGATTTACAGCGAGCGATGATCTCGGCACGGAGTGGTAGTATAAGCTTAAATAACCTGCACTTAATGCCAGTTGAAACCCAACAATGGCTATGCCGATTCTTACTGGAGCAAGAGCGCCAGAACAAAAAAGAAGTACGCGTACTCGCCATTACCGGTACGAACCCTGAATCGTTAGTCGAGCAAGATAACCTATTACCAGAACTATTTTACTTTCTAAGCCAAGTGCGCTTCCACCTTCCGACATTGAAGCAGCGAACTTGTGATATCACCCCTTTGTTTAAGTACTTTTTAAAACAGAGTTGTCAGAAACTCAATAAAACCGTACCAAGCATCGACAAAGCTTATATCAATACGCTTAATCGCCATGAGTGGAGTGGCAATGTATTAGAACTTAAAAACGTTGCTGAGCTCTATGCCATTGGTATTGTAAAATTAGCAGGACAAGACCGAACCAAGCCACTGGATCAAATGAGTAGCCCCCTAGATGATTTAGTCGATAGTTATGAAAAACAAGTCATCGAAGATGCGCTGTATTTATTTGCAGGCCGTATCAATGACGTGTCTAACTACCTGCAAATACCACGTAAAAAGCTTTATCTACGGATGAAAAAGCACAATCTCGATAAAGCAGAATATAAAGTGGGCGGTTAATCATTACCGATGTCACCTAGTTTAATATCAAAATAAAAAGCCAGCACAAGGTGCTGGCTTTTCAGTGAAAAAATGGCTACTTAGAAATTCGACGCATCATTATTAGTATTCGTAGCGCAGGCCTAAGAACATGTAGTCATCGTCGGTATCTCCCGAGAATCCACCACTTATTCCATCCTTACCATCACGGAACACATAACTACCAAATACCGATGAACGAGCGGTGAGTCGATACTGCGCCTCGAGAGTAGCATCACTCAATTCAAGCTCATCACCATCGCTGTTTTCGAGCCAACGATAGCCTGCACGCAGTACCCATTCGTCACTCAGATCATAAACGGCGGTCACTTCAACAACTTCATCTTTACTTTTAAGACCGCTACCGGTATCCACTTCATCTTCCGAGTAAATGAGCCCAAGTACTAAATCATTGATGTAATAGCTGGCACCAACACCCCAAACATAATAGTCCAAGCCATTTGTATCGCCTTCATCAACTTGATATACAGCCACGGGGGCCAATTTACCGGCATTGCCCAAGTCGAAGGTATAACGCAAGGCAATGTTATAACCGGTATCTAAATCAGATTCGCTGTTCCCAAGAATATAAGCAACAGATACATCAAGGTAATCGTAGCTGTTTTGATACTGCAAAGTGCCATCTTGACGGAAGACCTGAGTCGCTGTTGAATCAACCCTATCAACCTGTCGAGCAATCGCAATATCGGATGCAGCAAAGACATCAACAATGTCGGTGAACATGATCAAGCCAGAAGCAACACGGCCACCAGTAAATCGGCCATAGTTAGAAGCATCAATCCCCGCCCAGACATAACGAGCCGTAAAGCTATCATTGCCTTTACCGGCATTGGCGCCTTCTGCGGCATTGACCTGATATTCAGCCCAGCCAATCACCGAGACTTGGTCATTCACCGTTTGCGAGCCGCCAAGCCCAACACGTGCATCGAATTTGCCTTTAACATCCTCTTCACCTTTATCGGTTACATTGAATGCTAAACGGCCATAAACATCAATGGTGGAACCATCTTCACCTTGGTAGATCGTACCTGCTTGTGCAAAACCTGTACCCAACAATGCCGGGATTACCACTGCTAATGCTACTTTTTTCATGTTCAACTCCTGTTGTACATTTTTATTGTCGAGGCAATCATTTGCCTCGTTAGAGCACGTGCTGATAACTAAACAATCAATACTAAACAGATATATCAAGCACTTAATCGCGCCTATTTAGCATAGTACAGATATTTAAGTGGTGAATATTTATTGAACTTTTATGCAAGATTGAAAATGAAAAGGCTTAATACTGAGCTTTATGGCAGGCTGATAAATAGTAATAGACAAAAAAGAGAAAAGAAGAAAAAAGAAGTCAGAAAATTAGAAACAAAAAAGGAAGGCAAAGCCTTCCTTTCTCTATTCATTCGATATCATACAAGCTTAGAAGCCGTAAGATGCACCGAATACGAATGCATTGTTTTCGTTGTCCGCTTGGTTACGGAACTCAAAGTATGGCTGAACGCCGTTACGAGTCCAAGTAGCACGAAGCTCGTGATCCATTGTCTCGCCTTCAATCATGTAAACATTGTTGTATGACAGGCCAACTTCCATATCTGTTAGGTTGTAACCGATGCGGTTGTCCATACGGTAGTCAGTTTTTGCATCATTGTCTGTTGCATCAATGTGTGCACGTGTACGGTTGCTGATTGCAATACCGTTGTCAAAGTTGTAGCCAATTTTAACCAGAGGACGGTACTGGAATGACTTACCTTCAACAAGAAGGTGATGGTAACCTGCTGCAACCCATAAGTTATCAGTCACATTGAAAGACTGCTCACCACCAAGAGTGATCGCTGGAGAACCTGGGTTTTCCGCCTTAAGTGTACCAACCTGAATGCCATCAAATTCTGTATAAACCGTTAGGCCGCCTAGAGCATTGGTGAACGTGTGGCCAGCTTCAAGAGTAGAGGTTGCACTTGAACCATGTAGGTCGCTATCGTGAAACTGTACGTTACCCGTTACGTAAGATGACGCCATTGCGCCTTGTGCCATAAGTAGTGCTACTGCGCCTAATGCAAAACGTTTCATTCTGAATTCCTAAAGTTTTATTCACGCGGTTTATACCGTCGTTTATTTTTTTACAGCTAGAATTATCATTCAGTAACTGGCAAGTATCGACAATGAACATCAACCAGTATCTGCACCGTAGTGCATTAGAATAATAACCTGCAATAACTAACACCTGCGACATTAAACCCCACCAAGGCGAGTTAATACCAGGCAACAAAGGAGGTTAACTTCCTTCCTTTGAGAAGCAAAATAACTCAGAAAGCTGAACGTAGGCTGAACGAATATTGCGCTTATCTATTTAAAATATATCTGTGATCTAACCATAATTTCGGAGCGTGAAATATGTGATCAATCTCCTTTCATCCCTTCGCTTGCAGGCGTATATAGGGGGCGTTTACAATGGTGGCATACTCATTACGCTCGGTAACACCTATGTCATATCAATGCCCGCTATGTCACTCATCGCTCAGTCAGCAAGCCAATACATGGTGCTGCAGCAACAACCATCAGTTTGATTTAGCCAAGGAGGGATATGTCAACTTAATGCCCGCACACCACAAGGGCTCTAAAAACCCCGGTGATAACAAAGAGATGATGCAATCTCGAAGAGCATTTCTTGAAGCCGGTCATTACCATGCTTTACGTAATACCGTCATCGATGTACTTGAACTGTACTTACCAGAGCAAGCAGAAAGCCTTTTAGATATTGGTTGCGGTGAAGGTTATTACACTTCGGGCTTTGCCGAAGCATTGCAGGCACATCCATCATTAGAAGTGCATGGGCTCGATATTTCTAAGGTCGCTATTCGCTATGCGGCTAAACGCTATAAACAATGTCATTTCTGTGTCGCCTCAAGCCACCGCCTACCATTTGCCGATCGATCGCTAGATGGTATCGTACGTATTTACGCACCTTGCAAAACTGATGAATTGGTTCGCACCGTAAAACAAGGTGGGATAGTGGTTACTGTTACACCTGCCGCACGTCACCTCTATCAACTCAAAGAGCTGATTTATAATGATGTTAAGCTTCATGATATGACTGCTGAGGCCATCGACGGTTTTGATCTTATTGAAGACAAGCAATTACATTATGAGATGACGTTGGGTGGTGAAGAAGCGACAGCCTTGATGCAGATGACGCCCTTCGCTTGGAAAACCAGCGACGCTATTTGGCAGCAGCTAGCGGAAAGCGAGCAGTTCAGGTGCGAAGCTGATTTCTCAATTCGCGTTTACCGAAAACGCTAACCCTTTAGCCCCACCATTTAATTAATGATATTGATTATTGATAGCGTTTGATAATCAATATCAACTCCTCTATTATCGCGCCACTGTCTATAATTTCCTTTTGCATAACCACATAATTTAAACCTGTGGTTTCTAATGCGTATTCTGAATAACAGGTGTTGCGATAAATGAATAAATGGCTTTCTCTTGGGTTGATCAGTCTATTAGCAGGGTGTGCTGCCCAGCCTTCTTTAACTCAGTCAACCACTCCCCCTCCGCCAACATTTTATGATTACACCATACACTCACCGCAAGGTGATACTTTATCACTAGAGGCGCTCGCGGCTGAGTTAAAAGAGGCTGACATTGTCCTGGTTGGTGAGTGGCACGGTCATCCTGCAGCCCACCTGTTACAAGCTCAGTTATTTGCAGCGCTATACGCACAAAATACTGAATTAGCACTATCGATGGAGCAATTCACCCGTGACAAACAACATATTGTGAATCAATATTTAGAGGGGGAAATTGGTGAAAAAACATTGATAAAAGAAGGTAACGCATGGCCAAACTATACAAGTGACTATCGTCCATTAGTTGAGTTTGCGAAACAAAATCAGTTAGATGTGATTGCTGCCAATGCACCTAAACCGATCGTACGTTGCATCGGCCAGCAAGGGGCGGATTACCTAGATCAACTGCCAGCCGTTGAACGAAAGTGGGTGGCCTATAACCTGACATTAGACAATGATGCTTACCGAGCAAAATTTAATGCCTCAATGCACCATGGTGACGAAGAAAAAACCAAGCGTCAGTTTGCGGCCCAAACGGCATGGGATGACACCATGGCTGAAAGTATGGTGAATTACCTAGCCCTCAACCCCAACAAACAAATTATCCATACTGCAGGGCTATTTCATGTCGCTGAAGGCCTAGGCACGGCATCAAGAATAAAAGCGCGGAACCCTGAACTAAAAGTCATGATGGTGACCCCTGTTACAGAGAAAGCAAACGTGGCTGAGGGAGCACCAGACTACACCGTTAATGTCATGCCAATCCCGACTAGCTACGTTAACGAAGATAAAATGAAAGCTGCAATGAAAGAAATATATGGCCGCAATAACGATTTGAAGTGTTATCAACCAGAAGAAAAGTAGTTTGATTAACTGACCTTTCATAGAAAGAATTGAACCCCACCGGCGGCCAAGCTTGTGGGGTTCATGGGAGGAGATAAGCTAGTATCTCTAGCGCCTTGCGGCACATAAACAGTATCGGGCTTGCGACCTTGCTAGAAACTGAATATGAGTCGCGAACACAACGACAGCTGCCACACTTTAAGAACAACTCCCTCAAAACACCGGATCAAACACCTGTTTTATTGGCTTCTTCCTCAAATAAGCATATCCCGCCACTTTTAAAAAACACTAAAGCTAGATATCCATGCTTATTGAAATAAGCACTAATATTATCTGGATTACTGATCTCTATTTAGCAATAAAAATCACACCGATGTTTAATTTTTGTYAAAATTTATATGTTCTTTTTATCCTCTTTACGATAAAACATTATTCCAAGAGGTCATAGACCCAAGTAACTACAAGCTGTAGGACTCAGCACTTTGAAGTTATTGGGTATGAATTAAATAATCACAGCAGGGAGCGAGAATGGAATTCAAAAAAAATAAACTACTGACTGCCGTTTGTATTGCAGCCTCATTGGCACTTACATCAACATCAGTTTTAGCTGATGTCGCCAAAGTAGCAGTATCACAGATTGTCGAACACCCAGCACTTGACGCAACACGTGAGGGATTACTCGCAGGGCTAAAAGCAAAAGGATATGTTGAAGGCGAAAACCTCCAGTTTTCTTATCAAACGGCGCAGGGTAACCCAGCCATTGCGGTTCAAATTGCAAAACAGTTTGTGGGTGAGCGTCCCGACGTTTTAGTGGGGATCGCTACGCCAACTGCACAGGCACTGGCCGCATCAACCCGCTCTATTCCCGTTGTCTTTACTGCAGTGACAGACCCTATAGGCGCAAAGCTGGTTAAAAATATGGCGAAACCCGCAGGTAACGTCACCGGGCTTTCCGACTTATCACCCGTTGCCCAGCATGTTGAGCTAATGCTAGAGCTGCTACCTGAAATGAAAAGCATTGGGGTCGTTTTTAATCCTGGCGAATCCAATGCCGTAGCACTTGTACAGTTACTTCATGCCGCTGCGAAAGAAAAAGGCTTAACCGTTATTGAGGGTACCGCCTTGAAAAGTGCAGATGTTCAATCTGCAGCGCAAATTGTAGCCTCAAAAGTTGATGTCATTTACGCACCAACAGATAACACTGTTGCCAGTGCCATTGAAGGGCTCGTCAATGCAGGTAATCAAGCCAACACACCAATCGTTGGCGCATCAACAACCTACATTGAAAGTGGTGCACTTGCCGCACTTGGCTTTGACTACTATCAAGTCGGTGTACAAACGGCAGATTATGTCGCTGCCTTACTTGAAGGTAAAAAAGTAGCCGAATTACCAGTGACGGTTGCAAAAGGTTCTGACTTAGCACTCAACCAGCAAGCGGCGAATAAACTTGGGATCACATTCCCAACGTCAATAATGGAACGTGCAACATCTGTCACTAAATAACCCGCTAAATGTCGGCTTCTGGCGTTAGCACGTCACAAGCTGGCATCAATCACTCAGAATTAAAAAGACAAGGGGAATAAGGATGTCTTTCTTTGCCTTTATCGGAACCTTAGAGATCGGCCTCGTTTATGGCTTGGTCGCATTGGGGGTCTACCTCACCTTCCGCGTATTAGATTTTCCAGATCTCAGTGTTGACGGTAGCTTCCCTATGGGTGCAGCCGTTGCCGCGACAGCCATTGTCTCGGGGGTAAACCCTTGGATGGCAACACTTCTCGCCATTTTTGCTGGTGGACTCTGCGGCCTTGTCACTGCCTTTCTTGCCGTTCGTTGTGGCATTCTTCATTTGCTCGCCAGCATTCTGACCATGATCGCAGCATTTTCCATCAACATACGCATCATGGGCCGCCCTAACCTCGCCCTGTTAGGCGAAGACACTATTTTTACCCCGTTTGAAATCATGGCCTTCGACATGGGCTTTGATGAAGGTTTACTTCGTCTTGCTATCGTACTGCTGCTTGTATTAGCCAGCGCATGGTTTATTACCCGCTTACTGGCCAGTGACTTTGGACTTGGGCTACGTGCAACAGGCGTCAATAGTCGAATGGTCAATGCCCAAGGAGGTAATACCGCCCTCTATACCTATCTGGGCTTGGCGCTGTCTAACGGCTTAGTCGGCTTTTCTGGCGCACTGTTTGCCCAAACTAACAGCTTTGCTGACGTCACCTCTGGTGTCGGCACCATTGTTGTTGGCTTAGCGGCGGTGATCTTGGGTCAAACGTTGCTTCCAGGGCGCAAAATTTGGGTTGCCGTGGTTGCGGTAATACTAGGATCAATACTCTATCGCCTTGCCGTCGCCTTTGCCCTCAGTAGCGGGATGTTTGGCTTACAAGCCTCTGATCTAAATTTGATCACTGCTTTACTGGTTGCCGCAGCACTCATCGCACCACGAATGAAGAGCCGCTTTCAGCGCAAAACGAAAAAAAAAGTACTGAGTACTAAAAAGTTAGCCTGAGTCGTATAAGGGAATAACATGATTGAGCTAAACGATATTCGCGTTACCTTCAACGAAGGCACTATTTTAGAAAACCAAGCACTAAAAGGGGTTTCACTGACCGTACCTGAAAAACAATTTGTCACGGTAATTGGTTCTAATGGTGCTGGTAAATCAACCCTGCTCGGCGCCGTCAGCGGAGAAACCCCCATGGTCGGTGGGCAAGTACTCATTGATAATGTCGATGTCACCGATAAATCAGTGCATCAACGCGCCCAATATGCCGCTAGGGTTTTCCAAGACCCCCTCGCTGGCACTTGCGGTTCATTGACCATCGAAGAAAACATGGCACTTGCCTACAAACGAGGCAGTAACCGAAGCTGGAAGCTAGCGTTGTCATCAAGCCGGCGCAAGCTGTTTCAAGAACGTATCAGCATACTTGGCCTTGGCCTAGAAGACAGGCTCAGTGATAGCATCGGCCTACTATCTGGCGGACAACGCCAAGCAGTCAGTTTGGTGATGGCTACCTTAGCCGACAGTAAATTGTTATTGCTTGATGAGCACACCGCCGCCCTCGATCCTCGCATGGCCGCATTCGTGCTGGCCTTAACCAATAAAGTGGTTCAAGAGTTCGATCTAACGGTGATGATGGTCACTCACTCAATGAAAGATGCCTTAGCCTATGGCGAGCGCACTGTCATGCTGCACCAAGGTGAAATCGTGCTTGATGTCGATGGCCCTGAACGTGCCCACATGGATGTAAAACAACTGCTGGAAATGTTCAGTAAAGTGCGTGGTGAAGAGCTAACAGACGACAGTTTATTGCTAAGTTAACAATAGATATCACTTCTTCATCGCTACAAGGGCAGATTTAAAGTAAAATATCTGAAGTGCCTTTGGGTCTGTTGTCCTTTCGCGTGTAATCCTTGGAAAAGGGTAAACGTAAAAGGCCTACAGACCTTTGTTTATCAGGCCTTTTTAACTTTAGGAAACTCATGAAAAAAACATTTGCTTTAACTCACCCAAAAAAAGCTGTACCACGCGTTGTAGAAGCAGTGAAACACGAAGTAAAAAAATACCTACGCCGCGAGCGTAACAAAACGCTACCCGCTGGTGCCGATTACTGGGATTTTGATTGTAAGTTTGGTCATACCGAGCAGGAAGCAAAGGTTATCCACGTTAAAGAAATCGGCAAGTGCGTTGATGAAGCTGAAGCACTAGCACTGACTTCATTCTATCTTGAGATCTTGGCTAAGCCAGCCGTTCGCACAAGACAAGAAGAAGAAGACGAAGAGTAATCACCCGTTTTCTTGACAGAGCCGCGCATGAGCGTGGTTTTGTCTTCTTTTATTATATTAGCAAGCGCCATACCCCCCCCCAAAAAAAAAAGTTTCATTTCGATAAACATTCAACGTCATATCCTACGCAACAGCAGGGAAGCATTTTTCCGCCACTTTACATACATTCTTGTATGTATATATAATGTAAGAAATCACTTTTACCTGAGCAACGCAATGAACCGTCGTACCATTACCGCCAAAGCATGGCTATTGTTACCTCTCGGACTGTTATTACTGACGGGCTATCGTTTTTCACAACTGGAAGATAGTAGTCAGCTGCAGCCGCAAGCTCCCCATGCTGTGAAGGTACAAACAGAACTGCTCACCCCTGAACGACTAACGGGCTGGGCTTTCTCAGAAGGAACGGTTCAAGCCTATCGTAAGGCATTTCTCGATTTTGAAATGCCCGGCAAGGTTGTTGCGATTAGTAAACTGGAGAATGGGACACAGCTACGCGAAGGTGTCAGGGTATTTGGCCCCGATGAAGCTGTTCAACGTGGGCAACTGTTGGCTCAAATCGATAGCCGCCAAAATTCAGCATCAGTGACGGCACTTGAAGCCCGCTTGCAAGCAGTACGGGCTCAAAAACAAGAAGCCCAAGCCCGACTGCAGCAGGCGGAGAATGATTTAGCACTCTCTCGTCAAAACTTTGCCCGTATGGAAGAAGTCTATGAACGTGGTGTGATCTCACAAGATGAATACGAACGAAATAAAACCGCGTTACTCAATGCTCAATCCACTGTAAGGATGAGCCACAGTGCCCTTGATGCCATTGAATCAGACATTCTGAGTGTCTCTGCCGATATTAATCGCGAAACCGTCAGCTTAGAAAAAACCAGCCTTTTTGCCCCTTTCAACGGCTATATTGCCGCAATGAATATCCGGGAAGAAAATCACTATTACCCACCCGCAGGCATCACTTCAAACCGTGATCGTGAAGCGAGCAGTGCCATCGTCGTCGTTGATGACAGCTTACTTGAGATTCAGTTAGAGCTCCCTGTCGAAGACACCCGCCAGCTAGAAGAGGGGCAAACAGTCTATCTCGCCAGTGACGATTCCACCCTTTATCAAGCAGAAGAAGCACAGTTTGTCGGCAACGATGTCGTCACTGGCACGATTTGGTCGGTTAGCCCAACCATTAACCTTCAGCGCCGCTCTCAAACCGTAAAAGTAAGAGTCGACAATGACCAGCAACAGCTCATCGATGGGGAGTTCGTTCGCGCTTGGATAGCCACAACAGTCGTTGATAACGCTATCTCATTGCCTATTTATGCTATCTCGTTCCGAAGCGGTAACGCTTTTGCTTTTATCGTGAATGACAATGGCCAAGTTGAAGAGCGCCAGTTAACGTTGGGTCTACAAGGTCTGCGCCGCATTCAAATTATTGACGGACTCAATGATGGCGAGCAAGTCGTTACCCGCGGCCAACACCTGCTAATAAATGGTAGCCCTGTGGACGTCGTAGGAGCGATCCAATGAGGCCGATAGCACGCAAACTCTTTGTCCAGACACTTGTTAGCAGGCTCTTGCTTGGCATGATTGTGCTGGCAGGCCTGCTGTCATACAACAGCATGGTACGCGAGAACTACCCAGATCTTGAGATCCCGCAAGCGATCGTCATGACCTTCTGGCCGGGCGCCGCCCCTGAGCAGATCGAAAAAGAGATCACCAAACACCTTGAAGATGAGATCCGCAGTTTAAAAGGCCTAAAATCCTTTTCTAGCGGTTCGTATAACTCGTATTCAATTGTCGCCGTGGAATTTGATGCCGACATGCCCATGAGTGAAGCAATGCAATTATTGCGGGCAAGTGTCGATAAAGCAGAAGCTGAATTCCCTTCAGACAGTAGTATTGAAAAGCCTGACATCGAAGAAATGTCAGTCTCGAACATGCCAGTGATCAGCTGGGTACTCAGTGGCGATGTCGATGACATTCTACTTTCAGATACTGCCAAGCTACTAGAAACACAGTTTGAAAACTTACCGCTGGTTAAAAAAGTTAACCTCAACGGTATGCGAGAAAAAAGCCTGCACATTCGTCTACGTATGGACAGGCTACGCGATCTTGGAATTTCACCTCTGCTGATCCGTGAGCGTCTACAAGCGGCAAACCATGATATGGCATGGGGCGAATTTGAATCAGATGAAAATACGTTCAACCTATACCTTTCTGGCCGCTTTGTTACCGTTGAACAGGTTCGCCAACTACCGATCACACGCTTAGGTGATAACCGCCCTGTTCGATTAGGTGAGTTAGCCGAAGTCAGCCACCGCTTGGATCGCGAAGTCAGCCGTACCTTCTTCAGCCTCAATAACATGCCGTTTGAACCCGGCATCACACTGGATGTATTAAAACAGCCAGGTGCGGATACCTTTGCCGTTATTGATTCTACCCAGAAAAAAGTCGACCAACTCACGAGTCGTTCAAGCTGGCCACAAGGTTTGTCACTATCACGCGTTAGCGATGATGGCGAACTTATTGAGCTAGCATTTAATGATATCTCGGGGTCAATGAAACAGGCTGTCGTGATCGTCTTTCTTGTCTTGATGCTACTGCTGAGCTGGCGTGAAGCATTAATCGCAGGCATTGCCCTGCCCGTTACCTTGCTGGCAACACTGGCTGTGATGGCGAGCTTTGGTTACTCCTTCAACTCGATGATCATGATAGGCATGGTGCTCGCGCTTGGTTTGATGGTCGATGTCTATATCTTGGTGATGGAGGGCATGCATGAAGGGCTGTATGTTAAAAAGCTCTCTTTTGCTGAAGCCGCAATGGAGACCGTCCGCCAATTTATTCTGCCAGCAACAGCCGGACAGCTCACCACCATATTAGCCATGGTACCAATGATGATGGTGGGTGGCATTGATGGTAAGTTTATTCGTATCTTGCCTATTACTATCACTGTCACTCTGCTGATCAGCTTATTTATTGCTTTCCTGATCTGTATTCCTTTGTCGCGCTACATGTTGGAAAAGGCCGGTGATAACGATAAAGAGCTACTGATTGATAAACTTTCTCGACGCTACCGTCATCAGTTGCGTCAGTGGCTCAATACCTATGTGCTCAAAAGCAAAAAACATGCAGGGGCATGGGTTGGCGGCGCATTAATGCTCTTTATCGCCAGCATTGTGCTTGTGGGAATGATGCCATCAGAAATGTATCCCGAATCAGACGACCGTAAAATTGGGGTTTCGTTGGTACTGGCGCCTGACTCAACACTGGAGCAATCACAGCGCGCCGCCGATAAAGCGGGAGAATTTCTGCGCCAACAGCCATGGATTGAAAAAGTCATTACTTATGTCGGGGCAAAAAGCCCAATGACAACCGCTTCGTTGAATGATGCCCTATTACCGTCACAAGAGTGGAATCAGGTTGGCTTCAGCTTAACCCTTTATCCTAAAGATCAACGCGATAAACTGTCGTTTGAGTACTTAGAAGAAATTCGTTCCGGCATCTTAGAGGCACTGCACGATGAACCTGGGATTGAAATTTCGCTGGTGCATATTGGTGGTAACCCCGATACATCGGCTCCGATTCAAATTGACTTAATCGGACCTGACTATAATCAGCTGATTGGCATTTCAACAGAGGTTAAAAATGTCTTAGCACAGGTGCCTGGCAGCAGTGACATTAACGATAATCTGGGCCCAGCACGTTACGAGGTGCGCTTTAGCTTCAAGCATGAAATGCTCAGCTTTCATCAACTCTCTGAGTCAGAGGTCTCTCAACAAATTCGCATTGCGATGGAGCAAGATGAGATAGGCCACTACAAAATTGAAGGCATTGATGACGATGCTAAAATTCGCCTAAGTGTACTATGGCCAAGCCGTGGAGAATCACTAGGGGGGCCTCGCCACCTTTCTGAAATGCGCTTATTACATATTATTACTCAAGATGGACGCTCGGTACCGTTAACCGACTTGGTTGATCACCAAATCGTCGAAACACCGCGTGTCTTTGTTCACAAAGAAGGACAGCGTGCTGTCACCGTATCATCACGCACCGAAGGGCGAACAGCCAGCGAAGTGACCACGGTTTTGATACCGCAACTTGAGCAATTACAAGCACAATGGCCAGACGGTTATCACTACCAACTGGGCGGCGAAATGGCCAAAGCCGATGAAAGCTATAGTGCGATGGGCTCCGCCTTCACCTTGGCGATGTTCTCGATCTTTGTGTTATTGGCGTTAATGTTTAATTCTTTTGCTCAACCTGCAATCATTTTACTGATCGTCCCACTCGCACTGATGGGCACCTTCTTTGGCTACTTCCTATCCGGTACAGCCATGTCATTTTCTGGCTTGATTGGTATCGTGTCATTGGCTGGTATCGCAGTAAACAACGGCATTGTCTTGGTCGACACCATGAACAGACACTTAAAACAAGGTGAAACAGTCGCCCAAGCTGCAGCTTATGGCGCAGCAGAGCGTTTAAGGCCCATACTGAGTACTAGCCTAACGACAATCCTCAGCCTTCTACCGCTGGCATACAGTGATCCTCAGTGGTATCCATTGTGTATGGCCATTATCTACGGCTTAGTCGCCTCAACCATCATTGCCATTGTTATCATACCGGCATTGTATATTCTGTTGACCAAACCATTAGACAGCCCTTTGGCACAAACGGCTTAACTCTAACTGGAGGTGTGTCACCACACCTCCAGCTATCGGAACATAAACATGGCAAGAAAAAGTAAAGAAGAAGCAGAACAGACTCGACTCTTATTGCTTGATACTGCAATGAAAGTCTTCTGTGAAAAAGGGTTGGTCAAAACCACACTCGCCAGTATCGCGACAGAGGCAGGGCTCACGCGTGGTGCTATCTATTGGCATTTTAAAGATAAGGCCGATTTATTCGAGGCGTTATGGCAACAACAATCAACTACGCTTCAAGATGCTGCAAAAAAACTAGAAGGAACATCAGGCCAAGCATTACGTGAAGGCGTGCTGAATATAGCCCGTATTCTACTGACTGAAATGCGTGACAACCCAAGAATGGTGATGATCATGCAGCTTTCCTTACAAGGTTTTGCTGATGAAAGCTTACGGTTACGTTGTGTTGAAAAAGGGCAAGAAGATAAAGCGAAAGTTGAAGCCGCTATGCAGCAACTGCAGCAAGACGACATATTACTGCCTCACCTAACCCCTCAGATTGCAGCGGTGATCTATGAGAGTATGCTGAGCGGTATTTGTGAGCAATGGATAATGTATAATTTTGGCTACCAAACGGACGAGCAACTCGATAAATATATCAAGTCGTTATCGCTCGCCTTGTTTGTCAATTGTCCTTCATAGCCAATTGATTTTTAGCTGAAATGACTAAAACCATCGTTCCAACGCGCCCTTATCTAATTGTTTAAATGCGCGATTAAGTACCTGTGCTAATTCAACGTAACGAGGGTGCGCTTTCACTGGTTGAAGAGCATGGCCTTCGCTGGTAATTTTCTCGTGAATTTCCCAATACCAACTCGCCAATGATGGTGGCAGATCGGTTCTGCTACGTTTACCAAGCCACCATAACCCTTGTAAAGGCATCGTTAGGGCAAAAAATGCCACTGCGATCGCCTGTGGTAACGCACCATAGTTATCAAATGCCATCTGGCTAAGTACACTCATTACGGCAACCGCAGGCATGACCCGAATAGCAAACTTTGTTGCCTTGATATAACGCTGATCTGGAAATATTGCGGCCAACTCTTTTCGCATCGGCCAGGTTGTCATGTAGTCCTGTCCGTTACGGAAAGAATGCCAAATCGAATTTTGTTGAGTCATAAGCCACCAAACATCAAAAAAAAAAGTAAGATTTAAAAAATAGCGATAACAAACTTGATTCAAATTAAATTATTCTAAAAATCTTTTTGTTATCTTGCTTAACAATCGCTATCCTAAGCGCGCCTTATCTAATTGTTGCCTGTAATTTCTGTTCTGGCAACCAAAGGCACCCTCATGGATGGCTCAGGATCTGAGTTACACGGTTCTTTCACTATATGGATATAACACGAATTTGACCCCGATTGGATCGGCTTTAAGAAAAGTCGTCTATTCTATGGGTAATTTTTATTCAGTTGAATATCAACTTTCAGACAGATTATAGGTAGTCACTCATGTCTAAGCTGGTTTTAGTTCTTAACTGCGGTAGTTCTTCTCTTAAGTTCGCTGTTGTTGACGCAGTATCAGGTGAAGAACACCTGACAGGTCTTGCAGAATGTCTGCACCTTCCAGAAGCTCGCATCAAGTGGAAACTTGACGGCAAGCACGAAGCACAACTAGGTAACGGCGCAGCTCACGAAGAAGCGCTAGCATTTATGGTTGACACTATTCTTGCTTCTAAGCCAGAACTATCTGAGAACCTAGCTGCAGTAGGTCACCGTGTTGTACACGGCGGCGAGCAGTTCACTAAGTCTGTACTAATCGATGACGCTGTTCTTAAAGGTATTGAAGACTGTGCAACTCTTGCACCACTTCACAACCCAGCTCACATCATTGGTATCAAAGCTGCACAACAGTCTTTCCCAGCGCTTAAGAACGTTGCGGTATTCGACACAGCTTTCCACCAGACAATGCCTGAAGAAGCGTACCTTTACGCACTTCCGTACAGCCTATACAAAGATCACGGCATCCGTCGTTACGGCATGCACGGTACTTCTCACCTATTCATTACACGTGTAACAGCTGAGCTACTAGGTAAGCCAGAAGATGAACTAAACATCATCAACTGTCACCTAGGTAACGGTGCATCTGTTTGTGCAATCAAGAACGGTAAATCTGTAGATACTTCTATGGGTCTTACTCCTCTTGAAGGTCTTGTAATGGGTACGCGTTGTGGTGATATCGATCCAGCTATCATCTTCCACATGCACGACAACCTTGGTTACTCTGTTGAGAAAATCAACAACATGCTAACTAAAGAGTCTGGCCTACAAGGTCTAACTGAAGTGACTTCTGACTGTCGTTTCGTTGAAGACAACTACGGCGAGAAAGCAGAAGCAACACGTGCAATGGACGTATTCTGTCACCGTCTAGCTAAGTACGTTGCTGGCTACACTGCAACACTAGAAGGTCGTCTAGACGCAATCACTTTCACTGGTGGTATCGGTGAAAACTCTGCACCTATCCGTGAAATGGTTCTTAACCGTCTTGCTATCCTAGGCGTTGAAGTTGATGGCGAAGCAAACCTTAAAGCACGTTTCGGTAAAGAAGGTACGATTACTTCTGCAAACAGCCGTGTACCTGCAATGGTTGTTTCAACTAACGAAGAACTCGTAATCGCAGAAGATACAGCTCGTCTAACTGAAATCTAATTGCGTATTAGTCTAAGCTATGTGTAAACATAGTGATAACGGCTGGCTTAGGCCGGCCGTTTTTTCATAACCACTTCGTTTCTATTGGTTATGACCTTTTTTTGTGGTGCTGTTCAATACCGGTTATTTAATCGTTATTGAACAGCACTGTATTGTTCAATAGTTGAGGAATCCATAGTGTCCCGTACTATTATGCTTATTCCGGTTGGTGCCGGAGTTGGTCTTACTAGCGTTAGCCTTGGTGTGCTACGTGCAATGGAACGCAAAGGTGTTCGCGTTTCTTTCTTCAAGCCTATCGCACAGCCACGTCACGGCGGCGATCAGCCAGATCTAACAACTAACATCATCACTGCTAACAGTGACATGAAAGTTGCTGAACCATTCTCAATGGATAGTGCCCAAGAGCTTATCGGTAACGATAAGAGCGATGTTCTTCTAGAAGATATCGTTGCTCGCTTCAAAGAATCAACAGCTGACGCTGAAGTAGCTTTGATCGAAGGTCTAGTACCAACTCGCAAGCACTCGTTTGCAAACCAGATCAACTATGAAATTGCGAAAACGCTTGGCGCTGAAATCGTATTCGTTGTTGCACCAGGTACTGATAACCCTTCTCAACTTAAAGAACGTATCGAAGTTGCATGTTCTAACTTCGGCGGCATTAAGAGCAAGCAAATCTCAGGCGTTATCGTTAACAAACTAAACGCTCCTGTTGATGCTGAAGGCCGTACTCGTCCTGATCTGTCTGAAATCTTTGATGATGCAGAAGCAACTGTACCTTCAAACGTTGAAGTTATGCAGGTATTTAACTCAAGCCCTATCCGTGTACTTGGCTGTGCACCTTGGAGTTCTGAGCTAATCGCAACACGTTCAACTGATATTGCTAAGCACCTAAACGCTGAAATTATCAACGAAGGTGAGATCGCAACACGTCGCATTAAGAGCATCACATTCTGTGCACGTTCTATTCCGCACATGGTTGAGCACTTCCGTCCTGGTTCACTACTAGTGACTTCAGCTGACCGTCCAGACGTTATCGTTGCAGCATGTCTTGCAGCAATGAACGGTGTTGAGATTGGTGCCCTACTACTGACTGGTGGCTACGAGCTACCTAAGCCAGTAATGGACCTTTGTGAGCGTGCTTTCGAAACAGGTCTACCTGTTATGACTGCGCTAGGTAACACTTGGCAGACATCTCTGAACCTTCAGAGCTTCAGCCTAGAAGTACCAGCTGACGATAAAGAGCGTGTTGAGCTAGTTAACGAATATATGGCAAGCCATATTGACGGCCAGTGGATTGAATCTCTGACTGAAGGTTCTGCGAAAGAACGTCGCCTAAGCCCACCAGCATTCCGTTACGAGCTAACTGAGCTGGCACGTAAAGCGGCTAAGCGTGTTGTTCTACCTGAAGGTGACGAACCACGTACTGTTAAAGCAGCAGCTATCTGTGCTGAACGCGGTATCGCTGAATGTGTGCTTCTTGGTAACCCAGAAGAAATCAAGCGTGTTGCTGAGCAACAAGGCGTGGTTCTTGGTTCTGGCGTAACGATCATCGATTCAGAAGCAGTACGTGAAAACTACGTTGCTCGTCTGGTTGAGCTTCGTGGCGCGAAAGGCATGACTGACGTTGTTGCTCGTGAAAAACTACAAGATTCTGTTTTCCTTGGCACAATGATGCTAGAAAACGGCGAAGTAGACGGCCTAGTTTCTGGTGCTGTTCACACAACGGCGAACACCATCGTTCCTCCGTTCCAGATCATCAAGACGGCACCTGACGCATCTATCGTATCATCTGTATTCTTCATGCTTCTGCCTGATCAAGTACTGGTATACGGTGACTGTGCAATCAACCCAGATCCAAACGCTGAGCAGCTAGCGGAAATCGCTATCCAGTCTGCTGACTCTGCAAAAGCATTCGGTATCGAACCACGTGTTGCGATGATCTCATACTCTACTGGTACATCTGGTAAGGGTGCAGACGTTGATAAAGTACGTGAAGCGACTAAGCTTGCTCAAGAGAAACGTCCTGATCTAATCATCGATGGTCCTCTTCAGTACGATGCTGCGATCATGGAAAACGTTGCTGCTTCTAAAGCGCCTAATTCGCCAGTAGCGGGTAAAGCGACTGTATTCGTATTCCCAGACCTAAACACTGGTAACACGACTTACAAAGCGGTACAGCGTTCAGCAGACCTAGTATCTATCGGTCCAATGCTTCAGGGCATGCGTAAGCCTGTTAACGACCTTTCTCGTGGCGCACTTGTAGACGATATCGTATACACAGTGGCACTAACTGCGATTCAGGCTAAACAAGCTGAAGACGCTGGTCAGTAATTTTTAATTACTTATCTGCACTGTAATTGACGCCTCCGCTTTGCGGGGGCGTTTGTTTATCACCTCTATCGTTTATTCTACTTTTTGTTCTCTCTGCTCTCTGCTCTCTGCTCTCTGCTCTCTGCTCTCTGCTCTTCAGAATAAATATCCCTCTATATTCACTTAAGCTCTTACTTCCAGTGCAAAAGTATGCAACAGAAGTATTATGATTTTTGATCTACGCCACAACAATAACTAATACTAAAGGGCTGGTTGTTAACTGGTTGTATTTATTAGAGGTATGCACCGATTATTCCTGAATGAATAGCGTATAAAACCACGTAATGGACTGTTAACGACAGATCGAGCGATTTTTGACCAATATGCAACAGATTCAATGAGGGATATATGTTCTGGATTCACCTATTACTACTTTTAACTGTTATTTTAATCGGGATTCGCTATGGCGGTATTGCCTTTGGCTTGCTTGGTGGCCTTGGCGTATCCGTAATGACGTTTGTTTTTGGTATTGCGCCCGGGTCACCACCCGTTGGTGTCATGCTTATTATCCTGGCTGTCGTTGCTGCCTCGGCAACCCTTGAAGCCACCGGTGGCTTGAAGCTGCTGGTTAAGTTTGCTGAACGCTTACTTCGCAAACACCCTGAGCACGTCGTCTTCCTCGGTCCTTTGTGTACTTATACGTTAACGGTTTTAGTTGGTACGGGTCACTCTGTCTATCCCCTTCTCCCTGTGATCTACGACGTTGCCTATAAAAAAGGTATTCGTCCAGAGCGTCCAATGGCAATGGCGAGTGTCGCTTCACAAATGGGTATCACAGCAAGTCCGATTGCCGCCGCAGCTGCTGTAGTAATGGCAACAGCTATGGACAACAGTCTGGATATCGGCTTGATCAACGTGTTGGTGGTGACGATTCCTGCAACTTTAGGTGGTTTATTAATCGCATGTATGTGGAGCCTTAAACGCGGTAAAGATCTTGATCAAGATCCTGCATTTAAAGCACGTATGGAAGATGAAGAATTCCGCCATAGCCTAATGGATCCAGAGCAAGAAGGCACTGCTACTGAAGAAGCAGAACAAGAGAAAACCGCGAAGAAAGGCCTGACTGTTTTCCTACTTGGTATTCTTTCTGTCATCGTTATTGCTCTATTTAGCAAACAGCTGCTACCACAAGGTGTGGGCATGTCGGTTGCGATTCAGTTCCTAATGCTATCTGTTGGTGCAGTGATCCTGCTAACCACCAACATTTCACCAAAGCGCATCGTCAGTAGTAATGTATTTACAGCTGGTATGAGCGCGGTGATCACCATTTTCGGTATTGCATGGTTCAGTGACACCATTATTGGCCACCACAAAGAATACTTGGTCGATCTCGTTAGCGGCATGGTTAACATCTACCCGTGGTCATTCGCCTTTGCGATGTTCTTCGTTTCAGTCTTCCTGAAGAGCCAGGCAGCAGTATTAACCATTATGCTACCACTGGGTTTTGCTTTAGGCATCGACCCTGCAGTACTGATTGGTGTGCTTCCTGCTTGTTATGCTTACTTCTTCTTCCCGTTCTACCCAAGTGATTTGGCGGCGATTAGCTTTGACCGCTCAGGTACCACGGCGATTGGTAAATATGTACTTAACCATAGCTTTATGATCCCTGGTTTCATCGGTGTTGGTTCAGCAACAATCATTGGTTACTTCATTTCAATGATGGTGAATTAAGACGAAAAAAAGGCCATAGCTATTTGCTATGGCCAACGTCAGACTCGAATCAAGACGAAAAAGACAGCGACAATTCATCGCCGATAAACGTAGAAAGTTTCAGGCATTACCAGACTAATAATCTTGGCCTCGCAAATAAATAATCCAATACCCCATACCAACAAACACACCACCACCAATAATATTGCCCAATGTGACGGGAATGAGGTTATTAATAATAAAATTGCTCATCGTCAGATCGGCAAAATCAGCCGGATTCATGCCGCTCATTTGCCAGAATTCTGGAGATGCTAATGTTTTAATACCAATTGCCATTGGCACTTGGAACATGTTGGCAATACAGTGCTCAAAACCTGAAGAGACAAACATCGCAACGGGTAAAACCATCACCAAAATTTTGTCCGTCAGAGTACGACCACTAAAAGTCATCCACACTGCAACACAAACCAAGACGTTACACATAATGCCTAGTGCAACGGCTTGGAGAAATCCATGGTGCATTTTATGTTGAGCAATTTGCATGGCGTTAATACCCACCGCACCATCTGCTGACATATATTGCTTAGTCATCAGCATGATACCAACCAGCAACAGCGCGCCGATGAGGTTGCCGATATACACAACCCCCCAGTTAAGCCACAGGTTTTTCCAACTAATTTTCCCACTCGCACGAGCGACAAGGGTTAATACCGAACTGGTGAATAGCTCGCCTCCGGTAATGACAACCAGAATCAATCCTAAACTGAATGCAAGACCACCAATGAAGCGGCTCATACCCCAAGCCATATCACCCGCCCCCGTCGTCACGGTGGTATAAAACACAAAGGCAATACCAATGTGCATACCAGCGGTAATTGCGAGCAACAGCGATTTAATTGGATCTTTTGTCGCTTTTCCTACACCAATTTCTGCCGCTCTTTCCGCCATTTGGGGAGGTAATAAAGAATCAAATTGACCCGGAACCATAAGCCTCTTGCACCTGAAATATTTTGAAATATCTAATTTTGAGGCGCGATATTGAACCTTCTAAGACAATAATTCAAGACTCTGCCAACACAAAAACTCGAAATATTCGAACTAATAACTCGGCAAAACCGAGTCAACAGATACTGTAAACATCATTCAACATTTCAATGACGCAAGTGTTCCATTCAGGCAATAAAGCCATCACATACAAAATGCCGAATAAGGTAATTTAACCGAAGAAATACAATATTGGAGCGAGACACCCTACAGGTTACTTCGTTAAATCAGGCCATAGGTAGCGAATGTTATCGCTCCTATCAGGCTTAACGATCTCTCTGGTTTTTAAAAACTGTTCAAGCTTAAACTCTTGATGCGGTTTGCCACTGATTCTTTTATTGATTCTTAGCTTAGTTAGCCAATGTCCGGTATCTACTCGCTTATGCCGCTTCACATCCACTTGGTAATACCATGCTGAATCCGCTTCATAACGAATACGGTGCAAAATATTACTCGCACGCCGAGGTGAAACTGCAAATGCTTCTGCAATATCATGATGGGAAATTGCTTTTTCTAATTGTGCCCCCCAGTTAATAACCTGCTCTTTTAATGACATTTTGATACCTTCAACCTTATAAATCTCCGCCCTTAATTTGGGATTAGAGTCACATTTCAGGTTGATAGTAACGGTAGTTTTAGTGATGTCTTGTTTTATATTCTTATATTCCCTTATCAGGGTAATAATCAATAAGATCAGCATTTCAAATAAAATTAAGCATAATATTCAACACCTTAACCCCACATAAAAAAATATAAAGTAAAATAAACTTCCACTTAATTACGTAAATTATCTCGTAGCTGACAAGTAACTACATCACAAGAAGAGTAAAAGCCGGGATAACGCGCCTAATTAACATCACGCTAGTTATTGATAGTCTGCCTCATGAGTGACAAAGCAGGATCAAAAAAGGCGGCTTAGCCGCCTTTTCTTATCAAGTCATACCGGTAAATTAGCCGAGTTCAACCTGGCAGATTACCTCATTATCAAACGAGACGACTTTTAATAGATTATTTTCTAACAAGCCAAAGCTGGCTTGATACTCACCGCGAGGAATGGTGACAGACCCCGGGTTAAAGGCAAACAATGAACCTTGTTTTTCTGCGACGGGTAAATGGGTATGACCCGATACCACAACATCACCATCACGCAAACGCGGGTGCTTATCAATATTATAGAGATGGCCGTGGGTTAAAAACAAACGACGGCCGTTTGGTAGCAAAACCAAATTGTAGTCAGCCATCATTGGAAACTCTAAAAGCATCTGATCAACGTCGCTATCACAATTACCACGCACAGCAGTAATTTTTTCAGCATGCTGATTAAGCAGTTCCGCAACCTCTATCGGAGCATACCCAGCAGGCAAGGCATTTCGAGGGCCATGATTTAACACATCCCCCAGTAGTATCAGGTGCTCAGCTCCACTTTGCTCAAACGCAGCAAGGGCACGACGTGTACTTTCCGCACAGCCGTGGATATCAGAGGCAAAAAACAATTTCATGGCAAGGTTACTTTTCTATCAACAATTAAAATAGATCCTACACCGAAGATCTTCACAATGCCATGCCGTCTACCTGCCGTAATTACTCTTCCCGTAACATACCGTTCAACACGATATTGTTGTAACTAACCATGCCTTTGATTTCGCCACCTTCGATAACAGGCGCACGACTTATGCCAAAACGTTCAAACAGTCTCGCACAGTAACGTACATCCATGCTGGCATTAACCGACAGTGCTGGCTTCGTCATGATTTCATAAATATTGGTTCGCTCAGGTGAGCGGTCAAGTGCCAGTACTTTCTTGGCAATATCGTTCATCAGCACAATGCCGTATTCGTCAGCATCATGCCGCTTGTTAACAATCAAGGCCTTTATCTGCCTTTGCTTTGCGATACGTACCGCTTCAGCGACGGTGATCACCCCTTCCACAATCGCATACTGATCCATCATCACATCGCGGACTTTGACCAAATTTTCATTACTATTATCAGAATAAATCATAACTTAGCCTCTACTACCTTGGTCAGGGTTTCTACTTGATGAGCCACGCCCACCGCATCTTCAACATCTAACTGAACCGCGATTCCCTGCCCCGACTCGGTATCGAACTCGCCCACCCGCTCAATCGTTTCAAGTATGGTTCGTGCTAAATGCTCTTCTACCACAAACAGAATTACATCTCGTTGGATCTCAAGGGTTAAACCAAAAAAGGTTTTTTTCTTATTCAGTCCCTCCCCCCGAGCATGGTTAATCACTGTCGCCCCCGTCGCCCCCGCATTACGGGCGGCATCAAGCACCGCATCGGTTTTTAAGTCTTCAACAAAGGCCAATAACAACTTAAAGCGCATTTTCCTCTCTCCTTTTTGCCTTCCATACCGACAACTGGGCATACCCCATTACTGTGATCATCGGAAACAAGCTAGCAAACGCAATTAAACCAAATCCATCGAGCATCGGGTTTCGCCCCGGAACTGAGGAAGCCAAGCCTAGCCCGAGGGCTGTCACAATCGGCACCGTGACTGTCGAGGTTGTAACGCCACCTGAATCGTAAGCCAACGGCACGATGGTCTTGGGGGCAAAATAAGTTTGGATGACCACTAATACATAGCCAACCATGATGTAATAATGCAACGGGTCGCCAGCAACAATTCGATAACTGCCTAATGAGATACCAAATGCGACCCCCAATGCGACAGCAATTCGAAGACCATTCACTTTTATTGTCCCGCCAGAGACTTGGTTGGCTTTTATTGCTACCGCAATGAGTGAAGGCTCTGCAATCGTGGTACTAAACCCTATTGCCGCTGCAAAGACATAAACCCAGTAATACTTACTCCAATGCACCTCTGCCGGAACCACCTCACCAGAATCAAATAAAAAATCGAGAGCCGTAAGCTGCATCGCCATAGACTCACCTAGCGGAAAGAGGGCTAACTCTAGCCCCATCAAAAAGAAGGTGAGCCCAACGATGACATAAACAAAGCCCAACACTATTTTCGGCCAGTTGGTAACAGGGCGACGTAACACAGCGAGTTGAAAGCCAAAAATAATCACAGCAATGGGGAAAACATCGCGAATTGTCGAAAATAGGGTATCGATAAAATGTGAGGCAGTACTTTCTATCCCTAGCATCGCTACCTCCTAATGCATGATCATGCCGTACGCCATGACAAAAATCATTGGGGTCAACGACGCAAACGCAATGAGTCCAAAGCCATCAACCATCGGGTTACGGCCTTTAATCGAAGAGGCTAACCCTACGCCAAGTGCAGCAACTAACGGCACGGTAATGGTCGAGGTTGTAACACCACCAGAGTCATAAGCAATGCCGACGATGGTCGGTGGTGCAAACCATGTCATGGTCATCACCGTAAGATAACCACCAATAATCATCCAGTGGATCGGCCAGCCTTTCACTATTCGAATAACCCCCAGCATAATTGCAATGCCAACCGATAGCGCAACAGTTAACCGTAAGCCATTCGCATAATCCGATTGGGCTTGTTTCTCAAGCTCAATCAGCCCGCCTTCAGCAGCTACCTTGGCAGCTTCAGCCGCCACTGCCGTTAACGCAGGCTCCGCAATCGTGGTACCAAATCCGAGACAAAAAGCGAAAATCAATAACCACATCACACTCCCTTTAGTGGCAAAGGATCGTGCCATTGATTCGCCGATAGGAAACAAACCTAGCTCTAAGCCGTAAACAAATAATGTTAAGCCAATAATAACGAATACGAGTCCAAGCAAGATCGGCGCGAGCTGTGGCATGGGCTGCTGTAGAACCACCAGCTGAAAGAAAGCAACCACAACAATGATTGGGAGCAAATCACGGAAACTGGAAAATATCGACTTAAACAATGCAAACACAATGGTCATAGCCTCTCCCAGTCAATCGCCCCTCCCTCATCCTGAGGGCATACCTAAAAGGTACTCCTCATTAATAATTAGACATAACTTTTCTTTGCCGACACGAGAACTAACACACATTCTTTATCTTTGTTATTTGACACCCATCACCCCATAAAAAAACCTTAAATCATAGGCTTCAAGTGATCGGGCTGTTGAGTATACTGGTATATACATAAACCTATTGTGGTTGATTGTTCTCAAAGGAAACTCAATGAATATACTCGTGACAGGTGGGACAGGGTTTATTGGAAAAGCGTTACTCAGTCAGCTAACGCAATGTTCAGTGACCGTGTTGAGCCGTACCCCCAAACAAGCGAGCGAGCAGCTTGGTGAAAATGTTACGGCTATTGGCAACCTAGATTCACTTGATAACCTTGACCTATTTGACGTTGTCATCAACCTCGCTGGTGAACCCATTATCAATAAACGCTGGACTGACAAACAGAAACAGAAAATTTGTCAGAGCCGCTGGGAAATAACCCAACAACTAGTCGAGAAGTGCAACGCAGGTAATACCCCACCCCACACGTTCATCAGCGGATCTGCCGTTGGGATTTATGGTAATCAATATACGACTATCATCGACGAGCAATTTGATATAGCCGATAACATTCAGAAAAACGATTTTGCCCATAAAGTGTGCCAGCAATGGGAGGACATCGCCCTTCAGGCTCAATCAGAACAGACTCGAGTTTGCCTACTGCGCACGGGGATTGTCTTAGCTCAACATGGGGGAGCATTAGTTAAAATGCTACCGCCATATCAATTGGGCCTTGGTGGGCCGATAGGTAGTGGTTCGCAATATTTCCCGTGGATCCACCTCGATGACATGGTAAACGGCATCCTCTTTCTACTGCAGACACCAAGCGCATCAGGGGCATTTAATTTCTCAGCTCCCGAGCCTGTGACAAATAAGGTCTTCAGCCAAACACTGGCACAAGTACTGCGCCGCCCTCACTTCTTGTTTACCCCCGCGTTTGTACTACAACTTGTTCTTGGCGAGTCCGCGTCTTTGCTATTAGATGGCCAGCGCGCTGTTCCGGCCAAATTGGAAGAACTTGGCTATCAATTTCGCTACCCTCAACTGAAGGATGCGCTTGAAGATATACTCACCTGATACCCATCGTCTCCAGAAAGCATCTTCAACACACCTATACCCTTCGTCAAAAGACAATCAGCCACAGAGGGAAGCAATTTGCTTCCCTCTGTGGCTGATTGCTTATTTTGCGAAAACGAATGCCTAACCTTTTATTGGCATCAACAATTCTTTTAGCATTGACCGAATAATGAAGACCACCAGTAACAAGGAGAGCAGTGGCACTACAACCCACATTGTCGGGTGCAAGTTTAGTGGAAGCTCAAACCCCCACTTGACCAAGGCTGCAACGACAGCTTCCGCACCAATCGCGGCCATGACACCAGCAATTAAGGCCATGATGCCGTATTCACCCCATACCGTCGCTGAAATCCGCTTTTTACTGGCACCCAGCGTTCGGTAAAGTTTAATTTCTTGTTTACGTTGCATCATGCTTAACCGCAACAAAGTCATCACTAACAATAAACCACTCACCACACCAAGCGCCGCTAGCACCGATAACGAAAGCGACATCTGCTGCATGATCCCCTGAATCCGGGTTGCCATGGTGCGTAAGTCCATTAAGCTCACCGTCGGGAAGTCTCGGCCTAACTGGTTAATAACATCATTTTGTCCCGCATTAATCCGATAACTCACCAGCCAAGTCGCAGGTAAGTTTTCCATTACATCAGGCGTGAAGATGAAATAAAAATTCGGGCGCATGTTACGCCACTCGACCTGCCGAATACTGGTGACCGTCGCACTAAACACTTGGCTACTGACATTGAAATCAAGTTTATCCCCAATGGCAACGCCTAAGCGTTCAGCAATGCCTGACTCTATAGATACGCCTGACTGTCCTCCCCACTCACCCTCAAGTAACGTGTTGTGGTGTGGCATTTGTTCACGCCAAGTGAAATTAAGCTCGCGTCGTAATGACTCATCCCGCTCTTCTGAATCATTGATACTCTGCAATAAATCATCGCCATTGATATGGGTTAACCGTCCTCGGATCACCGGATATCCCTCGGATCGTTCAACCTGAAGCGCATCAAGGGCAGAAAGGTAATCCGCTTGCTGTTCAGGGGCGATATTCAACGCAAATACATTCGGCGCATCAGCTGGAAGTGTTTGCTGCCAGTCTGATAATAAGTCGCTACGTAGAACCCAGATAACCGACAATAACATCAATGAGCTGGTTAACGCGGCCAATTGGGCACCCGTTGCCATTCGGCTACGGCTGATCCGGCTTAACGCTAAGGTCATTGCCGCTCCCCATTTACCGCGCTTAAGCATGGCAACAATACCCACACCAAGCACGGCTAACAACAGCATCAAAACCGCCAATCCTGCTAGCGTCAGCCACATCAGGGAATTACTACCAAACCAAAACAACGCCGCCGCAACAGGCAGAGCCAGTAACCAATAACTTTGCCGCTTTACTGGCCATTGCGTTTGTTGCTGGATCACCGAAATTGCTGGGGCATCAACAAGCCGTATCAGTGATATCCCCATTCCCGGTACCGCGACCAGTAAAGCCACGAGCACACTAATGAATAAGGGCGTTACCCCCATTTCAGGCAGCGGTTGAGGCAATACATCACCTAGCGGCAAACGTAATAAATACTCCAGTATCGCGCCTAATGTCACACCTGTTACCGCGGCAATAGCAAACAGCATCGCAAGCTGACGTGCTAACCACTGCCATAACCACTTTTTACTGGCACCGAGGCTTTTCATCATGGCAACCGTTTCAACCCGTGTTGATGCATAGTGCATGCAGGTCAAAACCAGTGTGGCTGTCGCCATCAAGATCACGAGAATAAGTGTAAGTGATAAGTATTGCCGCGCTTTTTCAATCACGTCACCAGTACGGCCTTGTGATGTTTCACTTAACCATCGCTGGCCAGGCTCAAGTGATACCGACTCTTGCAACGCATTTAGCTGGCTATCTGAACCATTAAAATACGCACGGTACTGCACGCGGCTACCCGGTTGAATTGCCCCAGTCTGAGCCAAATCGTCGGCATGAATTAATACGGCAGGCATCTGACTAAACGGATTAAATGAGAGCTCTGGCTCTTGGGCTATCTTGCCACTGACAACCAAATCAGCATCGCCGATCGCCAGCGTATCACCTGCTTTTACTTGCAGTAGATCAAACAACCGTTCAGCCAGCCACAATTCACCCGGTGACACCTGATGTTTTAAGCCTGAGGGGCTTTCCAATACGATTTCGCCACGCAATGGAAAAGCACTCTCAACACTTTTCACACTCACCAGTTGCATCGCTTGTTCGCTAAACGCCATGGTGCCAAAACGAGTTTGTTGAGAAACGGTCAGTTCTAAATCTTCAGCTTGCACTAAGAGTGTTGATTCAATGGGGTTAGCCGAGCGGAAGACCAAATCAGCCGCAATCATCGATCGCCCCTGATCAACCATGATCTTTTCAACCCGAACGACCAGTGCAGACAAGGCGAACACACAGGCAATGATCAAGGTTAACGCCACAGCGACAGGCCACAATTGACCTTGCCATAATTCACGCCAACTCCATTTCAGCATCAGCTTCTGGCTTTTGGGCTTTGCGTTCGGACGCGTTTCACTGATTTCTGTCATGCTGCCACCATGCTCCCACCTTCAAGCGACAAGGTACGATCACAACGCTGTGCTAAATGCGGATCATGGGTGACCAACACCATGGTCGTGCCATGATCTCGGTTCAATGCGAACAACAACTCAATCACATTTGCAGCTGTATGCTGATCAAGATTGCCTGTTGGCTCATCGGCAAATAATATTTGTGGCCGAGTCATAAATGCTCGGGCTAACGCTACCCGCTGCTGTTCACCGCCAGATAACTGGGACGGTAAATGGGTTTCACGCCCACCGAGCCCGACCTTTTCTAACAGTTCATGCGCCCGTTGTTCATCGGCACCTTCTTCTTTAATAATCGCCGGTAGCATCACATTTTCTAGCGCGGTTAAAGAAGGGATAAGCAAAAAGCTTTGGAAAACAAAGCCTACTGCTTCGCTACGTAACGCAGCACGTGATTCGTCATCCATTGTTGATAATGAATTGCCGAGTAGTTCAATACTCCCTTGAGTGGGAATATCGAGCCCAGCAAGTAATGTCATCAGTGTTGACTTACCAGCGCCTGATACACCAACTAAAGCAATTACCTCTCCCTGCTCGACCTCAAGGGAAACATCCTGCAAAATGGTTAAAGACGACGAGGCCGTCGTCACCTGTTTGGATACAGATACAGCTTTAATCACGGATGTAGACATGATGCGATTCCTTTCAGTTTTACTTTTTATTTTGTTTTCACAGCAAAGTTTTGCTGCAACGTTATTGGTCTTAGGCGATAGTCTAAGCGCAGGCTACCAAATGCCAGCTGAAAAAAGTTGGCCAAACCTTTTAGCACCTGAGATAAAGAAAAATGGGCATGATTTGGCGGTGATCAATGCCAGCATATCTGGTGACACAACGGGCAACGGCCTTGCGCGTTTACCCAATTTACTCAAAAGCCATACCCCAGATTATGTCTTAATAGAGCTCGGGGCAAACGATGGTTTAAGAGGATTTCCTCCTACTACTATACGCAAGAACCTGACCCAGATGATCACCCAAATTGAAACCGCTGGGGCGATTCCGCTGTTAATGCAAATTTATGTGCCACCTAACTACGGTAAACGGTATAGCGAATACTTTGCAAACCTCTACCCTGATTTAAGTCAGGAGTTTGATATTCCATTACTGCCTTTTTTCTTAGAGCATATCATTTTGAAGCCGGAATGGATGATGGAAGACGGCCTTCACCCTAAAGCAGACGCTCAGCCATGGATTGCCGATTATATGGCAGACAATATTGCGCCGCACCTATATCAAGAATAAGGGATAACAATGACAACAAGTATTTTGATCACGGGGTGTAGTAGTGGTATCGGCTACTATTGTGCCCACGCCTTGCATAAGTCAGGCTATAAGGTTGTAGCGAGTTGTCGCAAAGCCAGCGATGTCATGCGTTTAAAAGCTGAAGGGTTGCATTGTGTAAAGCTCGATATGGATAATGAAGCGTCAATTGAGCAAGGGCTAGCAGATGCTCTTCACCTTACCGACGGCAAACTAGACGTACTCTTCAATAATGCCGCCTATGGCCAGCCCGGCGCACTCGAAGATTTACCCACCCATGCCCTACGCCAACAATTTGAAACCAATTTATTTGGTTGGCATCATCTAACCCGCGCCGTGATCCCCGTCATGCTGCAACAAGGCAGCGGTAAAATCGTCCAAAACAGCTCTGTGTTAGGGCTTGTTGCCATGAAATACCGCGGGGCATATAACGCCAGCAAATTTGCCCTTGAAGGGTACACTGATACGTTACGGCTTGAGCTCGAAGATACACCGATCCAAGTTAGCTTGATTGAGCCCGGTCCGATAGAGAGTCAATTTCGCGCAAATGCAAAAGCCATGTTCGAACAACATATCGACATGCCTAACTCTCGCCACCTGACACGTTATGAGAAAACCCTTAACCGGTTGGGAAAACCGGCTCCATCAAACAAGTTTACGCTAGGGCCAGAGTCAGTTTTATCTCGCTTAGAAAGAATTATTGCAGCATCCGACCCGAAGCCTCGATATTACGTCACTCAACCCACCTATATTTTTGGTTTTTTTAAACGAATTCTACCCAGTCGATGGCTAGATAAATTACTCGGAAAAAGTGATTAAGCAAGCCATTCCCCTGATGTCATGGCAAATATCACCTAATCAATGGTATTTGCCTGCCCTGTACACTATTCCATCACCTTAAATTTCTTCACGATCAAAAAAGCACCATTTCAGCAAAGTTTCCCTCTACAAATAGGCTTTTCACCCCTCCCTCTGAAAAATCACTCGGAAAAAGCAAGAAACGTAATATTTGTGTCACACAACAGCGTTAGTATTGTTATGTAAGTTGAAAGAGTGCCCTACAGTCCTGCACTTTATTTCAATATTAAAATCAAAAATTTATACTCTAAATAAGGTGTGGTCATGACATTACGCCAAATAAATGTTTTATGCGTATGCGTAACACTGGCACTACTGCTAACGTTCCAATAAAAGGAGAACGGTTATTCAATACCGTTCTCCTTTTTATAATTAGCACAATAAGCTCATCAGTATTAAAACTTAAATCGATTCAATGTCGACCTTAGCGCTGAGACTTGCAGCTTCACCGCACTTTCTGCCGACTCTAACTCCGCAACATTTTCAGCGGCAAGTACCACAATGGTATTGAGCTCTAAAACACTTTGGCTAATGCTTTCTGTCACGTCGCTTTGTTGAGATGAGACAACGGCAACTTCATGGTTCATTCCTTCCAAGGTATTCATTTTATCTAAACACTCTTGTAGCGTTAGGCGCATGCGTTGGTATTCATTAATAGCATTTCCACTCGCTTCAATATTGTTTTTCATTCTAACGGTGGTTTCATCGACATTACTTTGTAAGGCTTGTACTAAATCATAAATCTCAGTGACAGACGATTGTGTTTTCATGGCCAGAGATCTCACTTCATCGGCAACAACTGCAAAACCTCGACCAAATTCACCCGCTCGGGCAGCCTCAATAGCAGCATTAAGCGCTAACAGGTTGGTTTGATCAGCAATTTCTGAAATCATCTTACTGATCTTAGAAATTGAGTCGGTATTTCCTTTTAAAGAAACAATGGTTTCATTCGAATTTGTCAGCTCTCGGCCAATATTATGCAGATACTCTTCTGCCTTGACGGCATGCTCACTACAGCCACTTAACTGCTGATACATATGACGAGAAATTTCAGACGTCTCAGTGCATTTTTGCGCAACTTCCAGTGCTGAAGCACTTAATTCAGTGACCGATGAAGAAAGTAGCTCTGCTTGAGTTTGCTCTATCTGACTCCGCTCAATCACCTCGCTAATCACGCGAGATAGTGTCAGGTTTTGCTCTGCCACCTCACCACTCACCTGTCGGACATTCACTAATGCGGATTTAACTTGCTGAGTAAATCGGTTCAGAATATTTGAAAACTGTCCAACCTCATCATTATGGCTGTACTGAAAGCAATAATTCAGCTGTCCACTTGCTACGATCTCCATACCCGTTTGGATTTTAGCTAACGGACGAGAAATCAATCCCCGAGTCGCTGCAAGTAGCATCAGTATCACTAAGCTAGCCAATGTGGATACTAAATATAATTGAGATAACAAACTGCTGTGAACCGCTGAATTTACCAATGAATCATTAAAAGTGATGGAGAAGCGCCCAACCAGCATTTCCCTGTATTCGACTTCAACAAGCTGATCGGTGCCACTCGCACCCTTAATCAAAATTTCATTACCAAGATTATCTTCAACATATATCCCAGATATATAGTTAGACTTCATGGTCAAATTTGCGATATTTTCAATCTGCTGATTATCTAGATTGTACAATGCTGCAGCTAACATAATGACTAAGCCATCACGACGGTCTTGATGAGTATCCAAGCTATGCTCAATAGCTGACTCCCTTACAATCATTACATTAATCGACACAACTAACATTCCCGCAACGATAAATAGCAGGCAAGCTGTAACAACTAACTTTTTGGAAATACTGTTAAATAACCTCATCCTTAAATAGCCCTTGTTTGTACTATCAATTAATTTTGCTTCACGCAGCTATTAAGCGTGAAGCTAATAATTAATACGAATGAAAATGGCTCTATTTTCTGTATTCATGGCATTGCCTAGCTACAAAAACTATTTTATATTTTTTTACATTGTATCAATGCAGCCCATAGATACTCACCAACACCACGTAAGTAATTGTTTAAAAAGAGTTAAGAATAATAAGTGCCCTTTCATTAAAAATCATTGAAACTCCCTACCATTAATACACCAACCTCTCTAGTCTTAACTCTCTAAATATCAACGCTACTTGTTCTTTGGTATAAGATCCCCTCTATATTTCAACGACAAGTCAAAGCTCACAATGTAAGGACTGACAGTGAAATTATTATCAACACTTATTCTTGCCACCAGTATATTTTCAGCCAGTACAGCTCACGCTGTAACTGAAGTGAAAACCATTTTTGGAGGCGTTGATATATGGCAAGACAGTCTATTACAAGCCGCACTTGAGGCTTCGGGAAATGACTACACCATCCAAAAGCTCACGAATGTCGGCTTTGGTGAGCGAGCAGTACGCGATCTTGAAGGTGGTCGAGGTGATATTCTTTGGACGATGACGTCACCAGAAATGGAACAACGCTTAATTCCTGTTCGGATCCCTCTGTTTAAAGGCCTTCTTGGTAACCGTATCCCTATTATTAAAAAAGCAGACAGCGTAGCGTTTTCAACATTAACTAACGAACAATTCCGTCAACTCAAAATCGGGCAAGTTGAATCATGGCCTGATGCTAAAATTTTAGCCAATGATGGCCTTCAAGTTGTTACAAGTATTGAATATGCACTGTTATATGGCATGCTGAATTCTCAGCGTTTTGACTACTTCACTCTAGGAGCCGCTGAGATAGAAGCGGAGTTTGATCGCCTAGGGCCTGACAACCAAGAGATTGATCGTCATATTTTAATTCAATATCACTCTCCGGCTTATTTCTTCGTAAGCCCTTCTCAGCCGGAGCTCGCTGCAGATATTACTGCAGGTCTAGAAACACTCATTGCCAACGGAAAGTTCGATGAAATGTTTTATAACCTATCAATATTCAAAGATCTCCATCAACGGTTGAAGCTAGATCAACGAACAGTCTTCTACATCAAAAACAATAGCCTGACACCCGAAACACCGTGTAACCGCCCTGAGCTTTGGGACTCTCTGTTTACCAATCAATGTAATCAGTAAATAACATATCGACATACCGGTGTTTTAATAACAACAGGAGTGGCTGATATATTTATCAGCCAAATTGCAGATGCTGACACTGAAAGAGCTGGAAATAGCGTTTTACAATAACCAATTCATTCCTTTCTACCAACCGATCATCAATACAACAAATGGGCATACTGCTGCTTTTGAAATGTTATTGAGACTAAAAAAAGATGGGCAAATCATTATGCCCAGTGAGTTTATTGGCACACTTGAAGATAGCTGGCTTATAGAGCCCGTCACATATTTTTTGCTTGAACAAGCTTTCGCTTTAATGGCGCAATACAACGGAAAATTTAAACTCAGTTTAAATGTGCCACCTCAATTGCTCACTAGCGAGGAGATTATCAATCAAATACAAGCCTGTAAACGCCTATATCAACCGGTTGAAAATGGTTTAATCCTTGAGATAACCGAGCGTTTGCCTATTCAACAGATCGATAACACCATTTCGATTATTCAACGATTACAGCAAGAAGGAGTCTGTATCTATATTGATGATTACATTCCAAACCATATCCACTCATCGTTAATTGCACTCTCAGCATTAGAGGGCATAAAGATTGATAAAAGTGTCACCAATACAGCTCGAATCAATCAACAGGTTTCCATGCTAAACACGCCAACACCTAAAGATGTGCAATGGATAGCTGAGGGTATTGATTCTGAGGCAAAAAAAAACCACTGGATGAAGATGGGGGTAACACTCCAGCAAGGTTTTTTATTTTCCCCTCCTCATGATGAGTCCGCGATTGCTTCCATGCTGGAGATCAACTGGCATAAGATGGCTATTGAAGCGCACTCATAAAAGGCAAAATACCAGAGTGTGACGCCAGGCTTTTATACACCCATAACAAGCTCCCATCAGGGAATAACCACAAACGGGCATCTCCATTATCGATAATACGCTCCACTCTTCCAACAGGACGAACAGGCTTCGTCGATAATTCAACCAGCAGACTCGTATCTTCTATATCGCTGAAATATTCCTTAATTACAGGTTCATTTAACTGAAAAGAGCCTTGCTCCACTGTCATCCATGTTTCACTATTATACCAATTAACCGATTTACGCACTGATGTTGTTACCGACTGGGCTAATAATATAAAGTCGCTTCCCGTATCGAGAGTAACGACATTTAATGCGATCCCCTCTCCATCATCACTCTCATTGTCATAAGCCATATCAAGTTCAACCTCAAATAATTGGTTTTCAAATGAAATAAAGTAAGATGAAAAGTAGTTGGAGCTACCATGATAGCCCGACGCCGTTTTTAGTGGTGTGTCTAATTTTCCTTCCGCTAAATGATCAAGCATGTCTGGTAGTTGCCAATTATAGAACCGAACCGTCACATCTTTCATCGGTGCACACTTTCCATGTTCAGTTTTATTACACCAACTAATTGAGTTAATATCGCCATAAGAGACCGCATACACATTCAATGCAGACTGCCTTCTCGTAAGATGCTTAATAAATGTGTTGCTCTCATCATTAAGCAAGGTTAATGCATATAGAGTGTTATCATTAATCAGCGTCTTTCGGTCTAATGCCTCTAAAGTGAAAAATGAACTTATGGCTAATGCTAAAAGAGAAAGAGCACCTAAAATACCAGCAAAAACATATACAGTGCTTCTATTTTGTTTTACAGTCTTCCGTTCTATTATTTTCATCCGGTAACCAAGCCTTGGTACCGTAATAATAACGTCTTTACCCAGCTTATTTCTTAAGCTTAATATCACACCGAACAGTGATGATTCGGTTACATACCCATTTGGCCACCCAGCATGCAGTAACTGCGCCTTATCTAAAATTTCATGATGATGAGCAATGAAGTGAAGTAATATGCGCTTTTCAGCAGCATTTAATTTCACCTGATAATTATTTTTAAATAACTTTTTTCCGTCTAAATCAAATACAACACTGTCTGAAAGACAAACTAATCCCTTCACTTGTCACCCATACAAGATAATACATCAAGTCCATAAACCCAGCTCATTGAGCTTCCAGGTATGAGTAACAAACTCATATTATTGCGGCTATAAGGCAAGTGAAACCTATAATAGTCTCCTCCACTGCCTGCCATTTTCTCTAACACATTGCTGTAATGCCCAACATTTTCATCAAAACCATTATCAATTTTCAAAATACTTAGTTTCGCATCGCCAGAGGCTATAAACTCATCAAAGTCAGGATATTGAAGTACGACCCTTCCCCCTCTGATACCAATTGTATGGCTTCTATCATTAATATTAGCGGCATACATAACCCCTGAGAATATTTGACTAGTACACTCTTTTCCCGAGCTAATGCTTCGAGTGGAGTATTGGAGCGTTGTATTATCCCCAACATAGCTGTAAATATTAGTTAACCATTGAGTTGATGAAGATAGCGAGGCTCTCGGCTCATTTTCAGACAAATATCGCTGTTCAATATCATCAGCAATTTGCTCTAAACGCTGCTCTTTTTCACCGAGGTTCAGAACGATTGAAAAGCTTTTACCTGCCCTACATATACCCTTATTTGCATTACAGCTCGAGATATAAAGCTCATTCTGGATTTGGTAAAGATAAAAAATACGTTCCTTTTCCGGTAATAGTGCGACAAGGCGCTCAGCGTACCCCCTTAATGCGACGAGGGAGTCACCACTATCGGAATAAAGCGTAATCTGATTACCGGCAAAATCATCATAACTGATATATAACTGCTCTTGTTGTTTCCCAGATGAAATTTCAGCCCTAAAAAAGTTTACCAAAATAGCCAACAGTAAAAAGAGACAGAGAGCAATCACCCACCATAATTTAATTGGGATTTTCTCATTCTTTACTGTTAGTGCTTCAGGTTTTAGGATGTAGCCCACTTTTGAAACATTTTCAAGGTACATACCTTTATCGGGCTCCCCCAATTTATGCCTCAAGCTTCTAATCACTTGAAATAGAGAAGAGTCAGTAATAATACGATTCGGCCAAGCCGTCGATATCAGCACCTCTTTAGATACAGGTTCTCCTAAGTGACTATACAGCACTAGTAATACTTTATGTTCTGAATAGTTTAGAGTGATTTTATTTTGGCCTGACCACAATACGTCACTTTCTGGATTCCATTTAACGTTACTTTTAAATACTACATTGCTGATCATTATGGTTTTCACCACATCATAACTCTAACTTAATGTGAAAAACTGACGTAATTACTTTGATTTTATAATATCTACTTTCAATTATTTTTATAATTATATTCTGACACAAACCAAACCAAGAAAAACAACATAGTTTTTTTCATCTAATTTGTTATAAAGCCATTACGTTAATAGCCCTAAAATGTGACAGGTTAATTTGTAATTGGGAGGATTTTACCCCAAAAAAATATTGTTTACTATCATTTTGGAACTAGCTCAACATTTTAAAAGACAAAAAAAACATAAATCCAACAAGAAAAAACATACATCCAACCAAGTGTCAATTTACAAGCCATTACAAAATATAATGCGTCGAAAATATGACACTTACTGCTTTATTTATTTCTTATAAATTAAAAGATTAAACTTCCTATATTT
>NZ_JAKJSI010000027.1:0-118648 GCF_050336695.1 Photobacterium minamisatsumaniensis | reverse complement strand
AATCACTAATATTTAAAAGCCTTCTAGGGTATTCTTAGAAGGCTTTTTATTTTTTTAAGACATTTTTATCAAAACAAGAGCGATTGGATAAAAGTCATATTTGAGAACCAAAAGAATTAATCCCTAAAGACTTATTCCAGTGAGTACACAACATAAAAACAATAATATTAATATTGTGCCAGCCTAACTAACGACTTTAATTCCATATCAGTTGGCACTACATTAGCAAAACCAGTCAGCCCTCTCCGTAGATGCGCTGACTAACTTATAATGGAATATGGTTATGAGTAATGACAACTTTGCCGAATCAACAGAGACGCTCAAAAAAGCGGTTCCTCTGATGATTAAGCACAAAGTACCAACAACACCAACGAATTATGCGCTTTGGTATACCTATACATCTCAGCAGATGCCGCAATTAAACCTCGCATTAGAGCAAGGAATTAAAGAACTAGGGCACTGTACCCCCACTCTGTGTGACACCGTTTACCAAGAACACCTAGCCAGTGAAACTGATAAAGATATTACCCAGTTAAAGCTGAGCCTGACCGCGATGGCGCAAGAATTATCACATAGCATGATAGAAACACTGTCTGAGACTGAAAGCTTTCATCATGTATTGGAAAGCACTTTTTCTAAGCTCGAAAACATTAATAAAGACGGTCTTTCAATTGAAGAAACTATTGCTCTGGTAAAGGGGTTAATCGCTGAATCACGCCAAATTCGTCAGTCGACTGGTTCATTCAAAGGGCAACTCAATTCGGCACAGCAAGAAATCACCACTCTTAGAGAGGCTTTGAAAAAAAGTCAGATCTTGGTCAATGAAGATGCATTAACCGGGATCAGTAACCGCCGAGCTTTTGATCGTGATATCGAAAGCTATCACCAAAGCCAAATACCATTTAGCTTAATCATGCTTGATATTGATCATTTCAAAGAGTTTAACGACAACTTTAGCCATATTCTCGGCGATCAAGTACTAAAAGCGGTTGCTCGTCGCCTAGTCGCTTGCTGCCAAGACTACGCCAAAGCCTATCGTTACGGAGGAGAAGAGTTTGTGGTACTACTGCCTTACAAATCACTTTCTTCAGCGCGCCAACAAGCCGAGACGATGCGTAAAACAATAGAGCGAATCTCTGTTCTAGATAAGCGTTCAGGCGAAAAAATCAATACAATTACGGCATCGTTTGGCATTGCTTGCCATTTAAACAACGAAAATAGTCGCCAAATTATTGAGCAGGCCGATCATTATCTCAATCAAGCAAAACAACTAGGTCGAAACCGTGTACTGCCGCTTAATGGGTAAGTGCATTTCAGCTTGGTAATGTAAGTAAACAAAACAGGTATGCCAATCGAAACAAACACATATCGCTTTATCTCGATTGGTAACCTATTACCACTATTTTCAGTAACGCTACTGTCCGAAGCGCTGCCCACCACTATGTAGCCATGTGAGCTCTTCTTGCGTGGAGAGGCGTCCATAAACAGAATTTCGATGTGGGAAGCGGCCAAAGCGTTTCACGACGTCATGGTGACTCACTGCGTACTGATAAAAGCCTTCAAAGACCATCGCGTGCGCTGGTGATACAGACTGACGTAAACGGTCGAAACGAAAGACACACTCTTCTTGGTCTTCAATCGCTTCTGAGTGCTCCAAGGGTAAATACAAGAATACGCGCTCTATTGGGCTAAGCTGAGCATCTTGATTTTGCGCTAATCCGCGTTTACAAATCGCAAGCGCTAAAGAGTCATAACGGAAGGCAGCACTCAAGCCTCGGTAAATATTGCGCGTAAACTGATCCAGCAATATCACCAAAGCCAGTGTTCCTTGCGGTGAATCAGACCAATGACTAAGCTCCCCAAGCCCGGCTCGACTCACCAACCCTTGAAAACGGCTTGCAATTAATTGGTCAGTATCTTGCCCTCCTTGAAACCACAGGGCATTTCGGTCTGTTGCTGTTACTTCTTCTTGTAACTCCCCAAACCAAAAATCCAGTACTTCTTGATATTCAGCCACCATGCACCCACTCCTACCTTCATACCGCAATAATAATAAAATGCTCATACGCGCGACTCATGCGTACTAGAAGTAACGTCGAGTGTACGCATAAGCCATTACTCTTGTTATGTTTTCACACTACTTGACTAATGACAGTACTGTTCCTTATCGTTATCCTAACCTACTCATTCGCGAGAATGATGCGATAAAACGTCAGCATGTGAGCAGCGCAATACATTTAAGGAATATCATAATGCAATTTACACTCCATTCGAGATTAGCAGCAGATACCAGCGTGCTGGGCAATTTACCTTTATGCCAAGTTTTGCTCTCGAAAGAAGCACTTGGGCCATGGTTAATCTTAGTTCCACGTAAATATAACCTCACAGAGATCCATCATTTACCAGAAGATGAACAGTTCCAATTAATGCGCGAGTCGAGCGCTATCGCTCAGCTACTTGAACAAGACTATCAAGCCGACAAGATAAATGTTGGTGCACTGGGTAACCTAGTTCCACAATTACATGTCCACCATATCGCACGTTTCAAAAATGACATCGCGTGGCCTGGTCCGGTATGGGGGAACACCGACGGAACACAGCGTAGTAATGACGTACAGCAAGCCTTAGTCGATGAGCTTCGTGACGAACTTAGCCAAATTAATGGCTTCGTTCCCCAATAGCGGCAATAAAAAAGGCAACCCCACGGTTGCCTTTTACATATGACTATCTAATCACAAATCGGTAAGTATCAGCCACGCATAACAGTAATGGGAAGCTCATTACTCTTTAGGCAGCGATACCAAATCTCTTTTGCCGTTTGGCAACAACCATCACTATCACAGCCTACCAGCTCTTGACCCACCTTGCCCTTACGTATCCAAACATCAAGCATGGCTTCTACGCCGTCTTCTGACAGACCAAAATGGATAGCTAACGTTTTACGGCTAACACGGTGGTGTTGCTCAATATACTGCTTTAGCTGCTGTAAGATCATAGCGCGACCAAGCCCTGCTCTTGTTTAGAATTACCTTGGCGTTTGAAGATAATCAACAAGGCTGCATTTATGACCGTAAATAACGCAATCCATAACATGCTAGACACCGGATGGTCAGTAAAATGCGCGATTTGGTAGTAATAGGTGGCAACGGTATACGCCAATAACATCGTCCAACTGGCAATAAACAACGAAAACTTTTGGCCAAACTCACGAACATAGGCGCCCATCGCAGCTGCACACGGGGTATAGAGTAAGATGAATATCAGATACGCCATTGCCGCTGCCGAGCTAACAAACTTCGCTTGGATATTACCAAATATAGAAGCATCGACTTCTTGTTCTTCAGCCACTGCATCCGTATCGCTTAGTTCACCGACATCAATACCCAGTGGATCAGAATAACTTAAGCCACTCAAGTTATCCGTAATACTCTCTACAGCCTCTTGTAGGCTCGCAAACAAATCATATTCCTCACCAGCGTCATCACTTGATGGAGCATATAAGCTATTCAATGTACCAACCACGGCCTCTTTGGCAAAAATACCCGTAATAATCCCCACGGTTGCAGGCCAGTTGTCTTCTTTAATACCAATAGGAGCAAGCACAGGTGTCACGACTTGTGCGGCTTTAGATAGCACCGAGTTTGCTGAGTCTTCATTACCAAATGAGCCATCAGTACCCATCGAGTTGAAGAAACTCAATATCGCGACAACCACGACAATGGTTTTACCCGCGCCTAATACAAAACGTTTAAGCTTCTGCCATGTTTTGATGCCCACATTACGCATGGTTGGCAGTTCGTAATCTGGCATTTCCATGATAAAGCTGTCACTACTACCAGGGTAGATAGTATGACGAAGTACCAAACCAGTAAGTACTGCGGCTGCAATGCCTAACAGGTACAGTCCAAATACCACATTCTGTCCATTTTCAGGGAAAAATGCCGCGGCAAATAAAGCATAAACTGGCAGACGTGCGCCACAAGACATAAACGGTGCCATTGCTGCTGCCAACTTACGTTCACGTTCTTGCTCTAACGTACGGGTTGCCATAATGGCAGGTACATTACAGCCAAAACCGAGTACTAACGGTACAAAGGCTTTACCCGGTAAGCCAACTTTCTGCATCACTTTGTCTAAAACAAAAGCGGCACGAGCCATATAACCTGAGCTTTCCAGTACTGCAAGGAACAAGTAAAGACAGGCAATAACAGGAATGAAGGTTGCGACAGTTTGTATACCACCGCCAATGCCATCGGCGATAACCGTAACCAGCCATACAGGTAAATGGCCATCCAGTAAATAATGGCCGCCATCAACAAGCAACGCGCCCACACTAATATCGAAGAAGTCGATAAATGCACTACCGATATTTATAGAGAACATAAACATCAAATACATAACAACAAAAAAGAAAGGGATACCAAATGCGCGGTGCAAAAGTACCTGATCTATCTTATCGCTCACGCTTCGGCTTAACTTACCTTCTTGACGACGTACTTTTTGGCATACATGGTATAAGTGGCTATATCGTGTATCGGCGACTTGAATATCTGGGTCAAGATCAACCTGTAATTTATTACGCACATTACAAGATGCTTCTTTGTGTTCTTCCGATAAAGTGTTAATGATTAAAGTGTCATTTTCGAGAACACGAATAGCTTGGGCGCGAGCTTTAAGTTTCTCATTAGAGAAAAATGGCTCAAGTTCAGTCACCGCCTGTTCAAATTGCTGGCCATAATCAAGTGCAATATCGCTTATCGCAATACCTTGCGCCAACATCTTATGCAGCTTAATTTTGAATGCAGAGACTTGCTTCATATTGTTAGCAGATAAGCTCAGCACTGGGCAACCCAGTACTTTTTCAAGTAACTTAACGTCCAAAACCTGGCGCTGTCGTTCAAGTACATCCATTTTGTTCAGTACAACGACCATTGGGCGGCCAAGCTCACGTAGCTGCAATGTCATATACAAGCTACGCTCTAGGCAAGATGCATCGACAACATTGATAATGACATCCGCTGGTGTTGTTAAAATAGCCCGAGAAGCAATCGCTTCGTCTAGGCTATTTTCATCATTTGCACTATCGAGGCTATAAATACCAGGAAGATCCGTTAAGGCAAACGAATCGCCAGCGCAATCATAACGCCCCGTTTTCTTTTCTACCGTTACCCCAGCCCAGTTACCAACCTGCTGTTTAGCACCGGTGAGGCCGTTGAATAAAGTCGTTTTACCGCTATTTGGATTACCGACAGTTAGAATATTGTATTCCATTATTGGATCTCCACATCGATACTTTCAGCAAGCTGCTTACGCAAGGCAATATCAACACCTCGCACACGTACCTGTAATGGATCTCCTAATGGTGCTACACGTACAACGCTTATCGGCGTATTAGGTAAAACGCCCATAACCATCAGTTTCTTACGCGTAGCCGCAGGTAACGTCGACATTCCAGTCACGACGCCTTCGGCTCCACACGACAATTCAGACAGCTTCATACTAAATCGCAACCTTAAATAAGAATAGTTTTCATTTTTATCATTGTTACAGATTGAAACATATTTAAGGTTGTTTTAAATCAATAAAATACACTCATTTTTGAGTTTATTGTTTCCATTAATGAGTATCACCCGATCATGTGGCACATCATTCGGTTACGATCTACTTTCAGCATTAATAGATAATACAGAGACAATTGTTTTAGGGATTATTTCGGCGGGTGATTTTCAATGGGTCTGCGACAATATAAGTATCATAGTATCCGAGGTAAGCCAGTAGACCATACCTCGTTGTTTATTACGTATGCAGTTTACGCCTTACTCGTATTTATTCGACGCCCCTAGAGCACTGAACATATTGTTTAGGTGTTTGACCTGTTCGGGCTTTAAACTGTGCGCTGAAATCAGATGGGTCATTAAATCCACATGAGAGTGAAACATCTGAAATTTGATCCCCTTGTTTTAACATCATCGCAGCCTGATCAAGCCTAAACTGAGCAATATAATCGTTAAACGCAATACCATACTCTTGCTTAAACTTACGTTGAAACTGGCGTTCAGAGCTATCAAAGGTTTTAGCTGCTGACGCAAGACTAAAATCGGGGTGGTGGAAGCATGTAGAAACTAACGCCTTTACTTCCTCTTTCCAGCTATTCACATCTTTCACAATAACGTGCTGAGAATGTACTGGAAGTGGCAGTAATTGCGCTACCTGTGCTAGCACCAATTCAGACGTCAGCGGCTTTATCAGAACGCCATCAACCCAGTTACTGTCACTTTCAGTATCACCGTCTACTAATAAAACAAATTTCGGTACATGGTTAATATCAGGTTCGTCGACTAAACGTTGTTTTAGTGCTTCTCCCCCAAGCCCTGGTAAAACCGACTCAATAATCATCAAGTCAGGAAGGTGCTCATAGGCCATCATGAGCGCCTCATAACCATCAGAGGTGAAAAGCACATTATAATCTTGCTCCATTAACTCCCTAAGGCAAACGCGCACATGGGGATCTTCAGAAGCAACCAGCACACGCGGCATCGGCGTATAGTACTCTTGCTGATCGCCAGTGGGCTTCACCACATTTTGGGCTCGATGATGCACAGGGAACCGCAGGATAAATTCACTACCAACGCCTTGGTAGCTGATAACTGAAATATCACCGCCATACAACTCCACCAGTTGTTTAACAGTGCTGAGCCCTAAGCCAAAACCAGCTTGCGGATTTAATTCTGGCTCTTCTTGATAGTAGCTTTCAAAAAGATGGGCTTTCGTCTCTTCCGACATACCTTTACCAGTATCACTGACTGAAATAACCAACTGTTTATGTAGCTCTCTGACTGCAACCGTGATGCACCCTTTATCGCCAGTATACTTAAGCGCATTAGACAGTAAATTACCCAGCATGATCTCTAGGTGGTAAGGCGCCATATAGACACTCAATCCTTCCGTTTCATCTTCAAGGCATACGACGATCTGTTTTTCTTCCGCTTCCACTTGCCAACTCATGCAAGAAGCCTGAATTATTGGGCTCACAAGCTGCTCACAAGATTTCTCGGGCTCTACCAGTGCTAATGTATCGCGTGACAAAATCTGCTCTGCGACATGCAATGAATGCGTAATATTCTTTTCTGTAGCATCCAATTTATCATCATCTATCAATGAGGATTCTTGCCGTATGCTCGATAACAAACTAAGTGAAAGACGTAATGGGGTGCGTAACTCGTGCGATAGCTGTGCCATTATATTTTGGCGGATAGACAAAATACGCTGTAATTGCACATTGCTCGCATTAAGTTGCTTCTTCTGTAACTCAATTTTGGCGGTTTTCCGAAATACAGCCTGTTTTAGCTGCATATTCTGGTCTTTAAATGCCCGAGCTCGCCATGTTAAAAACAGTAAAATGCAGACAATAACCATCACAATAGCGATAGTTATTAAGCCAACCGATAAAAACCACGGCCGTTCAACATTAAAGGCGTATTGCAAAACCTCACCAGTATCGCTTCCTATACGATCAATTTTTGCCTCAAGTACAAACTCACCAGGCGGAAGCGAATCGATCAACAAAGAGCTGCCATCGACCTGCAGCCAATTTGATGGCTTCTTGTTGTCTTTTATCAACCGATACGATAATACCGGTCTACCGTAAAAAGGAATAGTACTGAATTCAAAATTAATAGAAGTGCCGTATTGAAGTGTCAGAGTATCTCCAGTTGCACCCGCAAGCTGACGTAGGTCGTTATCGGTTTTGACTTCACTCAACGTTAACTGAAGATTTGACTCGCGACTTGCCAGTATCTTATCTGGCGCGACTTCCAGTACCCCTTCCCTGCCACCAAAAATTAATTTACCGCTAACACCTCGAATACATGCCTGTGAATAGAACTCACTCGCAATGATCCCTTCAGGAGACTTAATGTGGCGCTTGATATTGCCTGTAAACGAAAAGTAAGAAAGCCCTTTACTGCTCGTTACCCATAAACCATTGTTGTCACCAACGATACAGTAAGGGTTAGCACGGACACCTGATAGTAAAATACCTTGAAATGACAAAGGCTTGAGTGTTTGTGAATACTGTAAACTATGATTATTTACTACCCACAACTGCCCAATTCGATCTTCATAGATATCGAGTACGCCGCCCTCTTTCGTCGTCTCACGCTCTAAATAGAGTCGGCCTGCTTCAAAAAGATATAAACCATAATCAGTACCAACCCAAATTTGATATTCGCTGTCTTCAAAAACAGTCGTGACTTGCTCATCCCCTCTTGGGTCACGTAGCCAATGGCTGCCAAACGATACCCACTCGTTGCTATCAGGCCAATATCGATATAAACGCGAAGTCATTCCAACCCAAACCGAGCCAAAGTGATCAACCATTAAACTAACAACTTCACTTTGTTGAAAGTGATCTGGTATCGCTAATGCCTTCCATGTATCAGTCTGACGTGAATAAACCTCTACACCACGCTCTGTGGCTAGCCAGAGCTGGTCTCGCCTTGAGACTACCTGATTTACTTTGCCCAATGCAGGTTGATGCTGAACGATCTTTAAAAATGCGGATAATTCGAATAAGCCATTATCGGTTGCTAACCAAGTTCGCCCATCACTGGTTTGTTCGATATCATTAATTTGTGCAGCAGGCAACGCTCCTTCACCGTAACGCAAGCGCTTCATCAGTGCCGTTGTTGGCGGCAAATAATTAACCCCGTTATTTGTTGCGATCCATAGTGAGCCGTATTCATCGCGTAACATCGCATGAATACGGTTGCCTTCCAGTGCATACATATCATGCACAGAGGATTGGTAATGCGAGATAGCTTTAGTCTGTTGATCGATAACGTACAACCCGCTTTTACTGCCAACCCATAACCCAGACTCAGTTTGTACAATAGAAGAAACTGATTGACTGTCAGTACGCTTTAAATCGACTTTCTTAGCTTCACGAGTAAGAAATAATCCATTCAATGTACCAAACCAAAGCTGCTGCTGGTCATCTTGATAAATCGCAGTAACATCATGTTCAGGAAGTAATAAATCTGAAACTGTTTTATCGTGCCTATATTCATACACTCCTTTCGCCAATGCGACAAAAATAGAGTCACCCGCTGAATATAAACCTGATAATTTTAAGGGGCGCGGAAAAGAAGTGAAGTCAGGAATTTGCGAGCGCTGTTGTAGGCGGTAAAGTCCTCGCCTATTGGCAAATAAAGCCGAGCCATCATTTTCAACCACATACTCCATAGGTACTTGGCTAATATTGAGCTTATATAGGGTCGTTTTTGCTGGGGAATAATAAAAAGCATCGCTATCTTTAACTAACCATAAACCATTATTAATCATAACGGCATCGGTAATACCCGTAAGTTCATTGCCAGCTTGATCAATTGCAGGTTTAAGTTGTCGGCCATCATAGAAAATAAGCGCACCACGAACATCGACAAACCACAGCCCGCCATGAGTGTTCTTTATGATTTTCTTGGCCGCAATCAAGCTCCCCGCTTCCTGGTGCGGTAGCGGATAAAACAAGTGGTTAGAGGCCGCTGCTGCCATTGAAGAAAAGCAAATAATCAATATAACGCAACAAAGAATGATCCACTGTCTAGCCATGACATTTAAAGGGGCAACCACAAACCTTAACCTACAATCTGATATATATGCTTATTATGCTACATCATAATAGTGAATATAAGATCATATTTATAAAATGTGGCTTAGTACATAAAAAGCGTACCGAAGTACGCTTTTTATTTCTTTTTCTTTTGATGGCAATCAGTATTATTTGATATCGAAATTAATCACCATCATGAATATTTACTTAAGACATTGAATAAAACTCTGTCCCATTTCACGTAAAAACTCTGTATAACCACCCTTTGCATCACTAATATTTGTCGCCATAGGATCTAAAGTACCTATATTGACATCAGTACCATTGATGACACTTTTAATAACGGCAGGTGAAAACTGTGGTTCACTAAACACACATGTTGCATGCGCATCTTTAAGTGACTGTCTAATTGATACCAATGTTCTTGCGCCAGGTCGACGATCAGGGTCAACCGTAAATGCACCAAGATTATTCAAGCCAAATTGTTCCTCAAAATAGCCATAACCATCATGAAAGACAAAATAGCCATTATTCAAAACGGGTTTTAGCTGTACTTCAAGCTCTTCAATTACACTCTCAATTTCGGTGGTAAAGCGAGAAAGGTTCAACTCATATTGCGCCTTGTTTTTAGGGTCTAACTCAATGAGTTTCTTGGTGATAACACCTGAAGCTTGGATAACCTGCTGTGGACCTAACCATAAATGCGGGTCGATGCCGTCATGGCTGTGACCTTCGTGACCTTCGTGGCCATCACTGCCATGGTCGTGCCCTTCATGACTACTAGATTCGTCATGCTCTTCGTGACCTTCATGACCTTCATGACCTTCATGACCTTCATGACCTTCATGACCTTCATGACCTTCATGACCTTCATGACCTTCATGACCTTCATGACCTTCATGATTATTATCACCATAATAACGAAATGCAATCTCATGATGATCAGTCAACGCTAATGCATTATCTTTATCTTTTAGCATTCTCGTTAGGAACATTTCAAGCTCAGGTCCAGCCCAGATAACCAAGTCGGCCTCATTTAATTTTTTTGCATCTGAAGGACGTAATGCATAATCATGCGGGGAAGCACCAACAGGCAGCAAGGTCGAGCTAGTTGTCACTCCAGCCGTTAACTCTTGCACTACCATGTTAAGGGGCTTGACTGTTGTTACAATGTTTAGCTCTTGTGCCTGAGCATATGACGATAAAAGCAGTCCAATAGAACTGCAAGAAAGCAAAAAACGGCGCATAATAGGTTCCCGAAATAATTCTTGATTACAACACTAGAATGAAATGTTATATTATAACATATCACTTTGGCAAACATCTTAAGCAAAGAAATTATGACAACCTTAGTTGAATTACAGGCTGTGACCGTGACGTTCTCCGATCGCCATGTCCTTGACCAAGTATCACTCAAGCTAGAACGTGGACAAATCACAACCTTGATTGGTCCTAATGGTGCTGGTAAATCGACTCTCGTCAAAGTCATTACCGGCCTAAGAAAGCCAAGCGCGGGTAAAATTATTCGCCCAAAAGGCCTACGTCTTGGCTATGTACCACAAAAGCTCGAGCTTAATAGCTCACTGCCACTGAATGTAGATCGCTTTATGCGTTTAGCAGGCCGTTACAAAGAGTCAGATCGAGTTCATGCACTTGAACTCGTTAATGGTAAACACCTACACCATAGTAATATGCACTCGCTGTCTGGCGGTGAAATGCAACGGGTGCTGTTGGCACGTGCGCTTTTACAAAAACCCGATCTATTAGTGTTAGATGAACCAGTGCAAGGCGTCGATGTAAATGGTCAACTCGAGCTTTATAGTTTAATACAATCACTACGTGATAAGCTAAATTGTGCAATCTTAATGGTCTCGCATGACCTTCATTTAGTGATGGCAAAAACCGACCATGTGATCTGTTTGCATCATCACATTTGCTGCTCTGGTGAACCCGAGTCTATTACTCGCCACCCCAATTATGTGGCGCTTTTTGGACAACAACAAAGCGAGCAGTTGGCTTTATACCAACATCACCATAATCACGAGCATGACTTATCTGGCAGTCCGATTGGCCCTTGCCAGCACAATCATACAGAACAACAAGAGAACCAAAATGCTTGAGTTACTTCTACCAGCTCTAATCGCTGGTATTGGCATTGCCATGTTAGCAGGGCCTTTAGGTTCTTTCGTGGTATGGCGTAAAATGGCCTACTTTGGCGATACGCTATCACATGCATCATTATTGGGTATCGCACTCGGGTTTTTATTTAATATAAACTTAAACCTTGCACTTATTATCTGCTGTTTGACGCTGGCCGTTATCTTAGTCAGCTTACAAAAACAAAAGTATGTTGCAACAGACACCTTGCTGGGTATTTTAGCGCATAGCGCATTATCTTTGGGGCTTGTTGCCATCAGCTTCCTCGACAACATCCGTATCGATCTAATGTCTTATTTGTTTGGTGATTTACTTGCTGTAACGACCAACGACTTATATTGGATTTATGGCGGCGGCATGATTGTGTTAGGCCTTCTAGTTACCTTATGGCGCCCATTACTCTCTTCTACAATTAATGAAGATCTCGCGCAAGTAGAAGGAATTAATGTCGATTTAATGCGACTATTACTGATGCTAATGGTTGGTTTGGTTATTGCCGTCGCAATGAAGTTTGTTGGGGCGTTGATCATAACCTCATTACTGATAATCCCTGCAGCGACAGCAAGACGTTTCGCTCCTAGCCCAGAGATCATGGCAGGACTCGCATCAATCATTGGGTCAGTTTCCGTCATGATAGGCCTTGCGATGTCATGGCATTATGACACCCCTGCAGGCCCTTCCGTCGTGGTCGCAGCCGCAGGCTTATTCATGCTCAGTCAATTAAAGCGTACTGAAGCCTAACCATTTTTATTATCAATGCCTGCTAATTTAGCAGGCATGGCTAATTGAATAAGCTTCGATGCCTACTGTTGCAGGTACTCTTAACTTGCATAGCCACACTTGTACTTTTTGACGGCGGTAAATAATCGAGTAAGCATTGAAAATAGCCCTGATCTTTTTCCGACAACATAAAGTTATCAATATAGAGACGATGGCAAGCATTGGTCATCAAACTAGCCGCCGTACCATTTTCTGCTAAAGATACATGTTCAAGAATACAGTCTTCGTGTGCCTCTTTATCTTCGGCCGCCATTACTGGTGAGACTACAGACCAACCGAATAAAAATAGTATACCGCACCACTTCATTCTTATCTCCTACCACCAAGCCCGTAAATTTCACGCTACATAATGTTACTCACTAATTATAAGTTAAGTGTACTTACAAACTAATGAACACGGCCTGAATCTCCGTCACGGTGCCACAATACCTTCATATAAACACCCCATAAAAAAACCCGCCAATGGCGGGTTTTTATGTTTGCAACGATGGTAGCTAGAAACTTACCAACCTGTTACTTCACGTAGTGCTTTACCGATATCAGCAAGGCTCTTCACGGTTTTAACACCAGCAGCTTCAAGGGCTTGGAATTTATCTTCAGCAGTACCTTTACCACCAGAGATAATCGCACCCGCATGACCCATACGCTTGCCAGGAGGCGCTGTAACACCAGCGATGTAAGAAACAACAGGCTTAGTGACATTTTCTTTAATGTAGGCTGCCGCTTCTTCTTCCGCTGTCCCGCCAATTTCACCGATCATAACAATCGCTTCAGTCGCAGGATCTTTTTCGAAAAGTTCAAGCACGTCAATAAAGTTAGAACCCGGAATTGGGTCTCCGCCAATGCCCACACAGGTTGATTGGCCGAAGCCTTCATCCGTTGTTTGCTTAACAGCTTCATAAGTCAATGTACCAGAACGAGATACGATGCCAACCTTACCCGCTTTATGAATGTGACCAGGCATGATACCGATCTTACACTCATCAGGTGTAATAACACCTGGGCAGTTAGGGCCAATCATACGTGCGCCTGATTCATCAAGACGAACTTTAACATCAAGCATATCCAACGTAGGGATGCCTTCAGTAATCGTTACAATTAATTCAATTCCGGCATCAATCGCTTCAAGGATTGCATCTTTACAGAACGGAGCAGGTACGTAGATAACCGTTGCAGTCGCGCCCGTTGCCTCTACTGCATCACGTACAGTATTGAACACAGGTAGACCAAGGTGTGTTGTACCGCCTTTACCTGGTGATACGCCACCAACCATCTGCGTTCCGTAATCAATCGCTTGCTCTGAGTGGAAAGTCCCCTGACCACCCGTGAAGCCCTGACAGATAACTTTGGTATCTTTATTAATTAGTACTGACATTATTTGCCCTCCGCTGCAGCAACTACTTTTTCCGCTGCTTCAGTTAGGGAAGTCGCAGCAATAATATTCAGGCCACTTTTTGCTAGAGTTTCAGCGCCAAGTACCGCGTTGTTACCTTCTAGTCGAACAACAACTGGCACTTCAACACCAACTTCTTCAACTGCGCCGATAATACCTTCTGCAATAAGATCACAGCGTACGATACCGCCAAAAATGTTAACCAGTACGGCTTTCACATTGGTATCAGATAGAATGATTTTAAATGCTTCAGTTACACGCTCTTTGGTTGCACCACCGCCAACATCAAGGAAGTTAGCAGGCTGGCCGCCATGTAGGTTAACGATATCCATCGTACCCATAGCAAGACCGGCACCATTCACCATACAACCGATGCTGCCATCAAGCGCAACATAGTTTAGCTCCCACTGTGCAGCATGCGCTTCACGCTCATCTTCCTGCGAAGGATCATGCATTTCACGTAGTTTTGGCTGACGGTACATTGCGTTTGAATCAATGTTGATTTTACCATCTAGGCACAGCAAGTTATCGTCACCGGTGATAACCAATGGGTTGATTTCAAGCAAGGCCAGATCATAGTCAGCAAACATGTTGCCAAGACCTAGGAATATTTTGGTAAATTGCTTAATTTGGTCGCCTTTCAGGCCAAGCTTGAATGCAAGCTCACGACCTTGGTATGGCTGAGGGCCAACCAATGGATCAATCGCAGCTTTATGAATTAGCTCTGGCGTTTCTTCGGCAATTTTTTCAATATCAACACCACCTTCAGTTGATGCCATGAAAACAATGCGTCGTGTGCCACGGTCAACGACCGCGCCAAGGTACAGCTCATTTGCAATGTTCGATGCTTCTTCAACCAAGATTTTAGTCACTGGCTGACCATTCGCATCTGTTTGATAAGTCACTAAATTTTTACCCAACCATTTTTGGGCAAACTCTTTAAGACCTTCTTTATTATCGTGTAGCTCAACACCACCCGCTTTACCACGTCCACCAGCGTGAACCTGACATTTAATTACCCACTTATCACCACCAATCTTACTGGCAGCTTCAGCAGCCTCCTGTGGTGTATCGCAAGCATAACCTTCTGGAACTGGCAGACCGTACTCAGCGAACAGCTGTTTCGCCTGATATTCATGCAAATTCATGATGTTCTATCCGTTTTCATATCCCTAGCGGGACTTGTTATATCCATATGAAATACTCTTGGGTATTTCTTCGTTAATCACTCACCGTGAATATAAGCCGGACGTCGAGCCTGCCCGGCTTCACAATCAGTGTTATACGTCTAGTAATAGACGTGTTGGGTCTTCTAGAAGTTCTTTAATTGTTACCAAATAGCCCACTGACTCTTTTCCATCCACTAAGCGGTGGTCATAAGACAGTGCTAGGTACATCATTGGTAAAATTTCAACTTTGCCATCAACTGCCATTGGGCGGTCAGCAATTTTATGCATGCCCAAAATCGCAGCTTGTGGTGGGTTGATAATTGGCGTCGACATCAGTGAGCCAAATACACCACCGTTAGTGATAGTAAAATTACCACCAATTAACTCATCAACGGTTAATTTGCCATCGCGTCCTTTAATCGCAAGCTCGCGAATGCCTTTTTCGATTTCAGCAAGGCTTAACTTGTCGCAATCACGCAGCACTGGTGTCACCAAACCACGTGGTGTCGAAACCGCAATGCTAACATCGAAAAAGTTATGATAAACAATGTCATCACCATCGATAGATGCATTAACTTCTGGGTAACGTTTTAGTGCTTCAACAACCGCTTTCACATAGAAAGACATAAAGCCTAAGCGAATACCATGGCGCTCTTCAAAGATGTCTTTGTACTGCTTACGAAGATCCATGATTGGTTTCATGTTTACTTCGTTAAATGTTGTTAGCATCGCCGTGCTGTTCTTCGCTTCAAGCAGACGCTCAGCGACACGCTTACGTAAACGCGTCATTGGTACACGCTTTTCACTACGATGAGCAAGAGGTGCTTCCATTTTGGCTTCTACAGCAGGAGCTGCTGGTGCCGGCGCTGATTTGCCTTCTTTAACAAAAGCTTCAACATCTTCACGGGTAATACGACCACCAACACCTGTACCTTTCACATCAGATGCTTGAATACTGTGCTCGCCAAGCAAGCGACGAACTGTTGGGCTAAGCGCTTCATTCGTCTCTTCACCTAACGCTGCAGTGTTGCGCTTGTTCGGTGATGATTCCGCTTCTGCTGGCACATCTTTTGTTGGTTCACCCGCTACCGCTCCAGCTTTGATCTTACCAATAAGCTGTTTCGTTAAAACGGTTGTACCCTCGCCTTCTAGAATAGCTTCTAGAACACCATCTTCTGGTGCTGGAACTTCCAGCACAACTTTATCAGTTTCGATATCAACCAGAACTTCATCACGTGTCACAGCATCGCCTGGCTTCTTGTGCCAAGTTGCTACTGTCGCGTCTGCAACTGATTCAGGTAAATCGGGAACCAGAATTTCGATCGTCATATCGGCTTTGTCCTTTTTGTTCCAGTTCTTATTAGTCTGTAGTTAGTGCGCTTTCAATTAGCGCTTTTTGCTGTTTCAGGTGTACCGACATATAGCCTACAGCCGGTGATGCAGAAGCCGGACGGCCCGCATATTCCAACTGAGCTCCGGCCGGTAACGCAGAACGGAAGTTATGCTGGCTTGAGTACCATGCACCTTGGTTCTGCGGCTCTTCCTGACACCACACGAAGTCATTAACATGTTGATAATCTGCCAATGCAGCTTCAACATCTTCTTTAGGGAATGGGTATAGCTGCTCAATACGAACGATAGCAACATCTGTCTGTTCGTTTTTGCGACGCTGTTCAAGAAGATCGAAATAAACCTTACCAGAACAGAATACGACACGCTTCACCTGCTTTGGATCTAAGTCATCAACTTCTGGAATTGCTGGCTGGAAATTACCATTCGCTAACTCATCCAGTGTTGATGTACATAGTGGGTGACGCAGCAATGATTTCGGCGACATTACAATCAATGGACGGCGCATTGGGCGTACCACCTGACGGCGCAGCATGTGGTAAACCTGTGCTGGCGTTGATGGGATAACCACCTGCATATTTTGTTCAGCACATAATTGTAAGTAACGCTCTAGTCGCGCCGAGGAGTGTTCAGGGCCCTGACCTTCATAACCATGTGGCAGCAGCATGGTTAAACCACACATACGACCCCACTTCTGCTCACCTGAGCTAATGAACTGGTCAATAACAACCTGTGCCCCATTGGCAAAATCACCAAACTGCGCTTCCCAAACGGTCAAGCCACCTGGTTCGGCTGTCGCATAACCATATTCAAATGCTAATACCGCTTCTTCAGACAAAACAGAGTCAAAGACTTGGAAAACACCTTGTTTATCATGAATATTCGATAATGGAATATACGTGCTGGCATCTGCCTGATTATGCAAAACAGCATGGCGGTGGAAGAACGTACCACGACCAGAATCTTGACCCGTTATGCGAATTCGATGACCTTCATCAACGACGGTTGCATAGGCTAGATTTTCAGCCATACCCCAATCAATGGCTTTGTCGCCATTTGCCATTGCAAGGCGGTCGTTGTATAACTTTTGAACACGACTTTGCAGTGTATGACTTTCCGGGAACTGGCACAGGCGGTGTGCCAAATCTTGTAGGCGAGTCTCGTCAATCGTACTTGGCCAATCGACAGTCCAATCATGACCAATATAGGGTTCCCAATCAACTGAGTGCAGTTTCATTGGACGCCATTCTTTAACGACACATTCACCACGGTCAAGCGCATCACGATATTCATTAATCAATGATGTAGCCGTTTCTAGATCCACTGTATTGTGATCAGTTAGATTATCGGCATAAATCTTACGCGGTGTTGGGTGCTTTTTGATTTTCTGATACATCAATGGCTGCGTTGCGTTTGGCTCATCGGCCTCGTTATGGCCATGGCGGCGATAACATACCAAATCAATCACAACATCACGCTTAAAGGCATTACGATAATCAAGCGCAATACGCGTAACAAAAGCTACCGCTTCTGGGTCATCTGCATTCACATGAAAAATAGGTGCCTGCACCATTTTCGCAATATCAGTACAGTACTGTGTCGAGCGCATATCATGCGGATTCGATGTCGTGAAACCAATTTGGTTATTCACCACAATCCGTACGGTACCGCCAACACGGTAACCACGAGACTGAGACATGTTAAATGTTTCAGCTACAACACCTTGACCAGCAACGGCAGAGTCACCGTGAATAGTAATTGGCAGTACTTGTGAACCATCACTATCACCAAGGCGATCTTGACGAGCACGAACCGAGCCCACAACAACTGGGTTTACAATCTCAAGGTGCGATGGGTTAAATGCCAAAACAAGGTGAACATCGCCACCAGGAGTTTCAAAGTCAGCAGAGAAACCTTGGTGATACTTCACATCACCCGTACCCCATGTATCATCATGCTTACCGGCGAACTCATCAAATAAGTCCTGCGGCTTTTTACCGAGCACGTTAACCAACATGTTCAGACGGCCACGGTGAGCCATACCGACTACCACTTCACGAACACCATTGGTACCTGCGTAGCGGATTAACTCTTTGACCATTGGAATCATGGCATCGCCACCTTCCAAAGAGAAACGTTTTGCACCTGGGAATTTAGCGCCAAGATAGCGTTCAAGACCTTCTGCAGCCGTTAGCTCGTCTAAAAAGGTAAGCTTTTCTTCTTTGGTAAATGCACCTTGCCCAACAACAGATTCAAGGCGGTGCTGAAGCCAACGCTTTTCCTCTGTATCAGTAATATGCATGTACTCTGCACCGATCGAACCACAATAGGTTTTCTTCAATGCATCATAAAGTTCAGATAACTTCATGGTCTCTTGCCCGATAGCAAAAGAGCCCACGTTAAATGTTTCGTTAAAGTCATCTGCTGTTAGGTTATGGAATTCAGGGTCGAGATCAGGAACTCGCTCCCGCTGCCATAGGCCTAACGGATCTAAGTTTGCATTTTGGTGCCCGCGGAAACGGTATGCATTAATTAACTGCAGTACCTTAACCTGCTTGGCATCGACATCTGGATCGCTGACGGAAGCACTTAGATGGGTTGTTTCTTTAGCCAAACGCCGGAAATAATCACGAACACGTGAATGCGGCTGCTCAACAACCGTTTCATTCACAATAGGCAAATCACCGAATACGTGACGCCATTTTTCGTCAACTAAGTCTGGGTCGCTAAGATACAACTCGTAGAGATCCTCTACATAAGTTGCATTGGCGCCAGCCAGGTGTGAAGACTCAAGCCATGCCTTCATAACGCCGTTCTGCATTGTTTTCCCTTAACCACTAGTTATCGCCATTTACACCGGTCTCATTGCCGGGCTTAAAGCTGACTCCAGAGAGCGAATCATAGAGCCAGCATATCGATAATTCTGTTGAATTAGACTGCTCGTTTCAGCAGCATCGTTTTGATATGACCAATCGCTTTCGTCGGATTTAGTCCTTTAGGACAAACATTTACACAGTTCATGATGCCATGGCAACGAAAAACACTAAAAGCGTCGTCGAGATCAGATAATCGTTCATCTGTTGCAGTATCACGACTATCAATTAGCCAACGGTAAGCCGCGAGTAATCCAGCTGGTCCGATGAATTTATCTGGATTCCACCAGAAAGATGGACATGAAGTCGAACAGCATGCGCACATAATACATTCATAAAGGCCATCAAGATGTGCACGTTCTTCTGGTGATTGTAAGTTCTCACGCGCAGGTGGTAATGCACCATCATCAACCAAAAACGGCTTCACTTTCGCGTAGTTGGTATAAAACTGATCCATATCGATAATCAAATCACGGATCACAGGTAAACCTGGCAGTGGACGGATAACAATCGATTTTTCATCGGTCAACGCTGACAGTGGTGTAATACATGCAAGGCCGTTTTTACCATTCATGTTAATACCATCAGAGCCACATACACCTTCACGACATGAGCGACGGAATGATAACGTTGGATCTTGTTCTTTCAGCAAGATCAATGCATCAAGTACCATCATGTCTGAGCCTTCAGGCACATCAAGGGTATAGCCCTTCATATGCGGCGCGTTATCAACATCAGGGTTATAACGGTAAATTGAAAAATTTAGTTTCATTATTCGATCCTCCCCTTAGTAAGTACGCGCTTTTGGTGGAAACGCTTCACGATGAACGGGTGCCATATTCACACCACGCTTAGACATTGATTCCGTCTCTGGGTTGTAAACAGAGTGGCATAGCCAATTCGCATCATCACGATCAGGGAAGTCAAAGCGAGCATGCGCACCGCGGCTTTCTGTACGGTAGTTAGCCGCAACAGCAGTGGCAAAAGCGGTTTCCATTAAGTTTTCAAGCTCTAGACATTCAACACGCTGAGTATTGAATTCTGTCGACTTGTCTGAAAGGTATGCATTTTTAAGGCGCTCACGGATAACTTTAAGCTCTTCTAAGCCTTTCGCCATTGCATCGCCTTCACGGAATACCGAGAAATTATTTTGCATACATTGCTGTAGGTCTTTACGGATTTGAGCAGGGTCTTCACCGCCAGTACTGTTTTCCCACCGGTTATAACGCTCAAGAGACGCTTCAATGTCAGCTTCTGTTGCTGGTTTCGCTTCTGCTTGCTTCTTCAGTGTTTCACCTAAGTGAAGGCCAGTTGCACGGCCGAATACCACTAAATCAAGTAGCGAGTTACCACCTAAACGGTTGGCGCCGTGGACTGATACAGAGGCAATTTCACCACAGGCAAATAGGCCTTGAATTTCAACATCAGCACCACTGTCATCTTGCTTAATTGCTTGACCCGAAACTTGAGTTGGTACACCGCCCATCATGTAGTGACAGGTAGGGATAACCGGAATAGGTTCTTTTACTGGATCAACATGAGCAAAAGTACGAGACAGTTCACAAACACCTGGTAGGCGCGATTCAAGAACATCTTTACCGAGGTGATCAAGTTTTAGTTTGATATGAGGACCCCAAGGACCATCACAACCACGCCCCTCGCGAATTTCGACCATCATTGAGCGAGCAACAACATCACGGCCAGCCAAATCTTTCGCATTCGGCGCATAACGCTCCATAAAGCGTTCGCCGTCTTTGTTAAGAAGGTAACCACCTTCACCACGGCAGCCTTCAGTCACGAGAACACCAGCACCAGCAATGCCTGTTGGGTGGAATTGCCACATTTCAATGTCTTGCATTGGAACACCAGCACGAATGGCCATCCCAACGCCGTCACCAGTATTGATGTGCGCATTGGTTGTTGATGCATAAATACGACCCGCACCACCAGTGGCAAGAATGGTTGCTTTCGATTTAAAGTAACAAACTTCACCTGTTTCCATGCAAAGTGCAGTACACCCTAAAATTGCACCATCTTCATTCTTAACCAGGTCAAGTGCATACCACTCAGAGAAAATCGTCGTTTTATGTTTGATATTCTGCTGGTACAGCGTATGAAGCAATGCATGGCCAGTACGGTCTGCCGCAGCAGCGGTACGTGCTGCTTGCTCACCACCGAAGTTCTTCGATTGGCCACCAAATGGACGTTGATAAATGGTGCCATTATCAAAACGAGAAAACGGCAAACCCATTTTTTCTAATTCAATAACAGATTCTGGACCGTTCTTACACATGTATTCGATAGCGTCTTGGTCACCGATATAATCAGAACCTTTTACGGTATCGTACATATGCTGTTCCCAGTGATCCTCGTGCGCATTACCAAGGGCTACGGTAATTCCCCCTTGTGCAGACACGGTATGAGAACGAGTTGGGAAAACTTTAGATAGCAACGCACATTTAAGGCCTTGCTCAGAAATTTGTAGTGCAGCGCGCATTCCAGCACCACCAGCACCGATTACTACGGCATCAAACTCTCGAACTGCAATGCTCACTTACGCACCCCACACAATAAAGAAACCAGAAAACAGGTAAACCAAAAGAACAGCAACAACACCAAACTGAAGACCTGCACGTAAGGCGGCAGGTTTAATGTAATCAGTTAATACCTGCCATAAACCAATCCAGGCGTGGATCAAAATAGACAGTAGTGCCAGCATGGTGAATACCTTGGTACTCAACTTACCCCAGAAGGCAGCCCATGTATCAAAAGTTAGATCTGGCCCGAAAGCCAAAAAGCCAACTAAATAAATTGTGTAAAAAGTGAGGATGATTGCAGTTGCACGGATCAGGATAAAATCATGAACACCGTTACGACCAACTGTTGATACGTTGTTTACCATACTAAGACTCCTGCGAAGACTGAAAGCACAGCGACAATCGCGAAGCTGATTTTCGCGCTTGCAATGCCGGATTCCATTTCTTCAAAATATCCCATATCCATTAGCAAGTGACGCACGCCAACCACTATGTGGTAGAACAACGCAGTCAAAATGCCCCAAAGTACAAATTTCGCAAAAAAGCTATTTACAATGCTGGCAGCACTGGCGAAGCCTTCAGGGGAGGATAAAGAAATATTTAATAGCCAAAGTAAGATGGCTACAGCAACAAAAGTGATCACGCCGGAAACGCGATGTATGATCGACGCTATCGCTGTAAGGGGAAAGCGAATCGTCTGTAGGTCGAGGTTGACAGGTCTTGGCTTATTTACTTTCACGGTGATTGCCCACTCAGCTCCATTGAAGCAATTTTATAGTTATAACTCTCCGTTTCTGCTTTAAACCAACAAAAACAATAACATTTTCGCAACTCACCGTTGCGCTTTTGTGTGACTGTTTTTGTAAAACACAGTTAAACCTAACTTACTAAATTTCTTGATAACTTAAGCATTTGTGTCTGGCGGCGGCAGAACCAGAGACCTGTCGCGAGTATACCCCCCGCAACAATCAATTACAAAGCTTGCAACATGACCTCTAACACAGTTTCGGAAATTTGCATTTTTTTAACCAAAGTTATTAACAATGCCACACAAAAGAACCACAAAAATTGACTTTCCCTCGTACGAAAGGTACAACAATCGTACATCCGCCTTGGATTAGGATTATAAAAACAAAGGAGATTGTTATGGCAGACAAGAAAGCTACTCTTCATATTGAAGGGGAAGCACCCGTCGAACTGTCGATTCTCGGGGGCACTGAAGGGCCAGAAGTAATAGATGTACGTAAGCTTGGTGCTAACGGTTATTTTACATTCGACCCGGGTTTTCTAGCCACTGCATCATGTGAATCTCAAATTACCTATATTGATGGTGATAAGGGTATTCTGCTTCACCGCGGTTACCCAATTGACCAATTGGCCAATAATGCTGACTATTTAGAAGTTTGTTATATTCTTCTATATGGTGAGGTTCCGACTCGTGAGCAATATGAGACATTCCGTACTACGGTAACTCGCCACACGATGGTTCATGAGCAAATTTCGAGCTTCTTCCATGGTTTCCGCCGTGACGCTCACCCTATGGCTGTCATGTGTGGAGTAGTTGGCGCGCTCGCAGCGTTCTATCACGACTCGTTAGATATCAATAACGATACCCACCGTGAAATCACAGCGTTCCGCCTGCTATCCAAAATGCCAACGCTTGCATCGATGTGTTACAAATACTCAATCGGCCAGCCATTTATTTTCCCTCGTAACGACTTAGACTATGCTGAAAACTTTCTACACATGATGTTTGCAACGCCATGTGAAGAGTATACCGTCAGTCCTGTTGTAGCCCGTGCGATGGATAAAATCTTTACGTTACATGCTGACCACGAGCAAAATGCCTCGACTTCTACTGTTCGACTTGCAGGTTCATCGGGCGCGAACCCATTTGCCTGTATTGCTGCTGGTATCGCTTCACTTTGGGGCCCTGCCCATGGCGGTGCTAACGAAGCTTGTCTGAAGATGCTAGAAGAAATTGGCAGCGTTGATAAGATCCCTGAGTATGTTGAACGTGCTAAAGATAAAGACGACCCATTCCGCCTAATGGGCTTTGGTCACCGTGTTTATAAGAACTACGACCCACGTGCAACCGTGATGCGTGAAGCGTGCCATGATGTACTTAAAGAGCTGGATATTAAAGATCCGCTGCTTGATGTTGCCATGGAGCTGGAGCGTATTGCACTTTCCGATGAATATTTCGTTGAGAAAAAACTCTACCCGAACGTCGATTTCTACTCAGGTATAATTCTGAAGGCAATCGGTATTCCAGTATCAATGTTTACCGTTATTTTCGCGATGTCTCGCACTATCGGTTGGATTGCACACTGGAACGAAATGCATAATGACCCGACCAATCGTATTGGTCGCCCTCGTCAGTTGTACACGGGTTACAACCAGCGCGATTTCAGCCCTCTTCATGAGCGTGAATAGCAATTTACTAAATTACGTAAATAAACAAAATACGTAAATAAACAAGAAAGCCACCTTCGAAAGAAGGTGGCTTTTTTTAATATCTATCCCGTCACGCTATTAAAAATCAGTCACTTTTGATAATAAAAAAGGGCCATAAGGCCCTTTTCTTTACATATCATACAAAGATTAAACTAGCTTAGTCTTTGTTAGCTCTTTAATACCAGACAGTACAAACGTTGGTAGTGAAGCTGCAATGAACACGGTAAATAGGTGCCCTGCTGTTAGCGCTTCAGTGCTAAAGATAAACTGACCAACACCTGTGTAGATAACACCTAGAGACAACGTTGCAGACAGCGCTACCGCACCTAACAAGTACTTGTTAGTAAATGGGTTCTTGCGGAACAGCGTAGTGAACGTACGTGAATCAAAGATGTGCCATAGCTGACAGAACACTAGCATTGCAAACGCCATTGTCTGTGCGTAGTTAGCACTTAGACCAGCGTTGACAGCCCAGTTGAATGCCAAGAAGCTCATGCCACCTTGAGCCAAACCACGAACCACAATACGTGTACCTAAGTGATCGCTGAAGAAGCTTTCGTTACGCTTACGCGGCTTACGCTCCATCAAGTCTTTCTCTTCTGGGTCAACACCAAGTGCTAGCGCTGGTAGACCATCAGATACTAAGTTAATCCAAAGGATCATCAGTGGTGTCAGTGGCAATGCCACTTCAGGGCCCATGAAGAGGAAGGCAAACAGGATTACCGATACTTCACCAACGTTAGCAGTCAATGCCTGACGGATAAATTTACGCAGGTTATCGAAAATCTGACGACCTTGACGTACAGCTTTAACAATGGTGCTGAAATTATCATCCAGCAGGATCAAGTCACCAGAGTCTTTCGCAACCGATGTACCCGTAATACCCATTGCAACACCAATGTCAGCACGGCGTAGCGCTGGCGCATCGTTCACACCGTCGCCAGTCATGGCAGCGACTTCATTGTTGTGTTGCTGAGCCTGTACAATACGTAGCTTATGTTCTGGTGATACACGGGCAAATACTGCGACATTAGGACAGATACGACGTAGCTCTTCATCGTCCATATCATCGAGTTCGGTACCCGTCACAACTAAATCTTCTTCGCTGCGAATAATACCAATTTCACGCGCAATCGCTGCTGCTGTAAGAGCATGGTCACCAGTGATCATTACCGTACGAACACCTGCGTCAAAACAGCTATCAACCGCGGCACGTACTTCTGGGCGAGGTGGATCCATGATGCCGTACAGGCCAAGGATCGTCACATCTTGCTCAAGTTCGCTAGGGTCACGCTGTAGGTCATCTTCCGATAACTCTCGGAAACCAACAGCGAGTGTACGTAGAGCCTGGTGAGCAAAGTCTTGAATCGCCGCTTCATAGTTCGCAACTAACTGTTCTGCTGGGTTAGCCGCTACAGCCAAGTTGCCTTCGGCTACAGCTGGCTGGTGAGCAACGACATCACCGTTAACCATAAAGCCTGATGCATTACGCAATACAACATCTGGCGCACCCTTAATCGCTAGGAAGTGCTTACCGTCAGGGCCTTTAACAATAACCGATGCCATTTTACGTGTAGAATCAAACGGGAATTTCTCAATAATTGAGTAGCCGCCCGTTGAAAGCATTTCTGTCTGCTGTAAACCAGCCTTCGCCGCAGCTACAATCAATGCGCCCTCAGTTGGGTTACCACGTACAGATGACTTATCGCCATTCTGAATATACTCAGCATCATTACATAGTGTTGCAACCACCAAGCCTTGCATCATTTCAGGGCTATCTTTCACATCGGTGCTGTGTGAAAGAGGCTTAAATTCACCTTTAGGAGAGAAACCTTTACCGCTCACTTCCCAATTTCGGCCAGATGCATCGTAGGCTTTCATTACCTGCATTTGGTTCTGAGTCAGCGTACCTGTCTTATCTGAACAGATAACAGTTGTTGAACCAAGAGTCTCAATCGCAGCCAGCTGCTTAGCGAGAGCATTGCTCTTCACCATTTTCGTTGAACCCATGGTTAGAACGATGGTGACAACAGTTGGTAGACCTTCAGGAATTGCAGCAACAGATAGTGAAATACCAGTGTTCAGAATTTCAAGCCATGGCATGCCATGGTATAGACCGATAACACATACAACCGCTACTACACCTAGTGCAACAATCATTAGCGTTTTGGCAATCAAATCCATACGCTCTTGCATTGGGGTCTTGGTTTCTTCGGTATTAGCCATCATGTCCGCGATATGGCCAACCTCAGTCTGCATACCAGTGCCAATAACAATGCCGACACCTGTACCGCCTGTCACAATCGTGGTCATGAAGCCCATGTTAACCTGATCGCCCAAGCTAATATGACCATCTTCCAGCGTTTTACTTGTCTTATCAACAGGCTCAGATTCACCGGTCAGTGCGGCCTCATCAATCGATAGACGGTTAGATTCAATAATACGAACGTCAGCCGCTAAGATGTCACCCGTGCTAATCTTTAGCACATCACCAGGAACAATCTCACGTGCTGGAATATCCACCCACTCACCATTACGACGTACCTGCGCCATAGGTGCTGCCATGTCACGTAGTGCTTCCATTCCTTTTTGAGCTTTAAACTCCTGCCAGAAAGCAATAACTACGTTAATCACAATAATGACAGCAATCGCCACAGCATCAATTAAGTGACCAGTGAAGAAGGAAACAATTGCACCAACGGCTAGAATAAAAATCAATGGATTTTTGAATTGGTGAGTTAGCAGCTCTAGCGCAGACTTACCGGCTTGTTCTTGAAGCTCATTTGTGCCGTATTGCTCTGTACGCTTATTAACTTCCGCAGTGTCCAACCCTTTTTCAGCTGACGTTTCCATTATAGAAATCGTGCTGTCAACCGTTTCGGTAAACCACTTCTTTGTCATGGGGAATCTCCAATAAATAAATCAGCTAACACCAGTTAAATCTTTACTGGTAAAAAATATCAGCTGACATAGATCGAGTTAAATTAATGTCTCGTTATTAATGGCAAATCATTACCTGTAATTTTTTACATCCCTGAATAAATACTGAATAAACAATTCAAGGTATATCAAACGAGTTAATTTAAATTATCGGATTGATTCATGGTTGTAATTATATTTCGAACTCGAGACCGTAATTCAGGCCCATCTTTTGACGAAAGTCAAAAAACCGACCGAAAGCACATTAAAAACCTGTAAAAAAATGAAAGATTATATTAATTAGACCCAGATCTAACAGAATCAACACCTCCATATTTTCGATGTATGTAATTTTACAACACAAAATAAAAGGCTCGGCATTAGAAATGGCGAGCCTTTTATTATTCTATATAGCTGAATCAGACCTAAACAGGGTTATCAATATCGATAAAATTAATATCTAAATCATATTTTATTGCTAAATATTCACCTAACGCTTTAATGCCATAACGCTCTGTTGCATGGTGTCCAGCACTATAATAATGAATACCTAATTCTCGGGAAATATGAACTGTTCTTTCGGAAATCTCACCAGAAATAAAAGCATCCAGTCCTTTTTGTGCCGCCAATTCAATATAATCTTGACCGCCACCAGTACACCAACCCACCGTTTTAATTTCTTTCGGAGAATTATCACCAATATGTAACGGCTCTCGATGTAGTGTAATTGCAAGTCGCGCGGCTAGCTCATCACCAGTTAGTGGCTGATCTAGTTGACCATAAATAGCAACAGAGTTCGGGTTGCCGTCTTCCAGCCCACCAAGTACTTCAATACCTAATAATTTAGCCAACTGTGCGTTGTTACCAAGTTCAGGATGAACATCCAACGGTAAGTGATAGGCATATAAGTTAATACCATTTTCAATCAATGCTTTAATACGTCGAAACTTCATACCACGGATCTCAGCGGGTTCACCTTTCCAAAAAAAGCCGTGATGAACCAATATCGCGTCCGCTTTTTCTGCAATTGCATGGTCAATAAGTGCCTGACACGCTGTGACGCCTGTAATGATTTTTTTTACTTCTGCATTACCTTCAATCTGAAGGCCATTCGGGCAATAATCTTTAATTAAATGAGGACTTAGCAACTTGTTGAGTTCAGACTCAAGCTTAATATTATTCATACTTTTATTCCTTCTTTAGCCGCATGCTTAAGCAACCTCAAGATAGCGTATTTTTGAGTGTAATAATGACTCACCACACTCAATCTGTTTTCTATATTCTATCTCGAAAATCAGGCATTAAAAAAGCTGCATGTGTGCAGCTTTTTACGCATATACGTGGTATCCATGTGACTAAAGCACAATTAACCTAGTATAGTTCTTCTACAGCATGTTCACTTTCGATAAGCCAAACGGGCTTATCGCTGGTTTTCAGCCACGTTCGATGTAAGTAGCTATAGAGTTTTGAGCGAGTATACATGGAAGTAAAAATCATGACGGGAAAAGTACTCACGCCAACAACGACCACAAAGGTACGGCGTAGTAAAATGTACGATGTTGAATAATGTTTATACATATCGCCCTCTCCAATCGGCCAATAAGCTTACTTACTGTAAGGGTAATAATTAGAGTAAACACCCTAAGTTATAGCTCAACACTTAACAAGATAAGCCTTTCGTCAGCCTACACACGATAAAATGGTAACTATGTCTCTGAAATACAATACCGCGCCTATTGAAGAATTTATGAATAATAGCGCTCAAGCGATTTTGCAGCTCCCCCCGCTACTAGCTGGCCATGAATCAATTGCCGATCAAACTTGGTTCGATGCCTTTCGCATTCACGCGGTGCTTCCACCAGCACAAGAATATAGTGGTAACCATCGGCTTGGCTTCTTTTACCAATGGCTTTGGCAACAACTAATTACTCACCATCCGCACTACACGCTTATTGCTGAAGAGCTTCAGCTAACTCACAATAAACAAACCTTAGGGGCGATTGATTTTATCGTCAGAAATGAACTAACAGGGCAGCTTGAACACTGGGAGGTGGCAATTAAGTTTTATCTGGCTTTTGAGCAATCTTGGCCGGGCCCCAATGCTCGCGATAATCTTGATAAGAAAGCCGAACGAATGTTGTCACACCAACTTTTGATGTCACAGCATTCAGCTTATGAACACCAATTCTCTTCTCAATACGGTACGCCACAAGTGCGCCGCCTTATAATGCAAGGCCGATTGTTCTACCCTTACCAACAGGATTATTCAGGCTCATCCATCACTCTGAACTCCAATGCTGCTACAGGCCTTTGGTGCTATTGTTCACAAGCGTACAAGTTCAACTTGCGAGGCATATCAAAGCCACAGTGGATAGCCCCTCCAACCTTTGATCAACTTGAACATCACGACCAGCTAGTAAGCGTCAGCCATCCAACAATGGCTGTCGCGCCCGATAATCAAATCTGGTTTGTGATGCCAGAGTGCTGGCCTAATACTGGCGAATAACCCAGAAAGCGTAAGCATAAAACTGCAGACATAAAAAAACGCCCGACATGCGGGCGTTTTTAATCGTAAAAAAAAGCCAACCAGCTTAGATGCCTGCGTCAGCAAATACCTTACTCACAATTTCCTGTGCTTCTTTTTCGATAAGTGCTAGGTGCTCTTTACCTTTAAAGCTTTCACAGTAAATTTTATAAATATCTTCAGTACCTGATGGGCGAGCTGCAAACCAACCGTTTTCAGTGGTTACTTTCAGGCCACCAATTGCCGCACCGTTACCCGACGCATGAGTCAGGCGTGCAGTAATTGTTTCACCAGCTAGCGTTTCAGCGGCAACCATTTCTGGAGACAACTTGCTAAGTACTGCTTTTTGCTCACCATTCGCTACAGCTTGAATACGGTTATACTCTGATGCGCCATGCTTAGCCGCCAGCTCATCATAGTATTGTTGTGGGTTCTTACCCGTAACAGCCGTAATTTCAGCGGCTAACAGACATAAAAGGATACCGTCTTTATCTGTTGACCATGGTGTACCATTCAATCGTAAGAAAGATGCACCAGCACTTTCTTCACCACCGAAGCCTAGCTCACCGCTGTATAGACCATCAACAAACCATTTGAAGCCAACAGGCACTTCGCAAAGCTCTCGGCCTAGATCAGCAACAACACGGTCGATCAACGCACTTGAAACCAATGTCTTACCAACGGCAACATCCTGACCCCAGTCTGGACGGTGGCGATATAGGTAATCAATACAAACCGCTAAGAAGTGGTTAGGGTTCATTAGTCCAGCCGGCGTCACGATACCATGGCGGTCATAATCAGGGTCGTTACCGAACGCTAAGTCATACTTGTCTTTGTGTGCAAGCAAACCTGCCATCGCATAAGGTGATGAGCAGTCCATACGAATTGCACCATCTTTATCTAATGACATAAAGCGGAAAGATGGGTCGATTGACTCATTCACCAACGTCAGATCAAGATTGTAATATTGACCAATTTGGCGCCAGTATTCGATACCAGAACCACCCAGTGGATCAACACCGATTTTCAGGTTTGCTTTCTGAATCGCAGCCATGTCGACAACGTTAACAAGATCATCAACGTACGGGGCAACCAAATCATGCTCTTCAACAAAGTCGCTAGCAAACGCATCTTCAATTGAAACACGCTTAACATCAACTAAACCAGCAGCAATAATTTCGTTGGCACGGGTTTCGATAGCTGTTGTTAAAGCACCTTCAGCAGGGCCGCCATGGACAGGGTTATATTTAATGCCGCCATCTTGAGGTGGGTTATGTGAAGGCGTGATAACGATACCGTCTGCTTTCGCATCATTAGCTTCGTTATGGCAAAGGATCGCGTGAGAGATACCCGGTGTTGGCGTATAACCACGATCTTTTTGGATAACAACCTGAACACCATTTGCAACCAGTACTTCTAGTGTTGAGGTAAAAGCTGGCTCAGATAATGCGTGGGTATCTTTACCCAAAAATAGAGGACCAGTTACCCCATTAGCAGTGCGCACTTCTGCAACCGCTTGAGCAATTGCCCAAATATGGTGCTGATTGAAGGTTCCTTTATCGGCAGTACCGCGATGACCAGATGTGCCAAATGCCACTTTCTGCTGCGGGTTTTGAGCACTTGGCTCAATCAGGAAATAATTCGCTACCAACGCAGGAATATTGTGCATATCTTCTTGCTGAGCTTGCTGCCCAGCGCGAGGATGAATCGCCATTAAACTTATCCTTGTAAGACAAATAGGCATAATGCCTGTTAAATTACACCGCAAACTTTTTCAACGATATCTGCACCGAAGTTCATTTTACCCATCAGTTGCTCAACCATCTGACGCTTGCGATCAGTATTAGTATTTGTGATCACCCAGAATGGCGTTTCTGGGATCGATTTTGGCTTGGTCGTTTTGCCGCTTGCTAATAGTGTTTCCTCACTTTCAGCAAAATAGACACGAGTACGGCCTTTAATGGCAGCAGCTTCGGCAAAACCCTGCGGATCGATATGATAAAGCGAGGATAAAACCAGCATAAATCGACCAATCGCTTTTTCCTGAGCAGCAAACTCATCAGAGATCAGCAAACTGCGCATTTCTTTAACGCGATCAGTCTGGGGTACATTACCAGCATCTTTGCTAACCACGATCCCCTTAGGACGAACAGGCATAACGGCCTCTGGCTGCATAGCAATCGCGTCTTGATCTGGCATCATAAGCAATCGGCGTAAGATATCAGATGCGCTCTCGCCAATATGTTGCGTTTGGCTAGCGATGTAACGATATAGCTCGTCGTCTACCTCAATAGTCTTCATCGTAGTGTTCATTATCGTTCCGTTTAAAAATCACCGTGAGATTATAACGTGATCCGAGGTTATACTCTACGGTAAAGCGTTAACAACAAGAGAAAATAGTCTGTGAATCTTCATTACCAAGTGAATGGCGAAGGAAGCGCGATCATCTTGATCCATGGTTTGTTTGGCAGTGCCGACAATTTAGGCCTGCTCGCCAGATCGTTGAAAGATAAATATAAAGTGATCAGTGTTGATCTACGTAACCATGGCCGTTCACCACATAGCCCGCATTTTACCTACCGTGAAATGGCCGCAGATGTATTGAGTGTGATTGATGAACTCAACATCGAGCAATTTTCAGTTATTGGTCATTCTATGGGCGGGAAAGTCGCTATGGCACTGACAGAAGTGGCTGGCGATCGATTAGAGCAACTTCTTGTCCTCGATATGGCCCCTATCCATTACCATGTTCATCGTCATCAAAATGTTTTCGCGGGATTACGCGAAGTGGCTAAGCACACTGTAAGTAAGCGCAGCGAAGCTGAAAACTATCTTGCAATGCATGTCGTCGAACCCGGCGTACGCCAATTTCTGCTTAAATCATTCGCCAAGCAAGACAACGGAGACTATGGCTGGCGTTTTAATGTCGAAGGGCTTATCGCTAACTACGAAACGATTATGGGTTGGCAAGACGTGCCGGCTTACCATGGCAAAACATTATTCATTAAAGGGCAGAATTCTGATTACATCTTGCCTGAGCACCGAGAAGCGATAAACCGTCAATTTCCGAGTGCAAAAGCACATATGGTCGCGAATACTGGACACTGGCTGCATGCAGAAAAACCAGAGACCGTAAATCGTATCATTTTGAACTTCTTACAAGCTGCTTAGCCGTTAACAGGTGGCTACTGTCTGTGGTATAGTTCGCGCCAAGCTCAACATTAGCAATGATCAGGTAAGGAGACATTAATGTTGTATGAGCATATGGACTTGCTTGAATCCATTGGCTTGGACTTACTATTTGCTGCCATTTTTTTCTTTATTGGTATGGCCATTAAAGATGTGCTGAAGCAAGGTAATGTGCCACCCTTTGGGCGCAAAATTGTCTGGTTAGTCCTATTTTTAGGCTGTACTGGCTTCATTACTAAAGGCCTTATCCAGCTTAGCTGGGAAGGGGCTGGCATCGGTTAACGTTGAGATAATAAATTTAACCAATGATGGGTTTTGATCATTAAATCGCATAGACTCGTAGATCGAAATAGTTATCATTGGCTATCAGGGCATAGCGCCTAGCAACGAATAATGTACCTCGTTAGCAGTCAGGCTAACGGTCAACAATTAATACGGGTAATTTCTACTATGGCGAGTGTAGGACTCTTCTTTGGTAGCGACACTGGTAATACAGAAGCAGTCGCTAAAATGATCCAGAAGCAACTAGGTAAAAACTTAGTTGAAGTTAAAGATATCGCGAAAAGCAGCAAAGAAGATATCGACAATTTTGATCTTCTACTACTGGGTATCCCAACATGGTACTACGGTGAAGCACAGTGTGATTGGGATGACTTCTTCCCTGAGTTAGAGAACATCGATTTCTCTACCAAGCTAGTTGCTATCTTCGGCTGTGGCGATCAGGAAGACTACGCTGAGTACTTCTGTGATGCGATGGGTACAGTACGTGACATCATTGAAGGCCGTGGTGCAACCATTGTTGGCCACTTCCCAACAGAAGGCTTTGAATTTGAAGCATCTAAAGCACTAGTTGATGAAAATAATTTCATCGGCCTATGTGTTGATGAAGATCGTCAGCCTGAATTGACCGAAGAACGCGTTACCCAGTGGGTTAAGCAAATTTTTGATGAAATGTGCCTAGCTGAACTAGCAGATTAATTTCACCGAATAACCAAAAACGCCAGAGCTCTGCTCTGGCGTTTTTTTATCTGCAATCTACCTAACACTATGACTATGATGTTAATTCCTCTTGTTTGAGATTATCAGCTTCCGCTCGGTACCCTGGTTTCTTCCTGACATAAAGCGTACGCTTCACTTCAGATACAATCTCACCATCTGCATTTTTTACTTGTACACAAAACTCAGGGAAGTACTTCTCACCTGCCGCTGTAGCCTGAATGATCTCATTTAAGCAGCTATCACTGATTATAAAATCTGCATACAAGTCACTATTACCCGGCTTTATAAAACTGATTTCAGCATGCTTATCCCAGACATAATACTGCCTGCCTAATAACCCAATCAGCATTAAGGCATAAACAGGGTCAGTGAGTGAAAAAATACTGCCGCCATATTGGGTTCGATTAGCATTTTTATTCCACCATCTTAACTTAAGCTTAATCCGTACTCTTTTAAAGTCATTAGAAATACGAATGATACTGATTCCTGATCCCCAAAAGGGAGGCCATAAATTCAGAGCCAGCCTGACGATGGCTGGTTTATAGAAACGATACATAGCGTCTAACCTTCAAACTGGTACGATGAGATTAATATTACTCCCCTAAAATCGAAATGTACATTTTGACAACAAACTAACAACAAAAAGAAAAGTTAGATATCAGCAAGATTGACCCGCTTTGAGGTTTATTGTTACCTTGTGGTCACTTATAATAAGTAAAGAAGAGAAAGACTACCGCATCATGTTGATGTGGATAGCCAATAGGAAACTCGAATGTCAGATAATAATCATGCACTCAAGCAAGCAGGCCTTAAGGTTACACTTCCACGTCTGAAAATTTTGGAAGTATTACAGCAACCTGACTGCCAACATATCAGTGCTGAAGACTTGTATAAAAAATTAATCGATATTGGTGAAGAAATTGGTCTGGCAACGGTTTACCGAGTTTTAAACCAATTTGATGATGCTGGCATTGTGACTCGTCATCACTTCGAAGGTGGTAAATCTGTTTTCGAACTGGCTACGCAACATCACCATGATCACTTAGTGTGTTTGGATTGCGGCAAAGTAATTGAATTTTCTGATGATGTTATCGAAGAACGTCAAAAAGAAATTGCTTCAAGCTTTAATGTTCGCCTGACAAACCACAGCTTATACCTCTACGGTCACTGTATTGAAGGTAACTGTTCAGAAGACGAAACCCTTCATAACCCACGATAATTAGTTCGCTATTATAAAAATATAAAAGCTAAGCGCTCAACACTTAGCCACTTAAGAATGATTATCCAGATATAGAAAAACCAGCCACATGGCTGGTTTTTTATTCGCAAAAATCCGCAAATTAATCGCCGATTTTAGCCCATGTATCACGAAGACCAACAGTACGGTTGAATACCAGTTTCTCAGCAGAAGAATCTTTGCTGTCGGTACAGAAGTAACCTGTACGCTCAAACTGGAGTGCCTTCTCAGCTTCAGCAGAAACCAAAGATGGCTCAACAAAGCCGTTCATCACTGTCAGTGACTCAGGGTTAATCACGGATACAAAGTCATCCGCAGCCCCTGGGTTCGGAATCGTAAACAAGCGGTCATACAAACGAATTTCAGCAGGAAGACCTTGCGTTGCTGAAACCCAATGAATAACGCCTTTTACTTTACGGCCATCAGCCGGATTTTGACCCAACGTTTCGTTATCGTAAGTACAGAAGATAGTTGTAATGTTACCTTCTTCGTCTTTTTCGATACGCTCAGCTTTAATGACATAAGCACCACGTAAACGTACTTCTTTACCCAGAACCAAACGCTTATATTTCTTGTTTGCTTCTTCACGGAAATCTTCACGCTCGATGTAGACTTCACGAGTAAACGGTACAGTACGGCTGCCCATTTCTGGCTTGTTCGGATGATTAGCGACTTCAAGCATTTCCGCTTCACCATCAAAGTTTTCAATAACAACTTTGATCGGATCAAGAACAGCCATCGCACGTGGTGCGTTTTCGTTCAAATCATCACGGATGCATGACTCTAGAGAGCTCATTTCAATGGTGTTGTCTTGCTTAGTCACACCAATGCGCTTACAGAATTCACGAATAGACGCCGAGGTGAAACCACGACGACGCAGACCAGAAATCGTCGGCATACGTGGATCATCCCACCCTGATACCAAATTGTCAGTAACAAGCTGGTTAAGCTTACGTTTTGACATTACAGTATATTCAAGGTTTAAACGGCTGAACTCATACTGACGTGGCTGACAATCAATCGTAATATTGTCCAGTACCCAATCATACAGACGGCGGTTGTCCATAAATTCCAATGTACAGATAGAGTGTGTAATACCCTCTAGCGCATCAGAAATACAATGGGTGAAATCGTACATCGGGTAGATGCACCATTTGTCACCAGTCTGGTGGTGAGTCGCAAAACGTACACGGTAAATAACCGGATCACGCAAAACCATAAATGGTGATGCCATGTCGATTTTTGCGCGTAGGCTCATTTTGCCTTCTTCGATTTCGCCATTCTTCATTTTGTCGAACAGCTCAAGGTTTTCTTCTACGCTGCGATCGCGATATGGGCTGTGCTTACCAGCTTCGGTAAGTGTGCCACGGTACTCACGCATTTGCTCTGGACTTAGCTCATCAACATACGCTAAGCCTTTATTAATTAATTCAATAGCAAACCCGTGTAGCTTATCGAAGTAGTTCGATGAATAACAAATCTCATCGCTCCACTCAAAGCCTAACCAGTTAACATCGTTCTTAATAGACTCAACGTATTCGATGTCTTCTTTCTCAGGGTTTGTATCATCAAAACGCAGATTACATTGACCCTGATAGTCCTGAGCAATACCGAAGTTCAAACAAATAGATTTCGCATGGCCGATATGCAGGTAGCCATTCGGCTCCGGCGGGAATCGGGTATGTACGCTTGTATGTTTGCCACTCGCTAAATCCGCATCAATAATTTGGCGGATAAAGTTTGTTGGACGAGCTTCAGATTCACTCATCAATTACACCTCGTGTGCTTACAGGATTTTTGAACCCCCTATGATCCATAATTATGGGGGCCGACTCAACAAATAGTATGCATTGTTTGTCGATATGTATAAAAAAAACCCGCAATAAGCGGGGAATTAAAATAGTGAGCCAAAATATAAGGCCCAATAGCAACATTCCACATAGAAACCCATCATAAAAATAGAATTTCTAAAGCTAAGATGGGCAGTGTAGATGACATAAAAAAGGCTCCCTAACAATCTAGAGAGCCGATTAAATGGCCGTGCAGTTACTTAACGGTGGTCACTCGACTCGAACGCTCACCTGTCGCAGATACAGAACGAATCTCGACGTTTCCATTTACACTCGGTTTTTGTTCATCAAAATATGTTATCCAGTTTTCACCGCCATCAACGGAGTATTGAAGCTCAACACCAGGGAACTGAACATTCATTGCCAGCTTGCCACCCTCAATTTTCGCGCCTGGAACGGGTAAACGGTAATCAATGCCTGATTTCTCTAATTTAGCGAGTTCACGCTGACCGAGTACATTGGCAAATCGGTTCCAATCTTGAGTCAGCAACTCATCATTAACCAAGTTAGTCTGCTGCGAATATTCCACACCTGCCTTGTAGTCGTTTTCCCAATTCGCTCGGTGCCAAGCTCGCTCTGCCGCTGCTAATACGCGTGGGAACACCATGTATTCATATTGCTCGTCGGTGCGAACGGTTTCAGACCATAACTGAGCGGACAAACCATAGAATGGCTGTGCTTCGATTTCACCTTCAGCAGTAAAACCATTGCCATCGCGATCTACAGACGTTTCCGCGTTTTGTGGCATATTTTCAGGCGCAAAGGTAAACATCTTACGCGTATCCGTTGCGCGAGTTGCCCAGTAGTAACCACGCTCTTTGGCGTCCACTTCATAAGGGAAGTCCATGTACATATAATCTGGGTTAGAAACAATCACGTCATAACCGTTCGCTGCCCACTCATACACAGTGGCACTTCCACCCCAGTACAGAACATCCCAGAAGTTAACGCGGGTGTTTTCAGTCGCAAAAGCCTGTGCGCCTTCGCTATACTTTAGGCCATCTTCCCATGCTTGGAAGTTCGGGATCCCTTTATCTGCAACAATCTTCGAGACTTCTTCTGCCATATAGCTTGGTAAGTGCGCGAAATCGCTAACGGTACCATCAGCAATTAATGCCTGACACTGCGGAGATTGAGCAAATGGTATGTCCTGAGCCGATAGATCTATCGTCCCTTTCCAATTTACTTTTTCTTCTGCATTGATATCTTGAAAGCCAGCACCCAATTTAATATTTTTTGCTTCATCGCCACCAAAGTGCCAAGTTGTTAATGGCGCACCCGCTTCTTGGTGCATTGCCGCTACTTCAGAAATTACTTTGTCAATAAAGTGAGTGGAAGAGTCAAGACACGGATTGATAAAGCTCTGCTTATCGTAGAACTGAACAGTTGTGACATTTGACGTATCTTCCGCATCCATCAAGCGATATTCGTTAGCTTCTGCTTCTTTACCTTCCGCCATAAGACGATCGTAGCGAGCTTCCATTGAAACTACCGCAGCACGGGCGTGTGCTGGCATATCGATTTCTGGGATCACTTCAATTTCACGTGCTTTCGCATATTTCAGGATCTCGACATAATCCGTTTTGCTAAAGTAGCCAGAACCGAAGTTGTCCGTCGTTGGACCTGAACCTAACTGAGGCAATAAACAGCTCTTCTCTTCCAAGTCAAAACAGCGATTTGAGCCAATGTCAGTGAGTTCTGGCAGGCCAGGAATTTCAAGACGCCAACCTTCATCATCAGTCAGGTGAAGGTGCAGTTTGTTCATCTTGTACGCTGCCATTTGATCTAGCGTTGCAAGAATCGCCTCTTTAGAGTGGAAGTTACGGGCAACATCAACCATGATACCGCGGTATTCAAAACGCGGCACATCGTTAATAACGACCTCTGGTAGAGACTGAGCATTCTGGCTATCAATCAAACCAAAAATCGATTGTACAGCGTAGAAAGCACCAGCATTATCGAAGGCTTTAATGGTAATGCCGCTTGACTGAATATTTAGCTCATAAGCACCAGACTTCGCAAAATCCCCAGTAAAATCAGCTGAAGTAATATCAATACTGACAGGCAGATCACCACGTACATCTACATTCACGATACCAGCTCGATCTTCGATAGCCGTGAATTGCGCCGCATCAAACACGCCTTTTGGTAAGTTCAGACCACCAGCGATACTCACTGTCCCTTCGCCGGCTTCAACTGACATTGGCGTTGGTAACAATGTCGTTGTTACATCTTGTGTTTCAATGTCTGCATTTTTTTCAAAACGAGTAATCGCAGTTGCCATTACATTATTGTCTTCTGGCGTACGCTTTAAATTATTGCCTTCCAGGCCTGTTACAAATGATCCGATATCTTCTGTATTAAGAGATGCAATCATTTTCGGCTTCGCATTTGGTGCAGCAACAAACGCTCCTGGCATAAAGTCTGTTTCAAATAGCTGCCAGAATTCACTAATCAGTGGCAGTACCACTTCTTCACCTGCCGCAAAACCATCAAACTTGTCCGTTGGTTCTAGCTTATGTAGGTCACCTGTTATGCGGGTGATCTTAAACTCGTCACTATCAATATCTAGAATCAAGCGGATACTGTGGAAATAGATAGCCCAATCGCTAGACTCAATGGCTTCACCTTGGTTGACAAGCGTCATGTTCACTTTATTACATGATGCAAACTCAGCGCCTAGTTCTTGACAGCCAAGGCCTTCGTTTGCCCCATGATTCGTTAATACCGCATATTGAATATCAAGGTTGTTTGCTAGCGAATTTACCACTTGTTGTTCCGAAGACGGTGTGATCGAACACCCTGCTAACCCGGCCAATACAGATACAGCAATTAAGTTTCTTTTTAACATCTCTACATACCCATCAAATCATATTATTAACTGAAACAAGAAAGGGCTCGTTTCTTAATACAGACAAATATATTGAGTTATTTATCAGCGTCAATTTAGTCGCTAGCAAAAGTGATCCACTTCAAATCTAAAAACCACAAAACAACAAAAAATCATTTAAATCATAATGATACGAAAACGTCATTTTCGTTGAATTTTAAATTGACGTTTTTTTTGTGATTGAGTGCACAAAAACATGGAGCCATTGTTCACTCCTCACTCTAATAATTATGCTGATTTTTATTTTGATGCTTTTTTTATAAATCAGGCAAAAGCAACGTGAACAAGATCACATAAAGTAACGTCAAAGTAGCTCGGTAAATTGGTTTTGACGGAGTTCAAACCCGATGAAAAAGCGTTAGAGTGAACCACTTTATTGCTTTTAGGCTCTTTATTTGCGAGTAAAAAAAGGGAATAGCGTTAATTACAACCGGCTCACCGTTCAATATATCAATAATTTTCAGTCGGTTAACCTAAACAACAACAAAAGTGCTCCTGTAAAGCCTTGCTCAAACAGGAATTGCCCTCGGCAACATTGCCTTTGAAATGACAGCGTAGCTTGAGGTCGCCACAGGAAAAGTAATTGGCATTAAGGTGATGTACGACACGAACAACCTATAAGGTGTTTAGCTTTAACCTCGGGGGTCACGCAGAAGAGTGTCACCGACAAATGGATGAGTCCCGTATGGCAATGACGGCACCGATAAGAAGAAGCGCAGCGATAGTGTAAGAGATGAGAAGACCGATAGGTTGCTAGGTGAGTAACATAATAAAGAGACTAAATGCCCAGGTCTATATTATCGTTATTCAAAGTTATACCAATCTGGATAAGTAATTGATCTAAGTATTACGCGGGAAAAATTGTGGTTATCAAGGCAAGTAATGCGAAGGTATTTCAGAGGATGGTTGAGCCTGTGTTGCTACTAAAAAAACGGCCTCCAGTGATGGAGGCCGATAATTCGAGTTAATTACTACAGGCGTAATTACGTCATATTATGATATTACTTCGTAGCTGAAGGCATTTTTTTCATTTCGCCAGCAACGATTTCAGCCAGTGGGCCAAGAATAACCTGTAGGTTGTTTGAACCTAGTTTAACCACACCCATAGCGCCAAGAGCTTTTAGTTGCTTCTCGTCAGCTAGGCTGCTGTCTTTCAGTGTCAAACGTAAGCGAGTGATACATGCATCAATGTTCTCTAGGTTTTCGTGGCCACCAAGAGCTTTAACATATTGCTGAGCTAGCTCGCCAGTTTCTTTAGAACCTTGAACTGCACCTTCTTCTACATCATCGTCTTCACGGCCTGGTGTTTTCAGGTTGAACTTAACGATTACAGCACGGAAGATGAAGTAGTAAAGCGCGAAGAATACGAAGCCCTGAACGATTAGCATATACCAGTTAACAGCTAGTGGGTTACGTGTAGATAGAACCATATCTACAAGACCTGCTGAGAAACCGAAGCCTGCAATCCACTGCATTGATGCTGCGATGTATACAGAGATACCCGCTAGCACTGCGTGAACAACGTATAGGCCAGGTGCTAGGAACATGAATGCAAATTCTAGCGGCTCTGTAACACCGGTGAAGAATGATGCGAAACCAGCAGCAATCATGATTGATGCAACTTTTTCTTTATTCTTCGCTTTAGCCGTGTGGTACATCGCAAGAGCAGCACCTGGTAAACCAAACATCATGATTGGGAAGAAACCAGCTTGGTACATACCTGTAACACCGACAGTTGCAGTACCTTCAGCGATTGATTTCGCGCCACCAAGGAAGTTAGGGATATCGTTAATACCTGCTACGTCAAACCAGAATACTGAGTTTAGAGCGTGGTGAAGACCAACAGGGATTAGTAGACGGTTAAAGAATGCATAAAGACCAGCACCTACTTCACCCATACCTTGAATACTTTCACCGAAGTTTACTAGACCGCCGTATACAGCAGGCCAGATGTACATAAGGATGAAGGCAATCAAAATACCAGCAAAAGACGTTAGGATAGGTACTAGACGCTTACCAGAGAAGAACGCCAATGCTTTGTGCAGTTCAACTGTTGAGAAACGGTTATAGATTTCAGCTGAAACAATACCCACAAGGATACCAACAAACTGGTTGCTGATTTTACCAAATGCAGCAGGTACTGCGCTTGGGTCGATACCTTGGATTTGTGCAACTGATCCAGGAGAAAGTAATGTGGTAACAACTAAGAAGCCAACAAAACCAGCAAGTGCTGCTGCACCATCTTTATCTTTAGACATACCGTAAGCAACACCAATTGCAAACAGTACAGACATATTATCAATAATTGCGGCACCAGCTTTAATCAAAAAAGCTGCAAGTGCACTGTTTGCACCCCAACCGTTTGGATCAATCCAGTAACCAATACCCATTAAAATTGCTGCGGCTGGCAGAGTGGCGACTGGCACCATCAATGCTTTACCTACTTTTTGAAAATATCCAAGAATATTCACCCTTAGTTCCCCCTATGGTTGTCTTAGATGTAAAACTGATAACTTATTTTGGTTATCCGATTAAGTTACCTGCAGTTTAAGAAATTAATTTCGCCCCGCAAATTAAAACGTCATCATTTGTGATCTTTGTCACCTGTATAACCAATAATAAGGCGATTTTGCTAGCTCGATCATAAAACTTATTTTATTATCCAAAACAAAGGCGTGAACACGCTAAGATTTTATCGATATTTAAACTTGGAATGAGGTGTCACCGTGAGACTAATCCCACTGAATAAAGCGAAAGAAGTAGGTTTGTGGTCAGCACGCTATATTGCTGATCGTATTAACAAATTTGAGCCAACAGCGGAACGTCCTTTCGTGCTAGGCCTGCCAACAGGTGGCACCCCCCTCGCAACTTACAAACGCCTTATTGAGCTTTATGAGGCTGGAGAAGTAAGTTTCAAGCATGTCGTAACGTTTAACATGGATGAATATATCGGTATCCCATCGGATCACCCAGAATCATACCACAGCTTCATGTTCAACAATTTCTTCAAGCACGTTGATATCCAAGAAGAAAACATCAACTTACTTAACGGTAATACTGATGACCATGACGCTGAATGCCAGCGTTACGAAGATAAAATTAAGTCTTATGGCCGTATTAACCTGTTCATGGGTGGCGTTGGTAACGATGGCCATATCGCATTTAACGAGCCAGCATCTTCTCTAGCATCGCGCACTCGTATCAAAACGTTAACAGAAGATACTCGTATCGCTAATTCACGTTTCTTCGATGGTGACATGAACCAAGTACCAAAGTACGCACTAACAATTGGTGTGGGTACTCTATTAGATTCTGCTGAAATCATGGTTCTTGTTACAGGCCATAACAAAGCCCTTGCACTAGAGGCTGCTGTTGAAGGTTCTGTAAACCACCTATGGACAGTTTCAGCACTTCAACTTCACCCTAAATCATTGATTGTTTGTGATGAGCCTTCAACACAAGAGCTGAAAGTGAAGACTGTTAAGTACTTCCAAGAGCTAGAAGCTAACAACATCAATAACCTGTAATAAAAGGATTTGTTCATGTACGCGCTAACCAATTGCCGCATTTATACCGGTAGCGATGTGCTGAATAACCACGCCGTCATTATTGACGGCGTGAACATTCACGCTGTCTGCCCAATTGCAGAATTACCCGCTGATATTGAAACCCGTGATCTTAATGGTGCAAATCTAACAGCAGGCTTTATCGATCTACAGCTAAATGGCTGTGGTGGTGTCATGCTTAATGATGAAATTAACGCAGATACCATCCATACCATGCACCGTGCCAACCTGAAATCAGGTTGTACAAGCTTCTTACCGACACTGATTACATCGTCTGACGAAGACATGAAAGCAGTCATTGCTGCCGAACGTGAGTATCAAAGCCAATACCAGAATCATTCATTAGGTCTGCACCTTGAAGGTCCTTACCTTAATGTCATGAAAAAAGGTATTCACTCTGTTGACCATATCCGCCGCTCTGACGACGCGATGATCGATACAATCTGTGCTAATGCTGATGTTGTCACTAAAGTGACGCTCGCACCCGAGCTAAACTCGCACGAACATATCGAAAAACTGGTCGATGCCGGTGTTGTTGTATCGGCAGGACATACCAACGCAACTTATGTTGAAGCACGAAAAGGCTTTGCATCTGGTATTAGCTTTGCCACTCACCTTTTCAATGCTATGACCCCTATTGCTGGTCGTGAACCGGGAATGGTTGGTGCGATTTACGATACGCCAGACGTCTATACAGGCATTATTGCCGACGGTTTCCATGTCGATTATGCCAATATTCGCATGGCCCACCGTATGAAAGGTGAGAAACTTGTTTTAGTTACGGATGCAACTGCACCTGCAGGAGCTGACATGGATCACTTTATTTTTGTCGGTAAGAAAGTATATTATCGTGATGGGAAGTGTGTTGATGAAAATGGCACACTCGGTGGTTCAGCACTAACAATGATTGAAGCAATTCAAAATAGTGTCGAACATGCAGGTATCGCCTTGGACGAAGCGATTAGAATGGCCACTCTGTATCCTGCTCGCGCGATTAGCGTTGACAAGAAGTTGGGTGCCATCAAAAAAGGTATGGTTGCAAACCTTGCTATTTTTGATCGTGATTATAATGTTCGGGCGACTGTAGTTAACGGTGAATACGAGCAGAACTAACTATGACAGGCGGACAAATTGGTAATGTAGATCTGGTAAAACAGCTGAATAGTGCAGCTGTTTACAGACTAATTGACTTGCAAGGCCCTATTTCACGCATTCAGGTGGCTGACGTTAGTCAACTCGCGCCTGCAAGTGTTACTAAAATCACCCGCCAATTGCTTGAGCGCGGCCTGATCAAAGAGGTCGCGCAGCAGGCTTCTACTGGAGGTCGGCGTGCGATATCGCTGACGACAGAATCAGCCCCTTTTCATTCAATTGCAATACGCCTAGGGCGTAATTATATTGAATTAACCCTCTACGATTTAAGCGGTAAACACGTAGCGGGCGCGGCACATCCATTCCATTATGGTAACCAGCAAGAATTGACCGACGGCTTATTTGAGCATATTCGTCAATTCATGGCTGATAATCAAAATACCATGCGTGAACTTGTCGCATTTGGTATCACGCTTCCAGGACTGATTGACCCAGAGAGCGGTGTTGTTGAGTATATGCCGCATATCGATGTCGAAAACCTTCCACTAGCCGATATCATTAGTGAAAAGTATGGTGTTGCTTGTTTTGTCGGTAATGATATCCGTGGCTTAGCCTTGGCAGAGCATTACTTTGGCTCAAGCAAAGATTGTAAAGACTCCATCTTAGTCAGTGTCCATCACGGTACTGGCGCTGGAATTATTGTAAATGGCCAAGTCTTTCTGGGCTTTAACCGTAATGTGGGCGAAATTGGCCATATTCAAATAGATCCTCTTGGGGACAAGTGCCAATGCGGTAATTTTGGCTGCCTTGAAACCGTTGCGGCCGATCCTGCGATTGTTAAGCATGTCCAGAACCTACTCGATCAAGGCTACCCAAGTACCCTACGCGAGCTAGAAGACGTTACAATGCCAGCAATTTGTGAAGCGGCGAATAAAGGTGATGAGCTGGCAACCCAAGCGTTGATTAAAGTGGGAAACCAGTTAGGTAAAGCGCTCGCAATGACCATAAACCTGTTTAACCCACAAAAAATCGTGGTTGCAGGTAATATTACTCAAGCGAAAGATGTCATTTTCCCGGCAATCCGTCGCTGTGTCGAAACACAATCGCTGTCGACGTTTAATAAAGATCTACCGATCGTAACGTCTGAACTTTACACCCAACCGACGATTGGTGCTTTCTCGATGATCAAACGTGCAATGCTCAACGGTGTACTGCTGCAACGTTTACTGGAAGACTAAAATACCGATTACCTTAGCCACCGTTAAGTGGCTAATTTGTAACAATACCAAAGGGCGTGTTCCAGACAGGAATACGCCCTTTGTGTTATATTTCACAAATAATTATTACTATTACTTCCAAATTTAGCCCCTTAGTGCCATAGGCCATGCTCAAAACGCCCTAGCACTTTAAACAGGGACAAGTAAAAAGGATTGTCAGTCTAACCATGGAACTCATCTTTATTATTGCCGCCTTTCTCGCAGGCTACATTGCGTTGAGGTGCAAACTCCCCCCGCTTGTTGGCTTTCTTGTTGCCGGCTTTGCACTGAATACTGCGGGTTATGAATCCACAAATATACTCAGTAGTCTTGCCGATCTCGGCGTAACGTTATTACTCTTTACCATCGGCCTTAAGCTCGATGTTAAAACACTGCTTTCCAAAGAAATTTGGGGCGGGGCAACGCTGCACAACATACTCACCACTGGCCTTTTCACCCTTTGCTTATTAGTTCTAAAGCAATTAGGGATAGGTATGATGGCAGAGTTAGACATCATGCAACTTGCACTCATGGGGTTTGCGCTCTCATTTTCCAGTACCGTTTTTGCCATCAAAGCATTGCAAGAAAAAGGTGAGCTCAATGCGACCTACGGTACGTTAGCTATCGGTATCTTGGTTATGCAAGATATCTTTGCGGTTCTCTTCCTAACCGTTTCAACTGGGAAAGTACCTGAAATTACTGCACTTGCGTTATTTGCCCTACCGCTGTTACGCCCTTCATTGTTTAAGATTTTAGACCGAGCGGGCCATGGTGAGATGTTGGTCTTATACGGGGTATTTCTTGCCCTTGTTGCTGGCGCAGGACTTTTTGAAGCCGTCGGTCTGAAAGCCGATCTTGGCGCACTGATCATGGGTATGATGCTTGCTGCTCACCCTAAATCATCAGAACTCTCGAAGTCGTTATTCAATTTCAAAGAATTACTACTCGTCTGTTTCTTCCTCAATATAGGGCTGTCAGAAGAACCAACCATAGATGGCTTCCTGATGGCACTCCTACTGCTCGTGCTATTACCTATCAAAGGCATTTTGTACTACGTTATATTCAATCTGTTTAAATATCGCGTACGTACTTCGCTACTCGGCACTTTCACCTTATTTAACTACAGTGAATTCGGCCTAATTGTCGGTGGGCTTGCTTACAGCATGGACATGCTACCGGGAAGCTTTTTGGTTGCCATTGCCATTGCGGTATCACTCTCTTTCTTGATTGCCGCTCCACTCAACAGCATGGGGCACAAACTCTATAAAGATGCCTCTAAATGGCTGAAAGAATTTGAACCAGAGCAACTGAACTCAAGTGATCAGCTTATTGACCTTGGCGATAAACAAATCATGATCCTAGGTATGGGGCGCATTGGCAGCGGCGCTTATGATGAACTTGTTAGCCGCTACGGTGAGCAGGTTATCGGGGTTGAAGCCAGAGAGGACTCTGTCGAGTACCACCAAGAGAAAGGCCGAAATGTCATTCATGGCGATGCCACAGACTCCGACTTTTGGGCGAGGGTAATATCCAAACGTAATACGAAACTTATTTTACTCGCAATGCCGCATAGCCATGCGAACACCTTTGCTTTAGAACAAATAAAAGAACGTAACTATCAAGGTCAAATCGCCGCTATCGCAAAATACAGCGACGACGAAGAGCAGTTACAAGCACTTGGCATTGATGCCGCGTTCAATATTTACAACGAAGCTGGTAGCGGTTTTGCGCGTCATGTTTGTGACCATTTATCGCCTCAGATAGATCAAAAATAAATATCACCCCTTTCCTTTCTAATGGCAGCTTCGGCTGCCATTTTTTTTTGAGCTCAAAATATCATCGCGTATTAGAAAATATTCACTAAAATGGGATTTAATTAAATCATATTCAGCACATGGCCTTTTTGTGTATTGATCTGAAATTAGTTGTTGCTTTTAATTGTTGAATACGCAATTTTAACATTAACGAAGGGATAACAGTTTCATAGCTTGAGTTACGTAACATTCAACATCATAGCTAAAACTGTCTCCCAAGATTTATGGATAGCAACAATGTTTTAATTTGGGGTAAGAAGTATGTGTTCAGTATTCGGTATCTTAGACATTAAAGGTGATGCATCAGCATTACGTCAAACCGCATTAGAAATGTCTAAAAAAATGCGTCACCGTGGACCAGACTGGTCAGGAATTTACTCATCGGACAAAGCCATTTTAGTTCATGAGCGTCTGGCTATTGTCGATTTAAACAGCGGTGAGCAACCACTGTATAACCAAGACAAAACACATGCCCTTGCCGTAAACGGTGAAATTTACAACCATAAAGAATTACGTGCAGAACTTGCAGCAGACTACCCGTTCCAAACCGAATCTGACTGTGAAATTATCTTGGCACTTTATAAAGAAAAAGGCCCAGAGCTGCTCGACTACCTTAACGGTATCTTTGGCTTCATTCTTTATGATGAGCAAGAAGATGCTTACCTGATCGGTCGTGACCATATCGGTATTATCCCGCTTTATCACGGCTATGATGAGCATGGTAACTACTATGTGGCATCCGAAATGAAATCATTGGTACCCGTTTGTAAGAGCATCAGCGAATTCCCTCCAGGTCATTACCTATGGAGTAAGAAAGGTGAACCTGTACGCTATTACAAGCGTGACTGGATGGAGTTTGATGCCGTTGCAGATGCACCAACAGATAAAGTGGCATTAACTGATGCATTGGAAAGTGCTGTTAAGCGTCAATTAATGACCGACGTTCCTTATGGCGTACTATTATCTGGCGGTTTAGATTCTTCGGTAATTTCCGCGATCACCAAAAAGTTTGCCGCAAAACGAATTGAAGATGATGAACAGTCTCAAGCTTGGTGGCCAACGCTTCACTCTTTTGCTGTTGGCCTTGAAGGTGCTCCTGATCTCAAAGCTGCTAAGATTGTAGCGGACAGCATTGGTACCGTTCACCATGAGCTTACTTATACGGTTCAGGAAGGCTTAGATGCAATTCGTGATGTGATTTACCACATTGAAACCTATGATGTGACAACCATTCGAGCATCAACACCAATGTACCTAATGTCGCGTAAAATCCGCGCCATGGGCATCAAAATGGTATTGTCAGGTGAAGGGGCAGATGAAGTCTTCGGTGGCTACTTGTACTTCCACAAGGCACCTAATGCAAGAGAGTTCCACGAAGAAACCGTACGTAAGCTGCTTGCCCTTAACATGTTTGACTGTGCGAGAGCGAATAAGTCTATGGCAGCTTGGGGCATTGAAGCCCGTGTACCATTCCTAGATAAAGATTTCCTAGAAGTAGCAATGCGCATTAACCCAGAAGATAAAATGTGCGGCAACGGAAAAATGGAAAAACACATTCTTCGTGAGTGCTTTGAGCATTACCTACCAGAATCTGTTGCTTGGCGTCAAAAAGAGCAGTTCTCAGATGGCGTTGGTTATAGCTGGATTGACTCACTCCGTGACGTTGCAGAAGAGAAAGTCTCTGATCAACAACTAGAAACGGCTAAATTCCGCTTCCCGTACAATACGCCAACAACCAAAGAAGCGTACGTTTACCGTGAAATTTTTGAAGAGCTATTCCCGCTAGAAGATGCAGCTAAATGTGTTCCTGGTGGCCCGTCAATTGCTTGCTCAAGTGCAAAAGCAATTGAGTGGGACGAAAGCTTCAAGAACAGTGCAGATCCATCAGGCCGAGCAGTTGCGGCGATTCACAATGAAGCTTACAAAAAATAGCGCGCTAGCGATTTTATAGCGACATAAAAAAACCGCCGAATGGCGGTTTTTTTATATGCAACACTTAAAACGATTAACGTTCCCAGTATGCTTCTTCCAAGCTATCTTCACGCTCTGGTAGCCCACGAGATAAACGAGGTGAGTGCTGAGCCAATACTTCATAACTTACACGGTTAGAGTATAGGCATACCTGCGAGAACGAAGAGTACGTTAAGAAGCTAAACTGATGCTTACTCGACTTAGGTACATTTTCTTTATGGTAGCGGTTAGCTGACATGTCATGCAGTAAGGCTGATAGCGCCCCATCACCCGCACCATTGGTATTTTTAATGCGCTCAGGACCACCCATATAAGGAGCAATATGCGAGTACACTTTGATCGGGGTAGTACAGTCGTCTTTTAGCATCGGACGGCTAAATTCATAACGGTTGAATTCAGGAATTTCACCCGGCAGTAGCGGTAAGCTTGTTTCTCGCTTCGCTTCATCTTCGGTATAACCCGCAGTATACAAACCAACAGGGCCTGCCGTACAAAGAATAAGGTCAACCCATTCAAGTGTCTTTTCAGAAGCCATTAAAGGATCAGACTCACCCGTTAGTGCTTCGGCTTCATCTTCGTTCATCGCCACAACAGTGACGTGCTCACGTAAGAAATCACGCCACCACTGCGGATCGTCTTGGATCACAAATTTGGTACCAAGCGTCAATACTACTGGCACATCATGCTTTTTCGCATATTCAATCGCGCGCATAGTTGCTTCAGGCATTGGATCGCCCTCTTTACAACGAACCAAATACGCCGTAAGTACCAATGCAGAAGCATTTTCAAAGACTGACTCAGGAATGCTATCAGGGTGGAGTTGGTTCATTTTACCTTCGTTGATTGCAAAAGTACGTTCGCCGTCTTTTGAAATCAAAGCAAAACAACGCCCTATCGGCCCATCGACTGGCTGTAAATAGTTCATGTCCATGCGGCTAGACGTATTACACAGGTAGCGATATGCGTAGCTGCCGATCTCGATATCTTTACTCATTACACCTAGCAATACTGATTTATCATCAGCCAGTACCGAATAGTTGTGTAATGTATTACCGATGGTACCACCAGCAAACTCATGGCTGATCAAATTTTTATCTTTCAGCTCTTTATACAAGGCTTCAGCCTGTTCGTCAGTAATAACCAACGAGTGGCCCTTGCTCAGCTCATAGCGTTCCAGGAATTCATCTTCAACACACGCTTCGATATCAACCAAAGTCTGATCAATACCTACAGCATGTGTGCGTGTTAGTCGCTTTTCTTGTTTCGCTTGACTAAGAAGGGGATCCCGCGCATGTACAGGAAAGTAATGCTTAGATTTACGTTGGCCTGGAAATTTCATGTCAATGAGCTGTCTGTTGAGAAATTTTTGCGAATTCTATCACAGAATATAGAACATAAAAGAAAAAGCTCTCATAGAAAATGAGAGCTTTTATGCCATAAAGGCAAGTTCTGGCTACACGTGTCTACTTAATTGAACACTTAGGTTATTTCTTTTTCACCATGGCTTAATCGTAATCTATGCCCAGCCTTGGCTATGCTGTTGCACAAGATTCGCCATTAATTTGATATGTGCAGGGTTGTCATTCAAACATGGGATAAGGTTAAATTCTTTTCCCCCCGCTTTGATAAACGTCTCTTTACACCCTTCAGCAATTTCTTCCAGTGTTTCTAAGCAATCAACCGAAAAGGCTGGGCACATCACATCTAAACGCTGGACCCCTTTTTTGGCCAGCGCTTCAATAGTGCCTTCAGTATAAGGCGTCAGCCACTCTTCTCGTCCAAAAATAGACTGGTAGCTCATGCTCATTTTTTCACGCGGCATATCCAGTGCAGTCGCCAGTTTATCGGTTGTGCCATTACAATGCTCAGGATACGGGTCGCCATTATCAGCAAAGCGCTTAGGAATGCCATGATAAGAACATAGTAGGTAATCTGGCTGGCCGTGTTCCTGCCAAAATGAAGTCGCTGAGTCTGCCAGCGCAGAAATATAATCCGGATGATCGAAATAGTCGTTCACGAATCTAAGTTCGGGGATTTCAGCTTGGCTTTTGAGCACCTTAGCAACTTTATCAAACACTGCAGCAGTGGTGGTACGCGAATACTGGGGGTACAGTGGCAAGACCAATACACGTTGGCAGCCTTGCTGTTTCAACGATTCTAGGCCAGAACTAATACTCGGGCTGCCATAGGTCATACCGAGCTCAACGGGAACATCCAGCTGTTCAGCCAACTGTTGTTGCTGCCGTTGTGAGTAAACCATCAATGGTGACCCCTCCTCCATCCAGACGGATTGATACAACTTCGCCACCTTCGGCGCACGGATCGGCAATATCACACCATGAAGGATTGGGCACCATAACCAGCGGGTCATATCAACCACACGCTTGTCATGCAAAAATTCAGATAAAAACCGCTTCACGCCTTGAGACGTTGGCTCCTCAGGGGTGCCTAGGTTAACCAGCAACACGCCATATTTTTTGTTGTTCTTGTCTGCCGTTAATTCGCTCATGCTGCCCTTCATAATTTAGTCGTTCAGGTTGACGGTAACAGTTTTCGTTTCAGCAAGTTATACCACAATTATGCACATTACGATCACTGCCGATAGTATCCACACATAAAAAAACGGGTTGGCATAAAGCCAACCCGTTTTTGGAAAAAGCAAAATAAATTAAGAAAGTGCTTTTTCTAGTTCTGCGCTTACTGCAGCAACAGGCTGAGTACCGTCAAATTTAAGGTACTTAGTGTTACCCGCTTCTGCTTCTTTACCGTAGTAAGCAATTAGCGGTGCAGTTTGGTTGTGGTAAACACCTAGACGAGCACGAACAGTCTCTTCTTTGTCATCTTCACGAATAACAAGGTCTTCACCAGTAACGTCATCTTTACCTTCAACCTTTGGTGGGTTGTAAGTGTTGTGGTAAGTACGACCTGATGCTAGGTGAGCACGACGACCCGCCATACGCTCAACAATAACACTGTCAGCTACGTCAAATTCAATAACGTAATCAACTTCAACACCGATTTCTTTTAGGCCATCAGCCTGAGGAATCGTGCGAGGGAAACCGTCTAGTAGGAAGCCTTTTGCACAGTCGTCTTCAGCAATACGCTCTTTAACCAAGCCTAGGATGATGTCGTCAGACACTAGTTGACCAGCATCAATGACAGATTTCGCTTGTTTACCTAGCTCTGTACCTGCCTTGATTGCTGCACGTAGCATGTCACCAGTAGAAATTTGTGGAATACCAAATTTTTCCATGATGAATTGTGCCTGAGTACCTTTACCAGCACCTGGAGCGCCCAGAAGAATGATGCGCATCTTGATCCCCTTTAAATTTTGGAGTTTTCAAAAAAAGAAAAAATACACTGATTAGCACAGACTCGCAAGCCCAGTACAGGCTGCAAGCCGTGATTACATGCTGTATCAGAATACAATTAGACATAGACAAAGCGCGATTAGACCTTAGTCATATCGCGCTATACCTAAAAAATTAAGCCAATAATTTGTTTACTGCGGCTAGGAACTGAGAAGGATCATCCATCGAGCCCTTTTCTGCTAGCATTGCTTGGCCTAGCAGCATTTCAACCCAACGGCCAAATGCTTCTTCGTCCGCTTCATCAGCCATCTTATTGACTAGCGGGTGTTGTGGATTCAGTTCAAAGATGTAATTAACTTCTGGCGCATCGTGACCAGCAGCCGCAAGCAGCTTAGCCATTTGTGTGCCCATCTCATGCTCATCGGTGACCACTACCGCTGGTGTACCTTGTAGCTTAAACGTAGGGCGAACATCTTTAACACGATCTCCCAAATACGTTTTAGTGCGTTCAACCACAGACTGGAACGCTTCTTCTGTTTCTTTTTGCTTCTCTTTATCCGCTTCGTCTTCAAATTTCGACAGGTCAAGGTCCGCTTTAGTAATCGCTTGGAATTGCTTGCCGTCAAAGTCAGCCAAGTGACCCATCAACCACTCGTCAATGCGGTCATGCATTAGGATAACTTCCAGGCCTTTAGTGCGGAATTGCTCTAGGTGTGGACTGTTTTTCGCAGCCGTGAAAGTATCAGCGGTAATGAAGAAAATTTTATCTTGATCTTCTTTCATACGTGAAACGTAATCAGCTAGCGATACCGTTTGTTCAACGGTTTCTGCATGCGTTGAGCTAAAGCGTAATAGCTTCGCAACTTTCTCGCGGTTAGCCATGTCTTCAGCCGGGCCTTCTTTTAACACCTGACCAAATTCATTCCACAGGGTCTGATATTTTTCGGCATCATTGTTTGCCAAGCGCTCCATCATCGTCAGTGCACGTTTAGTACACGCCTTACGTAATGATTGAGTCACTTTGTTATCCTGCAGAATTTCACGCGACACGTTTAACGGCAAATCATTCGAATCAATCAAGCCACGCATAAAACGTAAGTACGAAGGCATAAATTGCTGCGCGTCATCCATAATAAACACACGCTGTACGTATAGCTTCAAGCCATGCTTGCTGTCGCGGTTATTCATGTCCCAAGGTGCTTTTGACGGGATATAAAGCAAGCTAGTGTAATCTTGCTTACCTTCAACACGGTTATGGCTCCATGTTAGCGGCTCAGCAAAGTCGTGCGATACATGGTTGTAGAATTCTTTGTATTCTTCTTCGCTAATATCAGATTTATTGCGAGTCCATAACGCTTGCGCTTTATTGATTTGCTCCCACTTGCGACCGGTCTCATTACCTTCTTCGTCACGATCAACCGTTTGGATATGAACGGGAATACCAATATGGTCAGAATATTTCCCGATAATCTCACGTACGCGGTGCTCGCTTAAGAACTCTTTTTCGTCTTCACGTAAATGAAGAACGATATCAGTACCACGGCTTGATTTCTCGATATCTTCGACGCTGTAGTCACCTTCACCACCAGAGTGCCAAGATACGGCTTGATCAGCCGCAGCACCTGCTGCTCGTGTATTGACCGTAACAGAATCAGCAACGATAAATGCAGAGTAGAAACCCACACCGAATTGGCCAATAAGCTGAGAGTCTTTTGACTCATCGTCATTTAACTTAGCAAAAAAATCTTTCGTGCCAGATTTTGCAATTGTGCCTAAGTGCTCAATCACGTCATCACGGCTCATACCAATACCGTTATCGCTAACCGTCAGTGTGCCAGCTTGCTCATTGAACGACAGCTTAACCCCTAACGTTGCATCATCTTCGTACAAGTCAGGCTGAGACAACGCACGAAAGCGCAATTTGTCTGCGGCATCCGACGCATTTGAAATTAACTCTCTTAAGAAAATCTCTTTATTTGAATACAGAGAGTGGATCATCAGGTGCAGAAGTTGCTTTACTTCAGACTGAAAACCACGGGTTTCCTTGTTTTTATGGATAGTTTGATCGCTCATCTCAACTCCAAAACTCATACATTTGTAACTAATTAGGGACTGCCTTTTCAGGCAAAAAATAGCTCAAGTAAAAAAGTTCATCTTTACCATGAAGATTTATCTAAATAGATATGGTCAAAGTTACCGTTTTCAACCTAAAATACCCGCTTTTATATTCTTTATGTTTTTTCAGTGTCCTTTTTTATATTTTTTATGTTCAGAGATGATTAAGGGGCGACATGCTATATATGCTTGTAGGTTGTACCGTTGGTGCTAAAAATGAATAAAATTGAAAATAAATTCCTAATTGGGCAACGCTTTTTGTTTGACCCGTATGATAACAGCTTGCTCGATCAGCAGGAAAACGATGAACTGACTCGGCTAGGTAGTAATGAAAGCCGAGCGTTGAGCCTGCTGATTGAAGATCCAGGGGCGATTATTACCCGTAATCGCCTTCATGATTATGTCTGGCGCGAACAAGGTTTTGAAGTTGATGACTCAAGCCTAACGCAAGCTATTTCGACTCTTCGTAAAGCCCTGAAAGATTCGACAAAATCACCTGAATTTATTAAAACCGTGCCCAAACGCGGCTACCAAATGATCGCGAATGTCGACTCGTTATCTGACCAAATTAGTGGCAGTGACACCGAGTTACTGGAAAATCAAGACAACAGCACCGATGTTCACACCAGCACAGAGCCTGAGTTAGGCGAACAACAGCAGCCGAAAGCGCCAGTAAATTTCACCAATCCAGCACAAAGCAAAAAAACTAAAAAATTATCATGGCCGTTAATTAATGGCTTGGCTGTACTATTCGCTATCTTGCTGCCTATTTTAGTTAACATCAGTGTGCCACCAAAATCAGAAGCCTTTGAACAATTGAAAGCGGTCGAGGGCGTAAAGGTACTCGTGCCTAAAAACCACCCAAATGTCTCACAATGGCACGCGATGATCACGCAATGTGTTGAGTCTTACTTAAAGTACCATGATGGTGAAAAGTCCCCGGTGGAAGTCATTGCTACGGGCGGGCAAAGTAATCAAATTTGGCTTAACTATATACACAGCAGTGATACGCCTAGCGAAAACGTGACACTTCGTTTGCTTACAAGCCAAAAGGACAGTACTAAGTTATGCCAGTAACGACTACGCAAAACCCAGCACTCGCGCAAATGAAAAAGTACTGGGCAATTATTTTATTAGCACTGTCTACGGTCTTTAGCATCTGGCTTTATTACTCAAGTAATTACAAGCAAGAACAACTTTTAATGTCTCGTGAATGGCAATCAGTATCCGTCAGCCGTATTGAAACAGAAATCGAAGAACTTGGTATGCTTCGTCGTGTCGAACAAAACAGCCATGTCGTTTATCTGCCTAATAAAACCTATTCACGCATCACGCTGGTAAAGTTATTTAGTGATAGTGAACAACCACTAACGCTACATATCTCAGAATCCGGTGAATGGGGCGTCAGCGGTGGCTACTTACTAACAGAGCCTAAAGAGTTTAAAGACATTACTTCAGGCCAAAATAATGACTTTAAGAATAGTCATTTAGAGATCGTAAAGCAGCTTATTCGAATGGATGCCCAACAGAGCCGCCGTATCGATGTAATGAACGAAAAATCGATTTTATTGACTAGCCTGAACTATGGCTCGAGTATTTTATACTCACTCTAATTCAGTTACTTAACACTGAATATATGTAGATACAAAAAAGCCGACATGTGAAATTCACAATGTCGGCTTTTTAATAACTTGTTGAGTACAATATCGATCTATATCTATCAATATAGACGTTGTCGCCCTGCGAGTGAGTGAGACAAGGTTGTCCCATCGACTAATTCAAGCTCTCCACCAACCGGTACGCCATGAGCAATACGTGTCGCTGGAATATCATATTCACTGCATAGCTCAGCAATATAGTGAGCTGTTGCTTCACCTTCTACCGTCGGGTTCGTTGCCAAAATCAATTCCGCAATGGATTCATTCTGCATTCGAAACTCAAGGCTATCTAAACCGATATCTGAAGGACCAATACCGTCTAATGGTGACAAATGCCCCATTAATACAAAGTATCGCCCTGAAAACTGACCAGTAGATTCAACCGCGACAATGTCAGCAGGACTTTCAACGACACAAATCTGGCCATTTTCCTGACGACGAGGGTTAGCGCATATAGCACACACTTCTTCTTCAGTGAAGGTGCGGCAATCGCGACAATGACCAATATCTGTCATCGCACGACTCAGAGCGTCTGCTAGCTGCAAACCACCCTGACGATTTCGCTGTAACAAATTGAAGGCCATACGCTGCGCCGACTTGGGGCCAACCCCAGGCAGGCAACGTAGGGCCTCCATTAATTGTTCCAGTAAGTGACTGGTACGCATTAATTAGAATGGCATTTTAAAGCCAGCAGGCAAGTTCATGCCGCCAGTTACACCAGCCATCTTTTCTTTTTGAGTTTCTTCAACGCGACGTGCTGCATCGTTAAATGCCGCTGCAATGAGATCTTCAAGCATGTCTTTGTCATCTTCCATTAAGCTGTCGTCCAGCTCAACGCGACGTACACTGTGGCTACCAGTAATCGTCACTTTCACAAGGCCAGCACCAGACTCGCCAGTGACTTCCATATTTGCGATCTCTTCTTGCATCTCTTGCATGCGCTCTTGCATTTGCTGCGCCTGCTTCATCATGTTAGCCATACCGCCTTTACCAAACATATTATCTCTCTCTATTGGTCTGGTTGATCTATAAGGGTCTTACGCTTTCTTCATCTAAAACAGCGGCAAACCGCTGACGAATGAAGTTCACGTTCGGATCAGACTGCAAGCTGTGCTTGGCCTGTTCCAGTTTCTGCTGATAAATTGCTTCTCGCCACTCAAGCGGCGAAAGCCCTTCATCACTCAATTCAATGTTTAATGATACAGGCTCTTCAAACAACACAGTGAGCGCTTGCGCTAACTGTTCACGAGCCTTTGGTGTATCAAGGTGCTTCTGCGCCGGTCTCAGCAATAATGTCGCTGCATTACCATCACGAGTTAATGCAGAATTAAGGGCAAGTTGCTGTACTAACCGACCTACATTAAGTTTAGTCACCCAATCCGACCAACTATCCTTATTTGCCGCTTCCATGACAAGCAATTTTGCCATTTCAGGCGTTTTTTCATGCTCCAGCGCCTGCTTTAAGACCGTTGGAGCAACCTCTAGCGTAGCTTCTTGAGTATCTTCTACGTTTATTGTTGCTCGCCATTGATACTCATCGCTTTGTGCGGGTTCAAGCATTGGTGCCGTTGAAACGCCCGGTACAGGCATCGCTTGAGCGGTAGGTGCCGCTCCATTTTGCTTATTAGCAATGCGTTCTAGCACACTTGAGGTGCTTTTTTTCGCCCGTACCGGCTCACCCTTTTTTGAGGTGGTTGGAGCTTGTGGATCGCGTTTTGCTTGGCTACGTAATTTATTGCGCGCAGCCATTAAGCCAGATGCTGCAGAAGCCGCAGGGCGAGCTGCTTGAGCCGCTTGCTGCATCGGTTGTTGCTGCATCGGTTGTTGCTGCATCGGCTCTTGCGGCGGCACATCATAACCTTGCGCAGGATGCTGTGGCTCATAACCTTGAGGAGCGGCATCATACGATGGCGGCGGTGCCTGTTGAGGCTCAGCCGTTCTGATCGGTTGATGCTGTCCTTGCTGAGGCATATTTTGCGCCAGCGTACCTTGTGGATGAGGCGTTTGGGACTGTGTTGGCACCTGTTGCGGTGATGATAAAGGGGCTTGAGCCGAAGCTTGACCACCATTCATTTGCGCTTTCAGTGCTTGCACCCGCTGCATACCCTGACCTTGCGGTTGAGCTGCAGCCGTTTGCGACACCACAGCCGCGGGTTGCGAGCTCGGGATCGTAATCTGTTGCGGTGTTACAGCCGAAACAGAAACCGGTCGGAAAGCCAGCATTCGTAACAGAACCATTTCAAGCCCTGTACGGCCATCAGGTGCAAAAGACAGATCTTGCCGGCCTTGTAGTGCAATTTGATAGCATAGCTGCACTTCCTGTGGTGAAACAGATTTACTTAATATTTCGATTCGCTCGGCATCTGGTGCTGCACTATCCAGCGAAGCAGGTAATGCTTGATGCATCGCAACACGGTGCAATTGCGTCGCGAATTCACGTAATAGGCTATCCCATTCAACACCCACACCGGCCAGCTCTTCAAGACAAGCCATTGCAGGTTGCGCTTCACCTTTCGCAACCGCCTCTAACAGATACAATGCTTGCTCGGTATTTAGCGTACCCAGCATTTCAGAGACCGACTGGGCGACAACTTGACCATTACCAAGCGCAATGGCCTGATCGGTCAAACTCAATGCATCTCGCATACTGCCTTCAGCAGCTCGAGCTAATAAACCTAACGCACGCGGTTCAAATTCAACCTGCTCTTGGGCCAGTACATTTTCGAGTTGAGATTGGATTTGGGTATTATCGAGATGTTTAAGGTGGAACTGTAAACAGCGCGACAGGATCGTAACGGGTAGTTTTTGAGGATCAGTCGTCGCCAGAATAAATTTCACATATTCTGGTGGCTCTTCCAATGTCTTTAGCAAGGCATTAAAACTGTGACGAGATAGCATGTGCACCTCATCAATCAGGTAAACCTTAAAGCGTCCACGTGCTGGCTTATACTGAACATTGTCCAGTAGCTCACGGGTATCTTCTACCTTGGTACGAGAAGCTGCATCAATCTCTAACAAATCGACAAAACGCCCTTCATCAATTTCACGGCATGTTTCACACTGCCCGCAAGGTGATGATGTCACGCCCTGCTCACAGTTCAAGCCCTTGGCAAAAATACGGGCGATGGTCGTTTTACCAACTCCGCGTGTTCCGCTGAACAAATAAGCGTGGTGAAGACGGTTATGGGCAAGTGCGTTAGCCAGTGCCGTTAAGACATGGGACTGACCGACCACATCATCAAATTGGTGTGGACGCCATTTGCGTGCCAGAACCTGATAACTCATGTTTACTAACCTTACAGAATCAAGAACTCAATGCTAGCACAGGGAGGATTTTTGAGCGAGAGGGCGCGTCGTCGAGCGCCCAATGATTAGCCAGCTAACCGCCGCTAATTGAAGTATAACGGTATTAGTGGCCGTCAAAGTCACAAATACTGAACACGTTCAGGCCAATGCCCTTCAAACGCTCTGCACCACCAATATCTGGCAGGTTAATAACGAATGCAGCGTCTTCAACAGTACCACCCAAGCGACGTACTAACTTGGTTGTTGCTTCAATCGTACCGCCTGTTGCAAGTAAATCATCAACGAGCAATACTTTATCACCGTCGTTAATCGCATCAACATGGATTTCAAGGGTATCTTGGCCATATTCAAGTTCATAGCTTTCACCAATCACTTCACGCGGTAATTTACCCGGCTTACGAACAGGTACAAAACCTACGCCCAATTCAAGTGCGAGTGGCGCACCAAATAAGAAACCACGCGCTTCAGTACCAATAATTTTCGTGATCCCCTGATCTTGGTATTTCTCGATCAGTACCTGCATTGTTGCTTGGTAAGCCGCAGGATCTTCCATTAGGCTGGTCACATCACGAAATAAGATCCCCGGTTTTGGGTAATCAGGGATCGACTTGATACTGTTTTTGATTAACGTGAGCTTGTCTTGAGTCATAATCATTTTCCATGCCCTACCGTTGTGAAGGGCTAACGAACTAAGTAAAACGGTGCATACCTTCTATGTATACACTGATAAATTCCGCTCAAATAGTAGTGACTTTACTTACAAGGGGCAAGGACTGGCGAGAAAACAACGCAAAGAGGGAGAGATACCTCTCTTATTTACCAAGCGCTATTCACTTGGGCTACCATCACGAACAGGTAAACGGTTAAACCATACTAATAAGACAGAAAGAAAAACCAATAGCATCACCTTATGCCATAACAAAGGCACAAGATAAATCGACAGCGCAAAGCTCAGCACAATCATAATATTGGCACGCCGTTTAACGTTGCTTGAAACAGCCCGGTGCTGATGCCAATTGTGTAAAATAGGACCAAAATGCGGGTGCTGCATTAGCCAATGATTCAGACGTGGCGATCCCCGCATAAAACACGCGCTGGCTAGCAATAGAAACGGGGTTGTGGGCAGCAGAGGTAAAATAACGCCAAGTATACCTAACCCGACACAGAGCCAACCACATAACAACAACAACGCACGCTTTACCATTTCCTTCACATCAATCCCTGTTTCGATATATCTATATTGAGTCTACAGCAGACAGCCCCAAACAAAAATACCAGCAACACTTTGTCACTGGTATTCATCAATTGCAGCTTAAAGGCTATTATCTTATCGTGAAAAGATATCAATAAGAGTTAGGCTTGCAGGCAATGTCGGTATTCCCATTACCACTAAAAAGCCCAAAAAGTATTTAAAGCTATAGGGGTCTTTGAAATCCTGTTCCATGGTACGCGTCCTTTATTTACTGAGCTTTCTGTTTATAATTAGGCTCTGTTGGCCTATGATTTTGAGCGAAATCAATATAGCGAATATTACTTGTTACAAAAACCGATAGAAAATACGGTTATTCAACACTAACCCATAAACATTTGATTCAAATCACAATCAAACTCTTCATTCGTCTTAGACTAATTTTAACTACTCACAATAATAATGATGATCATATGGCAACGTCAGATATCACCTTCGATCAGCTAAAACAGCGCCTTGAGCACGAGCACGGCTCACTCGCAAAAGAGCTAAAAAATGAAATGCTGCTCAACACACTCGTACCATCTGCTACATCAATCGAGAACGCAGAGTTGAGTGATCTTATTTTGATGGCAAAGTCATCATTCATTCCCAATCTATTTGATTTAGCCAGCAGAATGGAAAAAGTCGATGCGGCAGTATGCTCGACTAAATTAGGCATGTATGGCTTGTGTGTGGATTGTGAAGAGGAAATTGAGCTTGTAGATCTACAGCAAGATCCGGCACAGCCTCGTTGCCGTAGCTGCCAAGAACATAGCCGTTACCACCACGACGCATAATAATAGCGTCGCGATAAAATAAGATACATAAAGCCTTAAAGCAGACACATAAAGCGGGACCACGCCCCGCCTTTATGAAACCGTCAGCTAAGTGTGAACATTATTGGCTTTTTTGCGAGTCAACCCATTGTGAGAATGCCGCTTTTTCTTCAGTATTTGCTTTGCTATACCAAAGTTTAAGTTGTGCCAGTGCATCACCAGAAATCTTAACTTCGCCTTTATCGCTGACTTCAACCGTTGCTTGCTCTAAATCTACCGCGTAGCCTTGCTCGAAGGTGATCCCTTGTTCGCGGTTATAATCAGCCACTAACGCTTCCATATCGCTATAAGCGGCAAACCCCTTACCTTGCAATGGCACATAATCAAGATCGCGCGTTGTCCCGTTGGCGATTTCTAATTGCCACTCTGGCCCACGTTGAAAATGCGCTTTTGCCTGCGACATAGTGGTTAAACGTGGCAGTACAATGGCCGCATCTTCCTTAGGCACGTCAAGCTCAAATAAATAAGGGCGGGTGGTATAAATCGTGGTTTTCGACCCATCTTTTACCTCACCGTCAAAACGCACCACGACTTGGTGTTTGCCTTCTGGTAGTTCAACACTCTCAGCTTCAGACCAAAATGATGATTCGACTTTCTTACCATCAACCACCAACAATTTAATATTCTTGCCAGTACTCAGCGTGGCGGCCTGCAAGCCCAGCGGCAACACCAATAAACTTACAACTACAAGCCAATTTTTCATTTTATTTATCCTTAAATTGTTTCACCTTCCGCCAACATAGCAAAAAGCCGCCATGACGGCGGCTTTTTTCGAAGTATTTCTAAACGAGGGTCTCGATTAGAATTTAACTTCCATACCTACTAGGTAACCAACATCTAGATCTTGTACATCGCTATCAGCCCAACCTAATTCACCGTATACTTTCACGTTGCTGTGAAGCTGGTGAGTTACGTTCGCGTAAACGTTGTCGATTGTATCTTCATCGCCGTCCGCACGGTTGTAACCTAGTGCAAAAGTATTTTTGCCCATAGTATAAGAACCAGCAAGTTCAATTAGGTCAATATCGTCGATTTTTGCGCCAGTAGAAGATGTATCATACTGAGCATTGCCGTAAGATGCAGCGAATGCAAACGCACCCATTACGTATTCACCTTCAAGGTTAAATGCATCAACATCGACGACACCCATTGAACCGCCATCTAAATCTTCACCAGTGAAGTAGTATGCACGAACGTCAAAGTCACCAAAACGAGCACCTAGACGACCGTCAGTCACAGTACCATCATTACCTTGGAAATCATCACCTGTCGCATCTAAGTCATGCGTAAAACCAAAATAAAACTGACCATTGTCAAATACGTACTTAATCGCTTCATCACCTTCAGTTTTGACAAAGTCCACTTGCTCAAAACCTAGCTCGTAATCTTTACCAATACCAGCATCATCGACAATGTATAGCTGACGACCGAATGTTAGTGTACCGAAGTCGCCACCAAGACCAACCCACAGTTCGTCATTAGTAACATCGCGGCTTTCAAAAGCAAAACCGATACCTGCAACAGCGTTAAGCTGGCTTGTTACTGCTACCGTTGTGTTAAGTTGTAGGTCGCCATCGTCAAGACGAAGGCCAGAATCGTTATCATTGTCTTCATCTTGAATCTTCTGGATGTACTGAACTTCAGCAGCACCAGATAGGTCGACAACAACGCCGTTTGCGTCATAAAGATTGATGCCAGCTTGTGCTGAACCTGCTGCTAGTACTGATAGTGCTAGAAGAGTCTTTTTCATGATATCCACTGCCTTTTCTTATTTAGACTGGAATTCCTGTTTCCAGAATCCCTTTTCTTATAACCCTTCGGTTTATTATCCCTTACAAACATAAAGAACAATAAAAAAAACCCAAGAGCAAGTAATTTGTGGATTCATCCTGACAGAACATTCAACTTCATGTCAAATGTTCTAAATCAAAACTAAAAAAACATCAAACAATTAGACAATCAATGACTTAGCATTAAACCAGAGTGAGTTTTAAACACCAGATTCACGCTAGATGGAACTTATATACTTTTTTAACCTCTACAAATATCGACATTTAAAACCAAGCGATACAGCAAAAAAATACCATTAGTAGCACAAAACACCATATATATAGGGTAATGGCAGTTTATTAGCATTAGTAAAACAATACTTTACTCTTCAAATATTAGGTTCAATTTAAATTCGTGAAGGAAGTCTCACTTTTCCAATTAAATACACAGAAACTTGCTTCCGCTCACAATTAGATGTTCGTGCTATAATGCTTGCCCCAACCCTTACGAAGTTTCAGTTATGTTACACAAGCAGGTAAAAAGTGATATCAAGCAATGCTATGAGAACCTTGGAAATCAGTTAGATAACTTTATACCTAGAAGGGCTCAAAACTATCTTGTTGCTGAGATCGCCAAAACGTTAGCGGGTGAATACCATGACAAACACCGAATGCTGGTTGCTGAGGCTGGTACGGGGATTGGTAAATCGCTTGCTTATTTGTTGGGGGCTATCCCATTTGCCTTGTTTAACAATAAAAAAATACTGATATCAACAGCGACCGTGGCGCTACAAGAACAGCTAATCAATAAAGATTTGCCACTTTTCAACCGTATTTTCCCAAAAGAATTCAGCTTTATCCTCGCAAAAGGCCGCCAACGCTATTGTTGTAGCCATAAATTAGAGGCGAGTTGCAATTCAGATACAGAACAACAAGTTACGCTATGGGAAGAAAAACCTAAAAAATCAGATTTAGAACTTTTGAGGCGCATGCAAACCGCCCGAGAGGGGAATAAATGGGATGGTGACCGTGATAGTTGGCCAACCACCATTCCCGATAGGGTTTGGCAGCAAATTGTCGCCGATAAACACAGTTGTCATTCAGGTCTTCCCCAGCACCGTGACTGCCCATTTGCCAAAGCACGAGAACATCTTGAAAAAGCAGATGTCATTATTGCCAATCACGCATTGCTCATGGCTGATATTGAGCTAGGTGGTGGCGTTATTTTACCTGAGCCCGAAAAAACCATTTATGTGGTTGATGAAGCCCACCACTTACCAAAAGTAGCACGTGACTTTTCATCGGCCGCTGCAAGTTTGAAAGGGGCAGCAAGTTGGCTCGAAAAGCTCAATCAGTCAGTCGGTAAATTTGCCGAATTGGCTGACTATAAAAAATCAGGCCGTTTCCAAACGGCATTGAGTGAAAACATTGCCGTTTTGATCCCGAGTTTACGTCAAATCGCCAACAACATAGATCCAACTCACTTTAGTAAAGATGGTATCTACCGTTTTGAACATGGTGAGCTACCTGACTGGCTAATGGAAGAAGCAAAAGGCTGTAAAACGGCAAGTAAAAAAGCCTTGCAGTCATTAGGAAAAATCCATGATTTGATTTCCGAGCGAACCAAAGACAATGAAATATTGCCGCGTTTAGGTGAGCAGGCATTAGCCGAATCGGGTTTCTACCTTCAACGATTAGAAAACCTAGAAAAAGTCTGGTCACTGATGTCTCAGCCTAGAAAAGACAAAGGAGCACCACTGGCAATATGGATAGAAAAGAGCTCAGACCGAGAAGATGATTACATTATTGAAGTCTCACCGCTCGAAGTGGGGCATCGACTCGACCAGTTATTATGGAGCCGTGCTGTCGGTTCTATTTTGGTTTCGGCAACCCTTCGAGCACTGAATAAGTTTGATTACTTCTGTCGACAAGCCGGTATCTTTGAAAAAGACGCGACGCGCTTTCTCGCTTTAGCATCGCCTTTTGATTATGAAAACAATGCCCGCTTAGTAGTTCCCGCAATGCCTTTGGAGCCTCAAGCCGAGAAATTCACAGAATTGTTGATCAAAACATTACCTGAATACCTTGAAGGGGAAACCGCCAGCCTTGTGTTGTTTTCGTCCTACTGGCAAATGAACCAAGTCGCAGACAAGCTTCGCCCACTCGCGAAAAAAAATAAGTGGGACCTGCTTATCCAAGGTGAAGAAGCACGTCATATCACGCTAAAAAAGCATAAAGAGAATTGTAAAAACGGCAAAACAAGCATTATGTTTGGTACGGGAAGTTTTTCTGAAGGGCTAGATTTACCGGGTAACTTACTCACAAACCTAATCATTACCAAAATACCCTTTGCAGTGCCAACCTCACCCGTAGAAGAAGCACATGCTGAATACATTGAAAGCAAAGGCGGAAATCCGTTCTTGCAAATATCGGTACCTGAAGCAAGTAAAAAGCTGATTCAGTCTGCCGGGCGTTTACTGCGCAAAGAGGACGATTCAGGTAGAGTGGTATTGCTCGACAGGCGCGTTATCAACCGTCGTTATGGCAAAGCGCTGCTTGATTCTCTGCCACCGTTTAAACGCGTGATTGAGCATTCATAATAAAAGAATCACGATAAGCAAGAGCCAAGCTTGAACCCTATAAAGAGAATACGATGCCAGACCTTCAACGTTTAGACGCTATTGTTTCACAACTTGCAGTTGACGCAGCCAATACCGACCGTCAACGCGGTGAAGCTTACCGCCCGCTTTTTGATGAACAACTCTTTTTATGTCGAAGTAAATTGCTAACGCCTTGCATCAATGAGATCCGCAGTGAAATTAGTGCATTAAGAAATGAGCAGCGGGCAGGCAGACTACTCCCTTCTCGAACTCAACACATTTGTGAGAAGATCGTCGCTCAAATTCAAGCAATACAACGTGAATTAGCCACACAACAAATCCGTAAAAATGAGCCCAAGCGCGGACGAGGCTGGCGCAAGCCTATTCATGAACTCCATCAAGATTTAGCTCAGCACCGAGAATGGGAGCGACGTTTGTCTGCCATGCGACGTGATAAAGAGTCGATGCTAAACCGATGCTCAACCTTGGCAGAGCAGCAGACCCTACAAAAAGAGGTGCTTGCCCTTGAAGGACGTTTAACCCGATGCCAAACCGCCTTAGCCAAACTTGAAAAAGACATTAATCAACGGGAGCGTAAAGGATAATGGCCCTACCGCTGGTTTACCACCCAATTTATTCCCAACTCGAATTACCACCAGAACATCGCTACCCAATCAGTAAATACCAGCGATTATTCGAACACCTCAATGTGTTATTGGAGATAGATAAACGTAGTGACATTATTTTGCATCAACCCTGCCCTATCGGTGTCGATGAAATAAAAGCGCTGCACGCGCCAGACTATATTGATGCCCTGCTCTGCAATACCCTGCCTGCAGCGAAAATGCGCCGCATTGGTTTCCCATGGAGTCAGCAATTAATCGACCGTACCCTAATGTCATCGGGTGGAACAAAACTCACTGTCGAGCTTGCCTTAGACTACGGTATTGGCATCCATTTAAGCGGTGGTTATCATCATGCCCATAAAGACTTCGGCAGTGGATTTTGCCTAATCAACGATCTGGCATTAGCGGCAAATCATGCACTCACACTTGATAATATTGATACTGTGCTAATTATCGACTGTGATGTCCACCATGGTGATGGTACTGCAACACTGATGGCTGATAACCCCAACATCATTACTTTCTCAGTCCATTGCGATAAAAACTTTCCCGCCAGAAAGCCTGACTCTGATATTGATCTCGCCCTGCCGAAGAGCACATCGACCCAAGAGTACCTTGCTGCATTTTCAAGTATTTTGAATCTAACACTGGCGCAATACCAGCCAGATTTAGTGATCTACGATGCGGGAGTTGATATCCACCAACACGATGAGTTGGGCTACTTTAATGTGTGTACTCAAGGTGTTTACCAGCGAGATCACTTTGTTTTAAGCCAATGTAAAAAAGCCGGCATCCCAATCGCTGCTGTCGTTGGCGGTGGATACCGACACGACCACCAGCTCTTGGTTAATCTACATGCCCAATTGATCCATTCCGCAATTGACGTGTATCTGTAATGACAGCAAACAGAAATTCGCAGAGCTCAGTACATCAATGGTAAACTGCCGTTAACTTTCATCAGCAACTGACAATATAATGACAGATCAACAGAAGTCTCCACTTGATGATGCCCCTGCCGATATTAAACTGGCCGTCGATTTAATTTACCTGTTTGAGACAAACGAAATCGACCCTGAGGTTGCACTATCAGCTTTGAAGATCGTCGTTAAAGATCTAGAAGCAAAAAAAGCCAATAACCTCTAATAGACCCAGCCTTACAGGGTTACTTCATTTAACCCTGTTTGATTATATTCTACCAAACTCATTAAATGACACGTCAATAATAAGCTTTGATATCGACTTAACACTAGCTATTTATTACTTTTAATTAAGGCTTTCTTTTTAATAAATAGATCTAATTATTTAAATTATTTAATCTAACGATTAGAATAGCCGTGATTAATATTACATTCTTATAAAATCACCAATTTAATTACTCAATTATTGTATTTACCATTATGGAGTCGAAAATGAAAATGGAATTAAAGGTTACAGCATTAGCTGCCGCCATTTTTTTGTCAGGTTGTGCGTCAGATTCTGATTCAACAGCAAGCCTTCCACTTGAAAGTAACCAAACAGAATTAGCAGTCCAAACCAACGCACTGTCCCAAGACATTGATAATGCCAACGAATTATTAAAGACCGCAAAGCAGGATGAACTATCTTGGTTTGCAACCATCCCGATGCGTGAGGCTAATAATGCTTTAAAAGAAGCAAAAGAATATTATGCTGTATTTGAAACTGATCCTAGCAAAGCAAATAGCAGCATTGGTTTTTTCAGTTCAAAAACTAATATTCAAGCCGCTGAAGAAGCAATAAATAACTTTAATATTAATGTTAATAAAGCGAATGATATTCGTAAACAATCATTATTATTACTGGATGAAGCCTTCTCGTACCGAGCACAATTAAACACGATTGAGTCTGCTAAATATTACCCAAGAACAACCGACCAATTAGAAAAAGATCTAAAACGTTTAGTCGACTTTATTGCGACCAATCGCTCTCCTCGAGCAATTTCAGGTCAACCCGACTTAGTCACGAAGCAGCGTGCGCTAGAAGTTAAAACAATCACCAACATTTACCTAACGCCAGCGAAGAAAGAATTAACTCGCTTGAATAATGCAAATGTTTCACTTCATGCTCCAGATACACTAGCAGCCGCAGCAGCAAGCCTTGCAGCTGCAGAAGCTTTCATTGTGTCAGAACCGCGTGCTATCGCTAAAATTCAAGACAAAGCTGCTGAAGCCATGTTCTCGCTAAAACATGCAGGAAACATTGGTGATGTCGTTAAAAAGCTAAAAGCGATGCCCGAGAGTAACTACGAGCGCCACGTATTAAGCTTTGAGAAGATCCTACTTAATATTTCTGTCGCATTAGGCGCTGAAGATATGCGCGATCAGCCAATCGGCACTCATGGTAAAAATCTTGCGGCCGTCATCAAGCAACAGCAAATGAACTCAAGCGATAGTAAGCAAGCGCAGCAACAACTTATTGCACAGCTAGCACAAGAGCAATCAAAGGTAGAGCAGTTAACACAAAACGTAGCCGCTTTATCACTTGAGAATGAGAGAATCGCACTGCTTGAAGCTGAAGTTGCTCAACTTAATACGAACGAATTGACAGAAGGTCTGACTGACTCAATCGAAGATACCACTGCAGCACTTGAAGAAATGGAATCAAAGACTTCTGAATCTACAGTCGAAGACACAGCAAGTGATGTCGAATCAGTAATGACAGATGTTGAAACCGCAGAACCTATGGCAGTAGAAGCGCAAAGCGATGATGCTGAAACGATCTCAACAGCTGATTCAAACGTTAGCTAAGACTGTTCAATAGAGTCAATCAAAAAGAGGTGAACATGTTGTTCACCTCTTTCTTCTTAATCGCTTACAGCAAAACTAGCTTCGCTTTTGTTAGTGAACAATATTCACCCTCATCCCATCTTCGACCTGTTGAACAGCATCAATCAATTGTTCCGTATTCAAACTATGGGGGACATCAACCGTCAACTCGGCAAAAAACAGCGTCTGCCCGAGATCAGGGACACCAATACGGTGGTTTTCTATTTTGATAATCGCGATCCCTATATCGTCAAGGATCTGAGTGATGTCATGAACAATACCAGGACGATCGCTTGATTCGACTTTTAAGGTGAGAAGATCGGTCTTGATCGGTTCAAGTGACTGTGGGTTTTCGACAATACGAACGTTAAGATCTTGCTGTTCAGCAAAAGCTTGCCTTAATGACTCGACCGATTCAGATGGAATATCAATTTTCAATATACCCACCACCTGAAAATCAAGCCGGTTTATTTTACTTACCAACCATTTGCCGCCCAGCTCATGGGTCTTTGCTGCGAGCTGGTTGATTAATTGAGGATGATCTTGGCCTGCTAGTGTGACCGTTAACTGAGTACTCATACGCTCCCCCTCTACACCAAATAACATAACAAGAAAACTTGTTATATACCCAGCCTAGCAAGGTGGTGCAAAAACTGCCGTGATTCGGCTCTATAAAGCGCTGAGATTTATGTTTGTTTCATGTCTACATTCACAAACTGAATAAAAAGAGCCAGTCTCTCTACTGGCGCTTTATTTCACTTATTTTACGATGCTGTTTGATATTTTTCTAAAATTTGACCGAGCGTCCGTGACGTACTGCTTAGCACTTGGCTATTGGTCACAGATTGCTCTGTCGCCAATTGGAGTTGTTCTGATTGATTACGGATGTCATGAAGCTCAGAGGATATATCATTAGACACACACGTTTGCTGCTGTGCGGCTGTTGCTATTTGCATACTCATATCCATCACTAATCGTGCCGAGTCTGCAATTGCCTCTACATCGCTGCCTATTTCGGTAATCATGTCCCTGCTCTGATAAGCCTGTTCTAAGGTACCTGTGGTGATCTGAGAAATACTGGCCGTTTCAGATTGTAATTTATCTATCATGGCCTTAATTTCAACTGTTGCTTGTTGCGTACGTCCCGCTAGGGTTCTAACTTCGTCAGCGACAACGGCAAAGCCACGTCCTTGCTCACCCGCTCTCGCAGCTTCAATTGCGGCGTTCAATGCCAGTAAATTCGTTTGCTCTGAAATTGCGTTAATCGTGGTGATCACAGCATTAATTTCTTCCGCTTTCTCGTTTAAACTATTCACAGTACGAGAAGCTTCATCTGTTTGTTCCGAAAGTTGCATCACAACTTGTATAGCATGCTGGACTTTCTGGTTACTTTGGTCAATTTTCTGCATATCCGCATCAGATTGTCCTGACGTTTTCTGAGCAAGACCAGAGATATCATTGGCAGAGGCTGTCATTTCTTCCATTGCCGTCGCCACAGAGTCGACAGATGTATATTGCTGCTGTATCTGCTGCTGAGACGCTTTTATTTCCGCAGAAGAGGCGTCTGTCGCTTGTGCCAAGGTATCTGAACTGTTTTTCACGGTATTAACCAAATCGCTCAACGTATCCATTGTTCGGTCAAGTTCAAAGCCAATAATCCCAAATTCATCGCGGCCAACATGAAAACCTAATCGTGATGTTAAATCACCATCAGCAATACGGCGGGTTGCTTGGTGCATAACCCACAAGGCGCCACCAAGGAATGTTGCAAGCCAGTAAGAAAGCAATCCAATAGGTAGAAGTACCAGCAAAGAATAGAAAAAATCAGCCCGAGCCTGACTTTTTAAAGTATCAAAACGAGTACCAAACGAGAGAGTAAGCTGGGCATTACCTTGCTGGTTTTGCAGCGCCATAATCGCGGTGCTCTGAGTGTCAGTTTGGCCTACTTGCGCATAGGTAGAAACCAGCGTTACACCCTGCTTTGACAGTAATGAACGTTGTGCTTGATTATCTAGGTTGGAGGCCTGAACGGTATTCACAATAGCACTCAACTGAGATTGAGTCTCTTGGAGGTGGCTAACCTTGTATTGCGCAAGCCTGTCGACATAGTGGCTAGCAGAAATGCTTACGACCAATAGGCTAATTAAACCAAAAAATAACCAAAACTTATCGTTAATCGACATCTTTACAAATAGCCGATCAATTGTTCTAAACTCAACTTCTCTCATCATTATCCAGTCTGAATCTCATTTCATTTGAGAATAATAACAAGATTCACACTAAAAATGTGACAATAGATCACACCTAACAATCATACCCCACAGCAATATTCATCGAAGGTTGATATTGATCACACCTATAAGTTCAACACTGCAATTTGCTTTGTTAGAAATTCGACATTTTATCGAGGGGATAAGAAAACCAATAGAGAGTGACAGGCATAAAAAAACGGCAACTATGTGAGATGCCGTTTTTTATATCTGTAAACAGTCAGGTATAGCGCTTAGATGCCAGCGCGCTTTAGTAGACCATTCATCAAGTTAGAGCTCGATTTAACTTGCTTCGATTTATTCTTAAGTTCACGAACTAACGATGTATCATTCATTTCGTTCGCGATATAAATCATCGATTGATACATATCACGTGGTGTTTTAATGCGCTTAGTATCGTTTAGCGGACTGATGATCTTAACCACATCACCACCCGTTTTCTTATTCTTCGTTGCATACTCTAAAACAGAGTCCAGCAATCGGTCTAAATCAATTGAAAACTCATTATTTTCAATGCCTTGCTTTTTCATTTCTTTGCGGTTTTTCTTGCGAACCTGCTTAATAATAAATGCAGGTTTGTTGATTTTCTTGTAGCCGAAATAACCAGCTAAAATCAATAAGGCCACACCACCAGCTACATAACCCCAAATCGAACCAGAAGATTCAGCAACAGGCTGGATAACTTCAGCGGCATTCGTAACAGATACTGGTACATCAGACATATTGGTAACCTTTAAATTCTTTGTCGTAACGGAACACTGAGACATTATGCACTCTGCTGTTGCAGAACTATGCGATTTATCAATTTTTCATTCGAATAGGGTGATCGAGTTCAAAAAATTGAACATTTTATGGTCGATTTAACCCACGAGAAACACACTATCGATAGTAAAAAGGCCAGCTCTTCATCCTAGCCGACCTTTATCCTTTGCATAATATCAGCTCAAAGTATGCAACTTCTGCCTCTGACAAACAACGATCAGCTTGTCAGCCAGCGTCGCTTTTTCTCTAACTCTTGGGTTAGCTTGTAACGCCCCTATCGATCTTCCATGTTAATAATAAACTGTGTCAGTACCTCGGCACCGGCTTCTAAGTGCTCATCGGCGGTGTACTCTTGTGGGTTATGACTAAACCCTTTTTCACTTGGCAAGAACACCATGCCAACCGGGCAAACGGCGGCAAAAATACCGGCATCATGACCTGCACCGCTATGGATAGGCACGGCCTGATGGCCCGCTTGCTCTGCTGCTGCACCCAATTGAAGTTGCAACATTTCATCCATTGCCACAGCAGGCCCCTCGCCCATGATTTCGGTCTCGAACTGCAAACCTTCTTTTTCAGCCAATTGCTCACAATAACCAATAATCTGGCGATGCAAAGCATCAAGCTCACTGTCGCTCACATCACGGACATCAATTTCGAGGTGGGCGATAGCCGGAATAATATTGGCGCGATTTGGCAAACAAGTGATACGGCCAGCAGTAATGGTGGCGCTGTCGGTGGTGTGAGACTCAAGTAAAACCGGGATCTGATGGATGAAACCTGCCGCTGCCACCATGGCATCTCGTCGCTGATCCATTGGTGTCGCACCAGCATGGTTAGCCTGACCATAAAACGACAGACGCACCCGTCTCAGAGCACTGATGGCGCTAACAACTCCCAAAGAGATACCAATATTATCGAGCTTGGCAGCCTGCTCGATATGGAGTTCGATAAACGTAGCCGTGTTTTGGGCATTATATTGTTGGGTAGGAACCACTTCCGGTGACAAACCGTTTTGCTGACAGGCTGTGAAATAATCGACCCCTTCGGTATTTTTCAGCTGCTTGAGATCTTCAAGAGTGAACTGGCCTGTCACCGCCTTGCTACCAATGAACGGGCTTTTAAAATCACACCCTTCCTCAGCTTCAAGGGCGATAACTTCAACAGGAAACTCAGTCTGCACTTGGCGGCGGTTCAAATCGTCAATCATCTTCAGGCTACAGGCAATACCCGCCAAGCCATCGTATTTACCGGCATTACGTACAGAATCATAGTGGGAGCCAAATACGACAGCCTTGGCCTGACAATCTTGTCCTTGGCGGCGACCCCGCACATTACCAACATGATCAACATAGGCTTCTAGACCCAGTTTATTCATTGTCGTAACAAGGTACTCCCTAGCCTGTAGTGATTCTTGGGTGCAGGGAAAGCGTGTGACACCGTCAGAGGTGGTCGAAAAAGTCGCCATATCCTCAAGGAAGGAAGCGATTGAAAACGAATAATCATCCATGATTAGCACAACAAAGTAATTAATGTATTAAATAGGAACTGTAGTATGCCCTAATTACAGGTAACTTGTTAAGGTGCCAGCTGCATCAACATTCAACTTTTTCGGTTAAATATTGAAACCAAAGCACAGATTTGAATGACTAAAACTTCTCACTTCGCTATAACGAATAAACCTCCCGTTTTCATATTGATCTGATGACGTCTCTTTTTTGGAGCATACATATAGAGCTTAATTTGTTCTTATATTGCCTCTATCGCTCGCTAAACAATGCGCGATGCGGCTTGTTGCAGGATAAATGTTAATATGACCAATGAATTACCTCACATTAACGCTAAAGTTGATGCTGAAACATGAGCTAGAGCGTAAACTTGAGCCAGTGATTAAATCCCAGCTAGAACAGGAGAACCAATAATGACTCATGAGACTAAAACAATGGAAGTGCCTGTTGCTATCGCCGATAGAGTGCAAGCTCTGATTGATGGCTATAAAGCCAAAGAGAAGTTCAATGCTGAGCGTAAGGTGGTGGTGAACAACTTACTTGCCATGGATGGTCTTAGTTGTGAGATGGCCGTTTATAGTTTGCCGCAGGGAGAGTTGCTAGACACTCTCCGGTTTGTGTATGAACTTTCCGGTACTAACAGCAAGTTCGTTAAAAACATACTTACACAATCCAGAGAGAACCCAAAGAAGGTCTTATCCGATGCTCAGAGATCATCAGCAAAGAGCCTGCTATTTAATCTAATCAATGATCCTTCGGTCGTTTCAGCCATGAAGGAGATTTAGTCACCCCACGTTAGACAGCGCTACTTTCAGGGCTAATCGAATAGCTCGACTATCAGAAGCTGCTCGCCTTAGTTGCATGTAGAACCGGATATAAAAAAGCCACTCCTAATTCCTTAGGAGTGGCGTCGAATTTCCGACAAAGCAGTAAACAATAACGTTTAGGACAGTAGACAATAATCTTAAGCGGTTTCAGCAATCTTCGCTGGTGCAGGGGTACGGATTAGGTAATCAAAAGCGCCCAGACTGGCTTTTGCACCTTCGCCCATTGCAATGATAATTTGCTTGTAAGGAACCGTAGTAACATCACCCGCAGCAAATACACCGCTCATCGACGTTGCACCGTGCGCATTGATCTCGATTTCACCGCGTGGTGATAGGTCAACCTTAGTTCCCTTTAGCCACTCACTGTTTGGCATGAGACCGATTTGAACAAAAATGCCTGCTAGTTCAATTTGCTTAAGCTCATCGGTATTACGGTCTTTGTACTCAAGGCCTATTACTCGGTTACCATCACCCAGAACTTGCGTGGTTTGAGCCATTTTGATGATGTCGATGTTCGGTGTTGCGTTCGCTTTATCAATCAAAACTTGGTCTGCTCGTAGCGTATCAGCGAATTCTAGAACCGTTACGTGCTCAACGATACCTGCTAGGTCGATAGCCGCTTCAATACCAGAGTTACCGCCACCGATCACTGCTGTTTTCTTACCTTTGAATAATGGGCCATCACAGTGTGGGCAGTAAGCAACGCCCTTGTTACGATATTCTTGTTCACCCGGTACGTTCATTTCACGCCAGCGAGCACCTGTGCTCGTGATAACGGTACGAGCACGCAGTACAGCACCGCTTTCTAGCTCAACATGAATATAACCATCGTTTGTATTTTCTGCATCGATGATGTTGGCAGCGCGTTGCTCAGTCATCACCTCGACGCCGTATTCTTTAACGTGCTCTTCTAGGCTCGCAACCAGCTTAGGACCTGTGGTCGCTTTCACTGAGATAAAGTTCTCGATTGCCATAGTATCCATCACTTGACCACCAAATCGGTCAGCAACAACACCAGTGCGAATACCTTTACGAGCAGCGTAAATTGCCGCTGATGAACCCGCAGGGCCACCACCTACAACCAGAACATCAAATGGTTCTTGTTTATTAAGGTTTGTCGCTTTCTTTTCTGCCGCGCCTGTATCCACCTTGTTTAAGATTTCAGCCAGAGACATACGTCCTTGACCAAATAACTCACCATTGATGAACACACTTGGTACTGCCATGATGTCACGAGACTTCACTTCGTCCTGGAATGCAGCACCGTCAATCATGGTTGCTTTAATTAGCGGATTGATTGCAGACATCATGTTGAATGCTTGAACGACCTCTGGGCAGTTTTGGCACGACAGTGAAATAAAGATCTCAACGTTCAAGGGCGCATTAAGTTCTTTGATTTGCTCGATTGTTTCCGCTTCAAGTTTAATCGGATGACCACCACTATGAAGCAGTGCTAGCACGAGAGAGGTAAACTCATGCCCCATCGGTAGGCCGGCAAAGCCAATCGACGTGCCTTTTTCTTTGTTCACAACCTGCATAATTGGCTGACGCGTACTTGCGCTGTCATCGCGGGTTACTTTAATTTTGTTTGTAAGAGATGCAATATCATCTGCCAACGCTTGAAGCTTATTAGCGGTTTCGCTGCCATCAAGGCTAAGTACTAACTGTACATCTGTTTTTAGGTTTTCTAGGTATGCTTTAAGCTGCTGCTTCATTGCTTGATCTAACATAATCGTGCCTATTCTTAAATTCTGTTTTTGGTATTGACCAATACCTTCTTGCTTTAAAGGAAAATAAAAAGGGGCGCAAGTCGGCAAACATTTTGTAGGGTGTATACCCAATCAACTTGGGTGAATAGTCTATTTTGGGGGCGGCACGCCCCAGCCCTTTAGGAGGTAGGCCAAGCGTGCCTGTCAAACCGAATAGTGTCCGCTATTCAGTTGATTCTTTGTTAGATTTTACCAACTAGGTCTAGAGATGGTGCTAGAGTCTCTTCGCCTTCTTTCCATTTTGCTGGGCAAACTTCACCTGGGTTTGCTGCTACATATTGTGCTGCTTTAACCTTGCGTAGTAGATCTTCAGCGTCACGGCCAATACCTTCAGCAGTGATTTCCATCGCTTGGATAACACCTTCTGGGTCGATTAGGAAAGTAGCGCGGTCTGCAAGACCTTGACCTTCACGCATTACGTTGAAGTTGTTTGTGATAGTGCCAGTTTGGTCACCTACCATGAAGTACTCGATAGTACCGATTTTGTCTGAAGTGTCGTGCCACGCTTTGTGAGAGAAGTGCGTGTCAGTCGATACTGAGTAAACTTCTACGCCACGAGATTGTAATTCTGCGTACTTATCTTGAAGGTCAACAAGTTCTGTAGGGCATACAAACGTGAAATCTGCTGGGTAGAAAAAGAATACTGCCCACTTACCTTTTACGTCTTGCTCAGTGATTTCTACGAACTCGCCGTTTTTGAATGCAGTTGCTTGGAATGGTTTGATTTCTGAGTTGATCATGCTTTTACTCTCTTTCTAATTTATCGTTGTGACGCTGTACCGCGTCGATGGAGCTATATTGCATCCCAACCGGAAAATTGTGAAATTGGACATTTCTATTGATTTGATAGGTAAAATCTATCTCAAAGAAAGATGAACCATAGAAAATAGCGATTAAGCCCGAGTCATTTGATATGACGTAAGCTTTCGCATGCTAATCGTGATAAAGAAAGTGTGTTGAGGGGGGTGAATATTTAGAGGGCTATTGGAGCCTTTGAATTTTTAGAAGTGAGGGCATATCAATAATGACAATAAGCTAAAAACACTGTACTCATCCATACATATTAGTCGGTGGTATAGTAGATTTATTGCTATTGTTCTAAAGGAGTAATGCTTAAGGATAGAGATCGAATCTGAGTATTTTAAAGGGGTTAAGTATAAAAAGAAGTGCTATAGATATGGGATATGGTGAAATCACCAAACGCTAGATGGGTGGAAGCCCCCACCAGCCACATCCCGGCACACACGACGCCTGCTGCGGTTGCTCCCTTCCGGGCCTGGCCGAGTTCACAGGTTAGTGTTGCGGGAGGACCAATGGGGGCCTCCATAGATTCTTTGTCTCGCTAAGAGAACGAGATGGATTATCCGTTAAGCCTGAACATATTGCAAGGCTTGTTATCCCTCGAAACAACCGAATGCCGATTTATTGGTCAGTAATCAGTGTTTGGATGAATCTTCAAACAACCGTCGTTAAATAAGCAAGTTAGCCGCTAAATTTCTTCTTCAGGGTCTTCTAACAGATACTCACCCAATAGCGCCCCTCCCAATACCAATAACCATGCGACTAGCACAGGGCTTGGTACTTCAAACCAAGGAACGAGCACGAGTGTGGCAAAGCCTATTGCGGGTAAAATCCAGCCCATTCTTGGCACCCACTCGGCAATTTTGCTATTTAGCATCCCTTGCAATGCCGCGATAATCCCCGTTATGCATAACGCAACGAGTGCAGCATGCCCCATCCCACCGACCCATAATGGTACGACTAAGAATAACGGCCACCATGTATTACCTTCAACGGGACGCCAACTACGTGCTGCGATCCAAATAATACCAACCGCGATGATTTGAATAACCGTATAAACCGGCGAACCGGAAAGTTTGCCTTCCCCTTGCAGGGCCATTAGCCCTACATCCATAGCCAGTACAATAGCAACCAATAAAGTCGCTAGCTGCCATGAACCTTTCGGCGAGAAGCAAACAGCAAAAACTGGTAACATCATAAAGATACTAATAGACAGTGCGAGCGGTTGCTCGGGTAGAACCAACCCGAATGATCCTAGCCCAACAAGCAATAACCATGCACTGACCCCTCCTTGTGGCAGCAGCCATAAGGCAGGTATCGCAAGGGCTAGAGCGGGCAGATCTCCTTGGCTTTGACCTAATGCACCAATACCAACAATAGTCAGCAAAATACTGACCATAACGAGTAACGCGGCATACAACATGGTAGCACCTCCTTGCGTTATTCAGATAGCAGCAAAAAATAACAATACCAGTGGGTATTACAGCCCTATCCGTTTTTGTTTGATACAGGTATAAATATGGACGATTTCGCGAGTCAAATCTACACCCAAGTTCACCAAATTCCGATTGGGAAAGTGGCAACTTATGGTGATATAGCAAAATTTTCAGGCTTTCCCGGATATGCACGGCAAGTTGGGCGGTTAATGGCAACGTTGCCAGAGGGATCGAGTATTCCATGGCATCGCGTTATAAATGCGAAAGGAATGATATCGCTGACGGGACATGATCTTACGCGGCAACGTAAAAAACTTGAAGTAGAAGGGGTAGAAGTATCAGAAGTGGGTCGTGTGCGTTTGGCCAAATATCGCTGGGACGGTTATTAAACACCCCAGCGATATTCACACGAATAAGGTTTATTTTACTTTAATTAGTACCAAATTTTTCTGCAGGGTGTTTGCAGGATCGGTAATCACATGGTTTGCCGTATCGGTAATGAACATTAATTTACCATCGACCTCTATACGTGCACTCACCGCATAGTTTTGCTGAGGCTTTATATCATCACGTAAAAAGTTTAGCTGATAAGCAAACGGGACTTGGTTGCCGTCGGCCAAAAACGCCTGACGACTGATCACTTCGGCTGCCACATCCATTTTCGATACATCAGATAGAGTAACGGTAATTCGTGCATTATTAGGCAACGCTACTCGCTCACGGTACGTCAATGTACCTGCTACCTGCTCTAAACCTGTATTCTCTTCAACCAAGTTGGTACATGCTGATACCACTAACGCTAAAAATAGCGCTGAAATCAGTAGTAAAACCCGTTTCATTTTCTCTCCTCGTTGTATTCAGCATGAGTTGCACTTGAACTAATTTGCAAAGTGGATGATTATCATATTAATAAAAGAAGAATCATCTTTATCGCTATTACTTTTATCCGTAATGATAACATTTTTTATGGAGCACCAATGAGCAAAGAACTGAATGAACTTCTCACTCTTCTACATTTAGAACAGCTTGAGCAGGGCTTATTTCGCGGGCAAAGTGAACATTTAGGCTTGCCGCAAGTATACGGCGGCCAAGTGATCGGTCAATCTCTTTCTGCTGCCAAAGAAACAGTAGAAGAAAGCCGTCAGGTGCACTCTTTCCATAGTTACTTCCTACGCCCAGGGGACCCACATAAACCCATAATTTATGATGTCGAAAAGCTCAGAGATGGTCGGAGTTTTAGCACTCGACGAGTAAAGGCCATTCAAAATGGTCGCCCTATTTTTTATCTCACAGCATCCTATCAAGGCGAGGAAGAGGGATTCAGCCACCAATCTACGATGCCGAATGTGCCAGCGCCAGAGACTCTGAAATCAGAGCAAGCACTGATCAAAGAAATCGCTCATGGATTACCCAAAGCTGCTGTTGATGCCTTTGGGTGCGAGCGCCCGATTGAAGTGCGTCCAGTCAATATTGTTAATCCATTAAACCCTAAAGCGATAGAATCTAAGCAATACTTGTGGATCAAGGCTAATGGCGAGATGCCAGACGACCCGCGCATTCATCAATATTTGTTAGCTTATGCTTCCGACTGGGGTTTTCTCGTTACAGCCTTGCACCCGCATGGTGTCAGCTTGTTATCACCCAATATGAAAGTCGCGACCATTGACCACTCAATGTGGTTCCATCGCCCATTTAGAATGGATGAGTGGTTGCTGTATGTTATTGACAGTCCATCTGCCAGTGGGGCAAGAGGGTTTGTTCGAGGTGAGATCTACAACCAAAAAGGTGAATTGGTCGCGTCGGCAACCCAAGAAGGATTGATGCGCCATTCTGCCTCAAGCAGTAAGCCTTCATAGCCACTGTAGCCAAATAACCTGCTAATAAAAATAAAGCCGCTAATGCGGCTTTATTTTTACATTTCCGTCTCAAGTTGCTGAAGGTGTTCACCCGCTTGCTGCAACTGGTACATCTGCCAATAATGATCTTGATGAGAGAGTAACTGCCCGTGGGTTCCGCGCTCTACTATTCCGCCTTGGCTTAGCACCAATATTTCATCCGCATCGACAATCGTCGATAAACGATGAGCAATCACGATAATACTCATATCCTCACGCAATGCTGCTAACGCCTGTTGAATATGCTGCTCTGTGCCGGAATCAATATTTGCCGTTGCTTCATCCAATATTAAGATTTTGGGTTTTGCAACGAATACTCTCGCCAAGGCTAACAGCTGCTTCTGTCCGGCAGAAAGGTTCGCTCCACCGCCGCCAAGAATAGCGTCGAGCCCTTTATCATATTGTTGAATTTGCTCAGTAAGCCCGACTTTATCTAGTGCTTGCCAAATCTGTGTATCATCAATAGGTTGGTTTATATGTCGCTGTTGCCGACCAAGGGTAATATTCTCTCTCACGGAAGCACTCAACACATGCGGGTCTTGCTGCACCATCGCAATACCATCGCGTATTACAGAGTGTGACAGTGCTAATAAAGGTCGGCCATCAAGCCTAACTTCCCCTTCACTAGTCGGATAAAACCCCACCATCAGCGACGCGAGGGTACTTTTCCCGCTTCCGGTATGGCCAACCAAAGCTAAAAACCCGCAATGAGGCACGGTTACATTGATATCATTTAGTACAGGTTGCTTGCCGTCGTAGCTAAAACTCACATTACTGCACTCAAGCTTTCCAGATTGCATCTCAACCAGATCATCGCCGTAAGCTTGTTGCCGAGCATCAATAAGGCCAAATATCCGTTCACTGGCAACAAGCGCCTGCTGCAATAGCGACAATTGTTGGGTCAACTCGATTAATGGTTCAGTCACCCGCCCCAGATAACTGATGAAGGCATACAACACCCCGACCCCAATAAGCTCAACACCACTCACGCCAAACAAAGCGACCAGCGATAACAGCGCAACACCAGACAGGAAATCAATCAATGGCCGCAGTAAAATGCCATTCATTTTAGTCACACTGATTTGGGCTCGGAGATGATCCTCGGTCAGCGATGAGAACTGCTTGTAAAACGCTTTTTCCTGCCGCATCAGCTGTATTAGGCTCATCCCCTGAATTGACTCGCTCATCGATGCATTAATATCCGCCAACAAATCACGCATGCGCCGATAAGCTGCCGCACTGCGACGCTGATAAAGCACCATAATCGCCACCACGACTGGCAACAACACCAATACCACCAAGGTTAACCGCCAGCTAATAATGCTCATCACGATCAGCATCACAATGACTAACGTGACATTTTTTAATACGGTGGCGATAACATAGACATAAAAGTCTTTCAGCGATTCGGTGTCGTTGGTTACCCGAGAAATCAGCTTACCTGTCGGCATATAATCAAACGCCGATAGTGGTTGATTCATAACCCGACTAAACAGCTGTTTACGCACAGTTTGCACAACATTAATCGCGATTTCATTAAAGCGAAGTGATTGCAAATATCGCAACCACGCTGTTGCGATCATTAACCCAATATACGCCATCGCCAACAACGCAATATCGACTTCTGGGAAGCTATTTGTCGCAATATTCTTATCAATAAAGTGCTGGATAAGCCAAGGACCTGAAACATCGGTTACTGAAGCAACCAATAGCAAACCAATGGCAACCACTAGCTTTTTTTTATCCGCTAAGGCATAGCTTAGTAAGCGCTTTAAGATAGGTGTATTCAATGTCTTTGGGCTCATGATCCACCCTCCACTGCCTGTTCCAATTTTTGATAGCGGTACATTTCTGCATACCAATTATCTTCGGCTAACAAGGCCCTGTGGTTGCCACGTTCGGTCACTTTACCTTGTTGGAGCACCAAAATTGAGTCGGCATCTTCCAACGCGGTTAGACGATGGGCTATCACTATCACCGTTTTCCTTTTTTGCCGTTTTAGGTTCGCAAGTATTTGATGCTCAGTTTTCCCATCAACCGCTGATAAAGCATCATCTAATACCAAAATTTCAGCGTTAAGTAGCAATGCACGAGCAATTGCAATTCGCTGCTTTTGGCCCCCCGAGAGGGTGATCCCTTTTTCACCAACCAAGGTTTGATAGCCCTCTGGAAACTGCATAATATCGCTATCAATGCAGGCCGCTTGCGCGGCTTTTCGCACCAGATCCAAAGAGGCTTCTGGCCGGCCTAGTGCAATATTCTCAGCAATAGAGCGGGAAAATAAAAACGGACTTTGGCTCACCACTGCAAACCGGCTACGCCACTGATCAAGGTTTGCGTGACGAATAGCTACATCGCCATAATAAATACTGCCTTGCTCTAGCTCCTGCTGACGCAATAACAGGGCTAACAGCGTGGATTTACCACTGCCTATTGGCCCAGCAATGCCTAACATTTGTCCGTTCATTAAACTGATGTGGAGATCTGACAGAGCGGGGTGCTGTTGGCCATTCCAACAAAAGCGTTCAATCGCAATTTGTAACGGCTGCTGGGTGTCATACAAGGGTTGCTTACCACTGACAATATCTGGCTGCTCGTTAAAAATTGATTCAAGCCGATTCCATGCAGCAGAACCCCGTTCAAGAATGTTGAACAGCCATGCCATCGCCAGCATCGGCCATATCATTAACCCTTGATATAGCGTAAACGCCGTCAAATCCCCCAGCGTCAACCGTCCGTGGTGCACCATATAGGCTCCCCCAGCAATACTGAGGAAAAAAGACATGCCTATCGCTATTTGGATCACGGGATCGAATTTCGCATCGACCTTTTCAACCGCCAGATTCTTTTCACCAACAGCATCTACAACGCCAGCAAAATCGGACTGCTGCCGTTGCTCTAAACCGAAAGCACGGATCATCCTAACGCCATTAAGGCTCTCTTGTGTTTTATCGGTGAGATCGGAAAAAGCCGCTTGCGACACAGAAAAACGATGGTGCAATTGGCGGCCGAGGAAAAAAACCGCAATCGCCATAAATGGCATTGGCAGTAAAGCCAATAAGGTAAGCTCCCAACTTAACATCGTGGTCATAATGAAGAGTACAGCAATACCCGTAATCAAAGAATCAGCGGCAGTTAACACCCCTTCGCCAGCAGTCATAACAACGGCATTCACATCATTACTTGAACGTGCCATTAAATCACCGGTTTTATAACGCTCGAAGAAAACAGGTGGATGAAAAGAGAAGTGTTTATAAAGCCGGTTACGTAGCACAGTGCCGAGCTCTGCTGCGGCACCAAACAACCAAATCCGCCAGACAATCCGCAATAAATAAACAATGAACCAAAGCGCCACCAACCCACCAAGCCATAAAAGCATGGTACGCTGATCAATATCGCCACTGACAACGCCATCCACTATCCAGCCAATGGCACGCGGGGGCAATAACTCAAAAAGAGAAACAACCACGAGGATCATAATAGCCCCGGTATATCGCCGCCATTGCTGGCGGAAATACCATCTTAGCTGCCAGAATATTCGCATCGCCCCTCCATACATATGCCTTAACTAATTCTTTTCATTATGAAAAAGAAACAGCAACACGATCAACATGAAAAGTGCCTACAGCTAAAAAAACACACGATTAACTATAGCTTTGCGAAACAGTACTCAATATTCAGAAGAGTTGATAAAAATATAACCGCATTTAAATGCTTTATACTGGTAATGCCGTCGTGTACTTCAGTGGCTCCATCGCAAATGTGGAGGTTACATTAGTCAGGCCTTCAATGCTGTTTACTAGCTTCTTGTAAAACAAATCGAATGCGGCCATATCAGCGACTTGTACTTTCATCATGTAGTCGTATTCACCCGCCATACGATAGAACTCCATGACTTCAGGAAACTCAGAAACGGTATCGACAAAGCAGTGGTACCACTCTTTTGAATGATTGCTCGTTTTAATTTGCACAAATGCCGTGAAGGCCAAACCCAGTTTTACCGGATCAAGTAAAGCAACTCTCTGACGCAGCACACCACTTTCTTCTAGCCGCTTCAGACGCTTCCAGCACGGTGTCGTGGTCAGGTTGACAGCTTCAGCCAGCTCTGCCAACGACAATGTGCCGTCTTGTTGCAGTAAGCGTAAAAGTATTCTGTCATTCTTATCTAACTCTGCTACTTTATTACCCATAAAAACCACCTTGGAGTAAAATTTTCTCCATTATACGTATCACACAGTAAATAAGATAAAGATTTTTTCTTCATTCCCGATTACATTATTGATATAGCATAAAAATACTTATCAAACGCTGCCGAACACAACGAGGAACAGCCATGAGCCACGACCCACAATGGATAAACAACGCTATCCGTAAGATTGAAGCAGACTTTCAACGCTCTGCAGATACTCACTTAATTAAGCTTGATATTCCCGTGCTTGATGGCATTGATATCTACCTGAAAGATGAGAGTACCCATCCGACGGGTAGCTTGAAACACCGTCTGGCTCGTTCACTGTTCTTGTATGGATTGTGTAATGGCTGGATTGGCGAAGACACCACCATTATTGAATCATCATCGGGTAGTACTGCCGTTTCAGAGGCGTACTTCGCTCGACTGCTCGGTGTACCTTTTGTTGCTGTCGTACCACGTAAAACCGCGCAGAAAAAAATCGAACAAATTGAGTTCTACGGGGGCCGCGCTCACTTCGTCGATTGCCCTCGCGAGATCTATGCCGAGTCTCGCCGCCTTGCGAAAGAGCTTAACGGCCACTATATGGATCAATTCACCTTTGCCGAGCGTGCTACCGACTGGCGTGGTAACAACAACATCGCTAACAGCATCTTTGAACAGATGGAGCTGGAAGAGCACCCGATCCCGATCTGGATTGTCATGAGTCCAGGTACTGGTGGCACATCAGCAACCATTGGCCGTTATATTCGCTACCAAATGCAGCCAACAAAGTTATGCGTCGTTGATCCTGAGAACTCAGTATTTCACGACTACTACAAAAGCCGAGATTTATCCCTGACAGGTACGGTCGGCAGCCGCATTGAAGGGATTGGCCGCCCAAGGGTTGAGCCTAGTTTTATTCCTGATGTAGTCGATGAAATGCGCACCATTCCCGATGCTGCCAGTATTGCGACCGTTCACTGGCTTGAAAAGCTATTAGGCCGCAAAGCTGGCGCCTCAACAGGAACCAACTTACACGGCGTGCTGCAACTGGCTTGTGAAATGAAAGCGCGTGGAGAAAAAGGGTCTATCGTCACGTTGCTGTGTGATAGCGGTGAACGCTACCTCGACACTTATTTCAACGCTGATTGGATCAGCAACAATATTGGTGATATTTCAGGTTACCTTCGCCAGTTAGAACAATTTGAGCAAACAGGTAAATTGATGCCTATCTAAGTCACTTGAGCTGTAGCCACCTACTCTTTTACTTTATCGCCAAGCCGCAACCTTTTGTTGCGGCTTTTTTGATTGTTTGACACGCCTTCGTGTTCAATACCTTTTCTCTTTATCCATGCTGCGGTAGCATTGCCATGCCAATAGAGAACCTGCTGTTGGTCTATCTTTTATTTTAGATAGTTCCCTACCGACTGTTTTTCGGTACGAATACAATTTAGGACGAAGAAACATGCGCAAAGCTGTTGTTGTTTTTAGTGGCGGTCAAGATTCCACCACTTGCCTGATCCAAGCCATGGCAAATTTTGATGAAGTTCACTGCATTACTTTTGATTATGGTCAACGCCATAAACTTGAAATCGAAGTGGCTCAATCTATTTGTAAAGAGCTCAAAGTGACGGCGCATAAAGTCATGGATGTCGGCTTATTAAATGAGCTCGCTATCAGCTCTCTGACGCGAGATAACATTGAAGTGTCTCACGAGCTACAAGCGAATGGCTTACCGAACTCATTCGTTCCAGGCCGCAATATCTTATTCCTCACTCTTGCTGGCATTTATGCTTATCAAATTGGTGCTGAGGCGGTGATCACTGGCGTGTGTGAAACCGATTTTTCTGGCTACCCAGACTGCCGTGATGAGTTTGTGAAATCCCTGAACCAATCACTGGTACTGGGCATGGATCGTCCGCTGAATATTGAAACCCCACTCATGTGGCTCAATAAAGCAGAAACATGGGCACTGGCTGATCAATATAACCAGCTGGATTTTGTTCGCCAGAAAACCTTGACCTGCTATAACGGCATCATTGGTGACGGCTGTGGTGACTGCCCTTCTTGCGATCTGCGCAAAGCGGGCCTTGATGAATACCTTGCAGATAAAGATGCCATTATGGCGGAATTGAAAACCAAGCAAAATGCAGGCCGCGCTTAACTTAAAAGCGCTATTTGGGGTCAATGCACAAATCTAAGGGTGAACCATTTTCACCCTTTTTTTACCTTTCCTAATTTACAATATGCCATCTTATAAGTTCGCTTTTCACCAAATCACGACGAATACCTTGCTGCCCATGAACTGTTGCTGCAGCCAACTCTCACTATAAAGTACGACTAAGTAGCTATAACGATGACAGCTTATCGATATTTAATACTGCCATTATATGGTATGTCATTTTATATAATGGCAGATGAATCACAACAAACGACGAGTTTGCCACCAACCGACCGGGCCGAAATCCCTTTTTATGTCGACCAGACAGAGGCAGAAGTGGGGCTTGAGCGATACCAGCATGCTATCGACCAGCTAAAGCGCCAGCCTAACAGCCAAGCAACCAATAAGCTTATTGATGATCTGGAATATGCAGAAAAAGATTACCTTGAGATAAATGGATTGCCCAAATTCACTTTTCTCGGCGGCCCTGCATACACACCAGAACAAGGGATATTAGTCGCAGTCGGTGGACTCTATTCCTTTAAAACCGATCGACAGCTGCATGGACTGCAGCGCTCAAGCGTATCCATGTTTTTAGTTGGCAACTATGTTGATAACGATGTCGGCTACGGGCTTCGTGCTAAACACAATATTTTTTGGAATAACAATGATATCCAGTTTATTGGCGAATGGAATGCTGGCGTACAAAGCAAGCATTACTGGGGGATTGGTTATGAGCAGGCACAACGTTTTGACCTCGGTGATGACACCAAACAAACCGTATTAAGTAACAATTACCGCGCAAACCTGAATTTCCGGCTACAAGGAGATTGGTTTGTCGGGCCAGCAATCGCCATCGAATACTACTCCCCTCAAGGTGATGAAGCACCTGCCGCTGCGCAAGATGACACTAACTACAACGAATTTGAAGATAAGCCATTTACACTCGGGCTTGGTGGCAGCCTCGCCTATGACTCTCGTGATGTCGCTGTCAATGCTTGGCAGGGGCAATACGCCAAAGCCCAATACTTAATCTTCAATAGCGCCTTTGGCAGCCAAGCCGACTTTCAATTACTCAATCTTGAGCATCGCTATTACTACAGCCTAAGTCCAGGACAAGTTGTCGCGACGCTCGCTAACTTTCAGCATAGCTTTGGGGATACGCCCTATTACGCCATACCAACCCTTGGCGGCCCTACATCATTGCGGGGGTACTACAAAGGCCAATACCGAGATAACGCTGTTGCTGAATTTACCACCGAATACCGACATACCTTCCGCCGCTCTAACGGCGAGTTATCCAAGCACGGCATGACACTTTGGAGTGGTATTGGTTCTATTGCTGAAGAGGCTTCAGCCCTTGGTCAAGACAGCTTATTTAGCTATGGCATCGGCTATCGCTACGAAGTTCAGCCGCGAATGAATGTCCGGCTCGATTTGGGCTTTAGCGAACATGGCGCCGCGTTTTACTTTAATTTCACCGAAGCATTTTGATCAGAGGCATGATCTTGAAACACCAATCGTCCATTTTAACCCTGAGTTTACTGGCAAGTTCGCTTTCGATTCACGACGCTACAGCCAATGGCTACACACCAGCACAAGAGCAAGCGCAGCAAGAAATAGATAACCTTCACTGGAGCGGCTTACCTGTCTTTGGTGAGCAGGCCAGAGCATTAGGGTACGATCTACCGATACCGGTCGGGTTCGGGATCTATATGAATACTCAGGAAGTCGAGTATATTGCTGAAAATGACTTCGGGATCTTAGCCAAAGGCGGCACGCTAGGTCGCCTATGCGGGTTTGGCGGCAGTAGTTCATCGTCACGAATTCCATCCAAGCCAAGTAAACCTCAACCAGGTAGCGGCGAATGTGCTATGAGTATTCCTGCAGAAAATGTCAGCATTACCGGTAAAGATGAGAGTATCCAGCTCCGCCTTGATGCATGGATTTTTCCCTTTATGAATGTCTATGGCCTTGCGGGTTATACCCGAGGCTCGAAAAACATTCTGGCAGATTTATCCAATGTTACTATCAATGGCCGCCAGACCAACGGGATCAATGCAACTTTACCGCTTAACCTGGAGTATGAAGCCTATAACCTTGGATTAGGCACAGTACTCGCGACCCAATTTACCCCTATCAACGGCATGCGCCCAATCATCGTAACCGCTGTCGGGGCAATGACCAACTCATGGACAACAACTACTGATAGCACCATCAAAACCTACATTGGCGCCTTACGAGTTGGCCAGCGCTATGATTTGCCCCATGGGAAACTGACCCTAATGGGGGGCTATACCTATCAGATGATCCAACAAAACGTCAGTGGTACCATTGATTTAGCAGGAACGGAACTAGATAACCTTGCAGATACCATCGACTTTGATGTTGATTTAAAGAGTAAAGAAAGCAACAACATGGCTGTGACTGCCGTTTATGACTTTGGCGATAACAATGAATGGATGATCTTCGCCGAATACGGTTTTCTTAACTGGAACCAGCTAACCTTTTCAGTCGGGCGCCGTTTTTAAGCACAAAAACAAAAAAACCGAAGCCTAGGCTTCGGTTTTTTATTATTCAGCGTATCAGATTAGTCGCGGTATAACGCAAACTCATCTTGGCACTCAACAAGTTGCTCACGGGTCATCATAAACACGCCGTGGCCACCGTTGTCGAACTCAATCCAAGTGAAAGGAATATGTGGATATTGCTCTTCCATATGAATCATCGAGTTGCCAACCTCACAAATTAAGATACCGTTTTCTTTCAGGTAATCCGGTGCATTGGCAAGGATACGACGAACTAGCTTCAGGCCATCAGTACCTGCAGCAAGACCAAGCTCCGGCTCATGGCGGAACTCATCTGGTAGGCTGTCCATGTCTTCTTGGTCAACATACGGTGGGTTTGTCACGATCAGATCGTATTGGTCTTTTGGCACATCACGTAGCAAGTCTGAACGCAGTGGGATCACCTGCTGCTCTAAGCCGTGATCTTGAATGTTTTGCTCGGCAACAGCCAATGCATCAACTGAGATATCAACAATATCGACTTCAGCTTCTGGGAAAGCATTTGCACAAGCAATACCAATACAACCAGAGCCCGTACACAAGTCCATAATACGCGTTGGACGCTCAGCAAAGAACGGTTCAAAGCTATTTTCAATCAGCTCACCAATTGGAGAACGAGGCACAAGCACACGCTCATCAACAAAGAATTCCAAACCACAGAACCATGCTTTGTTGGTTAGGTATGAAACTGGTGTACGCTCATTGATGCGACGGATCACTCGCTCAACAATGCGTAAACGCTCACTGCTGGTCAGGCGCGAGAAGCGAACTTCTGACGGAATATCCAGTGGCAAATACAGAGTTGGTAGTACAAGCTGAACAGCTTCATCCCACGCATTATCTGTGCCGTGGCCATAAAATAGTCCAGCAGCATTGAAACGGCTGACCGTCCAACGTAGCATGTCCTGTAATGTATGAAGTTCGTTAACAGCTTCGTCGACAAAAATCTTATCCAAAATAGCCTCCGGATGGCGCTACAATACCGCTATAGAGTTGTTGGAATTTCACTATGAGTAAAAAAGAACTTAACCTGAAAGATGAACTAGCACTCTTTCAGGATGCGGTTAAGGGCGTAAAAAAGATTTCGAATGATACCATAATCACGCCGCGCCGACAGAGCCCAAAGGCTGATAAGCCTAAAGTCTCAGCAAAAGAAGCGCTAAATCATGAATTTTACTTCTCGGATGAATTCGAGCCGCACCTAAATGAAAACGGGCCTACACAGTATGCGCGTACGGGCGTCTCTAAGTATGAAGTGAAAAAACTGCGTCGTGGTGTTTATGTGCCAGATATGTACCTTGATATGCACGGTATGACACAGAAGGAAGCAAAGCGGGAGCTTGCAGCCATGATTGCGGCTTGTATCAAAGAGAACGTTTCATGCTGCTGTGTTATGCATGGTATTGGTAAACATATTCTCAAGCAAAAAGCCCCGATGTGGTTAGCCCAACACCCCGATGTCATGGCCTTTCACCAAGCACCGCTCGAGTTCGGGGGTAATGGTGCATTACTGGTATTGATTGAGATCCCTGAGCGCTAGTCTCAAAAAACACCACACGTACGCCAAAACACCATCAGTGATCCAAAACACAAAGGGCAGGAATTTTCATTCCTGCCCTTCTTATATGTATGCTGGCTTTAAATTAAATAATCAGTAAACGTAGCGAGCTAATGCACCGACGTTAATCACCCGACCTTCGACAATCAGGGTAACTTCCCCACTATCACAAATTTGCATACGCGTTTTCATTGCCTGCTCACTGTAATAGTGTTCACAATTGCCATTTCGAGCGCTGTCGATACGAGAAAATATGGTAATACCGCCGCCCGTACTCAGCACATTTTGCGGCGCTGCAAAAGTCAACGTACCGCCAGAGGCCGAAATATGCATTTCTTCACTGATACCATTGGCCCATTTTATTGCACCGTTTGCATTAATACTTGGTGCCATTGGTGCCTGCACACACCCAGCCAACAAAGCGGCTCCCATCAGCAGTAACAATTTGCCTTTCATCGTAATATCTTTTGAATAGTCGTTAACAACAATACCTACTAAGGTATCGACCAGCCGCCTGAAAACCTGAGTGTTTTTTATCACTACTCGTACATTTCAGGGTGTAATGTGTATTAGCCTTCCGGCGTTGCCTGCCACAACAGCTCGCTAGCCTCACTATCAGGGTTATATTCAATCGCTGCAATAGATGAGGTAATAAACATCGGTGGCTGCAAACCGGCGACAAGTTCAGCGGTTAAATACCCGACTAACGGTAAATGTGACACCACCAGCAATGTATCTGGCCGTTCAAGGTTAACAACCGCTTTAATGTAGGCTGCAACATCTTCAGCATCCCCGTACGGCGTTATATCTTCCATCGTCACCAAACGTTTTGGCTCTGGTAAATGCTCAACCATTGACTGCCATGTTTGTTGGGCGCGTAAATATGGGCTAACCCATACGGTATCTAACTCACCATTGAGCTGCGGTGAGAGTTGCAACGCCATTTGAGATGAAAGCGCTTCTCCCCGAGGGGTTAATGGTCGCTCTGCATCACTTGGCGCAAAGTTATGGGCTTCACCGTGACGCATGATATAAATTCGCATAATTCTTCCAATTACTGCCGTCGAAGATTCACTCGTGCGCTTTTTATTTTTACTATCAGCACTGATGAAATGATCAAATCTAACGTTATTATTCTTGCTGCACGGGCGTTCCTTGCTTAAATACAGCGAGATCAAAAGCCATGCTAGCAAGTAACCTTCAACGAAGACAGCCATTCAACCAACTCAATCACTTTTCCGTGACCCCGGTAGGATCTCACTTTTTCTTGCTATAACGAGAAAGCTTATTATTTGCCACCCTTTGTAATGAGCGTCATAATTAGTCTAATTCCTTTTGAAAATAGGCGCTTCCCGTGCATACAAGTCCTAATGACCTAAAGCAGTACCGTTACCTGACTCTCCCTAATGAGCTAAAAGTACTGCTGGTACATGATGCTGATGCACCTCGCTCTGCTGCTGCATTGACGGTAAATGTCGGCCACTTTAACGATCCCCTCGATCGCCAAGGTATGGCGCACTTTCTTGAGCATATGCTGTTCTTAGGCACGGAAAAGTATCCACGGGTAGGTGAATTTCAAACCTTTATTAACCAAAGTGGCGGCAGCAATAATGCGTGGACCGGGACGGAAAATACCACCTACTTTTTTGACGTTAGCCCACATGCTTTTAGTGAAGGTTTAGACCGCTTTGGTCAATTTTTCACGGCGCCACTCTTTAATGAAGAAGCGATAGACAAAGAGCGAAATGCGGTTGATTCTGAATATAAACTCAAGATCAAAGATGATGTTCGCCGTCTTTACCAAGTACACAAAGAAACGGTTAACCCTGAACACCCTTTTGCGAAGTTTTCAGTCGGTGATCTCACCACCCTTGAAGATCGCCAAGATAAATCGGTTCGTGATGAACTCATTGAGTTCTACCAAACTCATTATTCTGCCAACCTTATGGGGCTCGTATTGCTTGGCCCTCAATCATTGGAAGAACTTGAAGCTTACGCTGTTACATTTTTCCAAGACATTCCCAATACCGGTCAAGCTCAGCCCAATATCCCCGTGTCTTTGGTTACTGATAATGAAAAAGCCAAATTTATTACCATCGAGCCAATCAAAGAAGTTCGCAAACTAACACTGTCGTTTACCCTTCCCTCCGTCGACCAATATTATCGAGAGAAACCCCTTTCTTATATCGCCCACTTATTGGGTAATGAAGGTAGCGGCAGCCTAATGTCGCTACTGAAAAAGGAAGGGTATATTAATACCTTAACAGCAGGTGGCGGTGTAAATGGCAGCAACTTCCGTGAATTTACTATTGGGCTAAGCCTGACACCCAAAGGGCTTAAGCACGTCGATAACATTGTTGAAATCGTCTTTCAGTACATTGCTTTAATCAAGCAACAAGGCCTGAACGAATGGCGTTATAAAGAGAAGCGTTCAGTATTGGAAATGGCTTTCCGCTATCAAGAAAAAAGTCGCCCACTCGATACCGCGAGTTACCTCGTGATGAACCTGCTGCATTATACGCCAGAAGATATTATCTACGGCGACTACATGATGGCTGGCTATGATGAGTCCTTGATTAAACAGCTTTTAGCCAAGCTGTCTCCAGAGAATATGCGGCTTGTTTTAGTTGCTCAAGAGCAAGAATACGATCAAATTGCCCAGTGGTATCACACGCCTTACCGTGTTACTTCGTTTACCCTGCAACAACTGGTTCGCTGGAACAACCCGGCTATTCATCCCGAGCTGACATTACCAGAACCTAACCCTTATTTATGTGAGCAGCTTGACCCTCTTCCATTAAACGCAGGGGCAGAGCTACCGCCGCAATTAATTCAAGATTTACCCGGCTTCCGTTTATGGTTCAAACAAGAGCATGAATTCAGGGTGCCAAAAGGGATCATGTATATCGCCATCGACAGCCCACATGCCGTAAGCTCTGCGCGAAATATTGTAAAAACACGGCTATGTGTTGAGATGCTCTTAGAAGCGACTAACGAAGTCGCTTACCCCGCAGAAATTGCAGGTATGTCATATAACCTGTATGCACACCAAGGGGGCGTGACACTTCAACTTTCAGGCTTTAGTGAAAAACAACCCTTGCTGTTAAAGCTATTATTGGAGTGCTTTGCCAACCGTGATTTTGCCCCCGAGCGCTTTCATAATATTAAAGCGCAAATGCTGCGTAGTTGGCGCAATGCCGCGCAAGATAAGCCTATATCACAGCTTTTCAATCAATTAACGGGAGTATTGCAACCCAATAATCCCCCGTACCCGATATTAATTGAAGCACTCGAATCCATTGAGCTTGATGAACTGCCTGACTTTGTTGAAGCCATGTTTGCTGAGCTGCACATTGATACGTTCATTTATGGTAATTGGCATGAAGCCGACGCATTGGCGATTGCTGAAACGCTCAAAGATGCTTTCCGCGTGACCGACCAACTATATGGTGAAGCTCAACGCCCGCTTGTTCGGCTCAATCAATCTGGCACATTAAGCCATGAAATCCACTGCGAACATGCCGATTCAGCGATTTTAATGTACTACCAGTCACGTGAGACAACACCACATAAAATTGCCATTTACACCTTAGCCAATCACCTAATGTCGACCACATTTTTCCATGAGCTACGTACTCGTCAACAACTGGGTTACATGGTGGGTACAGCAAACCTGCCGCTTAACCGTCACCCTGGGCTGATCCTTTATATTCAATCGCCAGTTGCAGGTCCGACGCAATTACTCGAAGCCATTGATGAATTCACCAATGCCTTTGCATTAGTCTTACTCGAACTCAGTGAAGCGCAGTGGCAAGCCAGTAAACAAGGTTTAATCGCCCAAATCTCCGAGCCAGATACTAACCTACGAGCAAGAGCGCAACGCTTTTGGGTAAGTATCGGCAATAAAGATTCTGAGTTTAACCAGCGCCAGAAAGTCATTGAAGCGCTGTCATCACTCAGCCGTGCAGACATGATTAAGTTCATAGTGAATATCATCAAACCTCGCACCGCAAACCGCGTCGTTATGCACTACCACGGGCAAGTGCATGACAAATTACCGCCACTCACCATTGGAACGCCCATTGGCCCGATAGATGATTTTCAAAAAGATGCACATTAAGCTTTTCGCCATATAAAATAGCCACGCAGCCCTCCAAACACTGGAGGGCTTCTAGTATCAATACCTTACGATTTTCCTTTCAGCTTTTTTTATTTTTTTATTATGTCTATTTTATACACGTACATAATTACTGACATATTCTCAAAACTATTCAGTGGCTAATCGCTCGACTATCGGTAATTATTCAATTTAAGACACCTCCCAACGAGGTCGTTTTATTGAACTAAGTATCAATACGACAGTCACAAATGTCTGTCAGGGTCTGAAAATGAATACGGCAGGATGCCTACTTTTGACTTTCATGAAGAGGTTAATACATGAGCCATATCTGCCCCCATTGCCAATTGTCCGTTACTGCACCTGCGGTAAAAGACTACGAAGAGTTTTTTGTATGTACGCACTGCCACAGCGCGCTCTCTCATCATGAGCAAGATATCTTACTTTATGCACTGATGTTTATTGTCGCAGTCACAGCGCCACTCGCTTTCATCCTAAAATTGAATATTTTCGTGGCATTGAGTATTGCTATGCTGGCCTATCACTTTATGCGTCAGCGCTTTATCGAACCTTTTTTCCGCCTGCGATTAGTCGACCTTTATCCGCGCCAAGTTAACTAAAAAAGGCCTGCAATGCAGGCCTCTTTAGTACTTATCGCTTAGCTAAGCTCATGGCTTATGAATAGAAACTTTCCCCTTCATTCGCCATCGCCACTAACTTATCGCACGGTTTAAAACGTTCACCGTATTTATTTGCATGGTCATTCAATAACTCAACAACCTGTTCGATACCCAGCTGATCCATATAACGGAATGGTCCCCCTAAGAACGGCGGGAAACCAATACCAAAGATAGCCCCAATATCACCATCCCGAGCCGAGCGTACTACGCCTTCATCTAAACAGCGCGCTGCCTCATTGAGCATCATCAAGCTACAGCGTATTGCCAAAGCCGAGGCTTCTTCTTTTCGCTCAGGCTTAAGGTTAAGCAGCTTATAAACACTCTTGTCGACTGCTTTCTTTTTGCTGTCGTATCGATAGAAACCTTTACCGCTTTTACGCCCTTTACGGCCATCATTGAGTAGCGTCTCGAATACATCTGGTCCTTGGAAACGGTCACCCAGTTCAGCCACCAGAATTGGCATGATCTTCGCGCCAATATCGACACCCACTTCATCCAATAAGGTAATTGGGCCAACAGGGAAGCCAAAATCAAGCAATGCATTATCTAGGTGCTCGATTGGCTCACCGCTTAACAGTACATTCGCCGCTTCATTCATATAAGGCGCGAGGATACGATTGACATAGAAGCCCGCACTATCACCCACCACTATCGGGGTCTTACCCTGCTTTTTAGCCAGAGCAACTACTGTGGCGACGGTTTCTTCAGATGTGCCTTTGTGCGGGATCACTTCAACAAGAGGCATTTTTTCGACTGGACTAAAGTAATGCAGCCCCACGACATTCTCTGGCCGCTGCGCATTTTCTGCTATTTGGTGAATCGGTAACGATGACGTATTGGTAGCAAAGATAGTGTCTGATTTCGCATTATCTTCAACCTCTTTCACCATTTGATGTTTTAGCTTAAGATCTTCAAATACGGCTTCAACAACCACATCGAGACGATCAAAGCCGGTATAATCCGTTCCACCGACAATCGACATCATCTGCTTTTGCAGCTCAGCCTTACTAATGATGCGACGTTTGCGCTTCTTATCGAGTAATTTGTAGTTGTATGCCATGGCATTCAAAATACCATCGTTCGCAATGTCTTTAATTCGAACTGCATAGCCCTTCGTTGCAGTGACATGGCTAATACCACCGCCCATCAAGCCCCCCCCTAATACGCCAACCTGTGCGATTTTTCTAGGTTGTGTATCTGCACCAGTTTCTTTTTTCATTGCAGTGGTCGCAAAGAAGATACTCCGTAGTGCTGCTGACTCTGATGACATCACTAAGTCACCAAATAACTTGGCTTCACGTGCCAAGCCTTTGGTTATACCTTCTTGCAAGCCATATTTGATCACATCCAAAATAGCTTCCGTCGCAGGGTAATTACCGCGGGTTTTATCACGGGTTTTCTTCGCCGCTTGATCAAATACCAGCGAACGCCCTAACGCATTGCCCCCCATCGCCCTGTCTTGCAAAGAAAGTTGACGCTTCGGTTTGGATTTCAGTGCTTGCTTCTCAGCAACATCCAACAGAATGCTCAACGGGACAGATTCATCAACCACGCCCATTTTTTTTGCTTTCTTGGCACGTAGTTGCTTGCCTGTCAAAATAAGATCTAGCGCATTCGCTACACCAATCAAGCGAGGCAGGCGCTGCGTACCACCAGAGCCAGGTAGCAAACCAAGTTGTACTTCTGGTAACCCCAGACGGGTTTTGTCGTCGTCAGAGCACACTCGACTATGACAAGCCAGTGCTAATTCCATGCCCCCGCCTAAACAAGGGCCGTGGATCGCGGCAACTACATGAAACGGTAAGTTTTCTAATTCAGCGAATAACTGCTGGCCTTGCGTTGCTAACTCACACGCTTCTTCTGCGGTATTACAGGCTGCCAGCATGCGAATATCGGCACCGGCAATAAAATTATCTGGCTTTCCTGAATACACCACCATGCCTTTTACATCAGACTTGGCTTTCAATTCATCCAGCACAATTGAAACCTGCTCACCAAACGCAGCCTGTAACGTATTCATTTTTTCATCTGGCACATCAATTTTGAGCCAAGCAATGCCATTATCGGCGTAAGATAGCGAGAATGCGGATTGTTGTTGAGTCATTATTCAGCCTCCAAAATCATTGCAGCGCCCAGTCCACCAGCGGCACAGGCCGTATTCAATGCAAAACCACCACCACGACGCTGAAGTTCTCTCAACGTTTGGGTGATCATTCTTGCCCCTGTTGCAGCAAATGGGTGCCCATAAGCAAGGGAACCACCAAGCACATTGAATTTATCCATATCGATTTCACCAATGGCTTCACTACGCCCCAATTTGTCTTGCGCAAATTGCTTAGAGCCAAACATTTTCACGTTGGCTAAGGTCTGTGCTGCGAAGGCTTCATGCATATCAATCAAGGTTAAATCTGATAACTTAAGGCCAGCGCGATCTAACGCCATTGGCGTCGCATAAGAAGGTCCCATTAACATATCCGCCTCAACACCAATGGCTGAAAATGCGTAAGAGCGGATATAACCCAACGGTTTCAAACCAAGCTCTTTTGCTCGCCCTTCTCGCATAAGCATCACAGCGGCTGCACCATCAGTTAATGGTGTCGCATTTGCGGCTGTCACCGAACCAAATTTACGGTCAAAAGCAGGCCGTAGCTTGGCATAAGATTCAAGGCTAGAATCTTCACGAATATTGTTATCTTTATCAATCCACTGGCGGTAAGGTTCAGGAAATGCGGTGATCACTTCACCTTGGATCAAACCATCACGCCATGCTTGGGCGGCAAGGGTATGTGAACGGTGCGCCAGCGCATCTTGCTCTGCACGCGTAATACCATGCGTCTTTGCCATCTGCTCGGCCGTTTGTCCCATGCTGATACCCGTTGAGTATTCAGCAACTGCAGGCGGTACGGGCATTAGATCTTTCACACTCAACTTGCTAAGCAGTTTTAAACGCTTGCTCATGGTTCTGGCTTTACTTAGCGCCAGTAAGGTTGCGGCGAAATGCTTTGATACACCAATAGGCAGAACAGAAGATGAGTCGGCACCACCAGCAATACCAATATCAACAGTACCAGAGATAATACTCTCTGCCACATTGGCGGCGGCTTGAAAACTGGTCGCACAGGCGCGAGTCACACTATAGGCATCAGTGCCTACATCCATACCCGTGCCTAAGACGATTTCACGTGCAATATTTGGGGCTTCTGGCATTTGAACCACTTGGCCAAACACCACTTGATCAATCAATGCCGGATCGATATCAACCTGCTGCAGCATCTGGTTAACAACCATTTTCCCCATGTCCAATGCCGGCACACCATCAAAAGCGGTTGCCTGGCGAGTAAACGGGGTACGTAATCCACTTACAACGGCGATGCGCTCACCTTGACGGGTGGTGAGATTCTGGAGACGTGACATCGCTACTCCTTAATTATTGTTTGTCGGGCACGTGGGTAACGGGAGCCAATTGGCAACATTCCCAACAGTGCATTAGAGGTCAGACCACAACCAATTGTAATGCACTTGTTATCAATATCAAACAATTGTTTAAAATATGAGAGGAAGATACGTATCTAGAATATAATTTGATGCAATAAGCCCTTCACTCTGGGTGAATTAATCATGCTTAACGCAGATAGATGATTAATCTGAATTTTGATCAGGAAAGAATATGTGCGGGTAAGAATGCTAAGATAAAAAAAAACCACACCTAAAGGCGTGGTCTGAGTCGACACGGAAGTTAATCCATGTAGTAGTATAAATCAATTAACATAAAGCCAATTGCAAATCAGGCAAGCCTGATAGGAGAAAGTAAAGTCAGCCTTCAAAAGGAAGTTGTCATCTTGCTCAACAGATATTAAGCCTTAATTAACGTTCCTAATCCTCGGAACCTCAACCAACACTTAGTATCAGATGACAGGGGTTACTATAGCGTTCTCACCAAGCGACAATTTGAACCAGATCAATTTTAGTGCTGATTATTGGATGAATCATTAGAACATTGCATAAAACAGCCCAAAAAAAGCCAATGTTCACTCAGTTGATAGGCAATTTTATGATTAAGCAATTTTTTCGTAAGAAAACCCCAGAGTCCTCGGTCTCTGTAGATATGAATAAGCAAAGACGATATGAAGCCCTTGTTCGGGCTTGGCATCGGGATCTCTATCGCTACGCTTACTGGTTGTGTCATGATCCGCATATCGCGGAAGATCTGGTGCAGGAAACCTGTTTACGTGCATGGCGTTCACTTGATAGCCTTCAAGATGACAAAGCGGCCAAATCATGGCTTATTACTATTTTACGCAGGGAAAATGCGCGACGCTTTGAGCGTAAGCAACTCGATTTAGTTGATATCGATGATTACGCGATTGCAGATACGCAGCACCAAGATACCGATAAGGATGCAGAACAGCAGATGCTGCACAAGCAAATTATGCTACTCGCCCCTGAATATCGAGAGCCATTGGTGCTACAAGTTATGGCAGGGTTTAACGGTGATGAGATTGCTGAAATTTTAAACCTGAATCGTAATACGGTAATGACACGCTTATTCCGCGCCAGAAACCAGTTAAAAGAGCAAATAGAAAAACAGTCCGAGCGGAGGGGGCACCACAATGGATGATTTAGAATTTCGTCGCCGTCTTTTGGCCGATCCAAATGACAACAGCCAAGATATGAACGCAGCACGCAATGTATCAGCCGCGAACCGAAAACTGTCAGATGAGCTACTGCAACTTGATAGCAAACTTGAAAAAGCACTGAAGGTTGATGTGCCTGATGATCTTGCTGATCGGATCTTATTTCATCAATCCGGCCAAAAAACCAAAAAACCTAAAAAAGCCAAACTTCACCTAGCACTTGCAGCGTCCGTCGCCTTTGCTTTTGGGGTATTTACTGGCCAATTTAACAACATTACAGACTCGACCGGCTATCAAGCCGACATTGCACAGTTAGCACTAGAGCATGTGCATAATGAAGCGCCTTTTATTGATGGCATTAATGAATCGGTATCACTCCAGCAAGTCAATGCTAAGTTAACCCCTTTCGGCCCTCAGTTTAGTGATTTGCCCGGCCATATTTACTATGTTAATCACTGCGGATTTGGTGATAAAAATGCCCTCCATATGGTCATGGATACAGAGCAAGGAAAAGTAACTGTTTTTGTTGTGCCTGAAGGCTCACCACAAATGACACCATTTAGTGATAACAACATGCAAGGCGTTGTCATGCCAATCAGAAATGCTAGCCTCGTGGTTGTCGGAGAAAAAGGGCAAGATGTGGCGCCTATCGCCAAAACACTGGAAGCCGATCTAAACTGGGAAATTTAACCAACCTGCCCATAAAAACATCAAAAAAACCCCAAAAGCATAACTATGTTACATGCTTCGGGGTTTTACATTCCACAAGAGAATACCAAAAAATAAAATGTTACCTCTGTTGCATATTTAGACATAACCCCCTCAATTTCAAGTTCATTTTATATACACTGCCTTTGCGATTGTTAACTAAGCAGCAACAAGCACTGTTTAGCCACTGGTCTGATTTGTCATAAGAGCATCGCACCATACAATCTCGCCCGATCTGCAGGAATAGCAGATATAAAGCAGTAAAAATAATTAGGAATAACTATAAATATGAACAAGAAGCGTCTGTTTACAAAATCAGTGATTGCCTTTGCAGTCACCATGGCATCGCAGCAAGCAGTAGCTGCAGGTTTTCAACTAAACGCCCAATCCGCTACGGGCCTAGGTCGTGCATTTGCTGGTGACGCCGTTATCGCTGATAACGCATCGGTAATGTCACGTAACGCAGCAGCAATGGCTTTGTTTAGCTCACCAGAGCTATCGCTGGGTCTGAATGCGATTAATACGGATATTGATGTTAAAGATGCCACCTATGCTGGTCCATCAACAGGCTTTCAACCAAGTAGCCTTGATGACCAATCTGTTGGTGATACATCTTATGTACCAAACATTTACTACATCCACCCAATTAATGATAAGTGGACAGTTGGTGCTGGTATTTATTCTAACTTTGGTACCAAAACTGAGTTCAGCAGTGACTACCCTGCAAATGAATATGGCGGCCTGACTGATGTTAAAAGTGTTAACTTTGCACTAAGCGCCGCTTACCGTATTAATGAGCAGTGGAGTGTTGGTGCTGGTTTAGACATCATCTACGGTTCTGGCGAGCTTCAGCGTTCAAATGAAAGTTTAGGTGGAACTCTACTTGACGTTGACGCTGATGGCATCGGCTACGGTTTCAACCTTGGTACCGTTTATGAGCTAAACGAAAACAATCGTTTCGGCCTATCTTACCGCTACAGCCCTGAGATTGAAGTTGATGGCGATATGTTCTTCGCAACTTCAGGCACAGGTAACCAAAATATCAGCGGTGATAAACTTAAAATGCCTCTGCCTGACATGGCTGAATTCTCTGGCTACCACCGTTTGAACCAGCAATTTGCAGTTCACTATAGTGTACAGTGGATTGGTTGGAGCGCATTTGATCAACTAGATACTACTGGTGGAGACACTCTTAATACTTACGAGTGGCAAGATGGCTGGCACTATGCAATCGGTGGTACTTACTACCTGAACAACGACTGGACCCTACGTGCCGGTTACATGTACGACACCAGTGCACAAGATGAGAAAACTTCTATCTCTGTGCCAGACTCTGATCGTCAGTGGTTCTCAGGTGGCTTCACTTATCACCTAGACAGCAAATCTACTATTGACTTTGGTGTGACTTACCTTGTCGGTAAAGATGTCACAGCAAGCGAGTCAACAGCAAACCCTAACTATACTCCAGGTAACCCACTAAACGGTCCTGAGTACTTATCAAGTGTTACAGCAACAACTCGTGCTAACGCATGGCTATACGGCGTACAGTACAGCCGTTCATTCTAATTCAGCGAATAGCATAAGTTAGATATATAGAAGGGAGCCTTTGGCTCCCTTTTTGTTTCTTAGCGCCGTTTTATTTTTAATGCTTTCACTCCCCTCTCAATAATAGCTCTCTCAATTTCAGCTAACACCTCGTCGCTGAAACCCATCGATAACGATACATATGTACGCTGAAAACTCATCTGACCAGAATGTAACGAATAATAAATACCAGACTTTAAACCATTAAATGGTGGGTTATTAGTTATTTACTTCAAACGGGCTCTAGTCATTATTATTAAGTTAAAGCATTTACTCTAAAGCGTATGATTCGCGCTATTGAATTTCAGCGAACATAGTAGACTGATGAAACATAATAAAATTACTTTATCTTTAGCAGCAGCGTTAACACTTGGCATGAGTGCCAGTACCATGGCAGCAGGCTTCCAGCTTGCCGAATATTCAGCGACAGGTTTAGGTCGTGCATTTGCCGGTGAAGCCGCAATGGCCGACAATGCCAGTACTCAGTTCCGTAACCCAGCCATGATGACTTACCTTGACGGTACACAGATCTCTATGGGTGCTATCTATGTTGATCCGAACATCGATGTGAATGGTACGATCAATAACGGTCAAAATGAGATACCAACGACAGCTAACGATATTGCTAATTCTGCCGTTATCCCAAACTTCTACTTATCTCATCGCATTAACGAACAATGGGCAGTAGGTCTAGCGTTAGCAACTAACTACGGTATGGAAACAGAGTTAGCCGGTGACTACTTAGCCACAGGCTTTGGTAACCAAGCCAAAGTAATGTCAGTAGAAATTAACCCGAATATTGCTTACAAAATTAATGACCAATTCAGTATTGGTGGTGGTGTTCGTTATGTAATGGGTGAAGGCCATTTCGGTGCTGCGCTACCTATGGGTGGGCCAGATCTTAAATATATGGAAGGTGATGATACCGCGTGGGGTTGGCAGTTAGGGGCCGCTTGGCAGCTCAATGATAACCATCGCATTGGTGTGAACTACCGCTCTGCCGTTGATCTAACACTGAAAGGTAGCGCCTCGGGCTTACTATATGGTGGAGAACATGCTGGTAGCATGGACCTAACACTGCCCGCGACAGCAGAAATTGCTAGCTTCCACCAGCTCTCTGATAAGTTTTCCATGCATGCTAGCTTCAACTGGACCGATTGGAGCAGCTTCGACAAACTAGAAGCCAATATTCCTTCTTTGGGGTCGACACCTGACCTCATCAAAGAAGAGAACTGGGAAGACAACTACCGTATTGCACTTGGTGCTACTTACCAATACACCAATAAGCTGGCACTACGCACTGGTGTCGCTTACGACACCTCAGCGGTAAATGACGAACACCGTACCCAGACGATTCCAGAAACGGATCGTCTATGGCTAAGCGTGGGTGCAGGCTATCAATGGTCACAGAATCTAAGCTTTGATGCTGGCTTTACCTATATCTTCGCTAAAGATGCTTCTATGAGCGAGTCTGAAAATGGCCTAGGTACATTTGAAGGTGAAACCACCGGCAACGTATGGCTAGCGGGTATTCAGGCTAACTACCGCTTCTAAGCATTCAGTAACGTAGCAACTTATTAAAAGAGCGCCCAGGCGCTCTTTTTTGTTATGTATATCACATGCAAAATACCCTCATACATGAATACAGATAATGTATGGCTGTAAATATTTCATTAGACGTTGATTTATATCACGAATAGAATCACTCCAAGTTGATATTTACTTTTATTCATGTGGCGAGATAATGCTATTAACAACACTTTATATTATCGGCATCACTGCTGAAGCGATGACTGGAGCGCTGGCCGCAGGTAAACGTCATATGGACTGGTTTGGTGTCATGTTGGTTGCAAGTGCGACGGCAATAGGCGGCGGAACAGTACGTGATATTTTACTGGGTCATTACCCGCTAGGTTGGGTGGCTAACCCGCAATATTTAGCGATCACTTGTTTGGCGGGGTTACTGACAACTCTTGTGGCACCACAAGTTGTACGCTTCCACAAAGTGTTTGTATTGCTCGATTCACTAGGCTTAATCGTATTCAGTATTATTGGTTGCCGTGTTGCGATGGATATGGGTCTTTCACCATTGATCTGTATTGTTGCAGCAGTTGTTACTGGGGTCTTTGGTGGTCTTCTACGTGACTTAATTTGCCGCCGCTCACCCTTGGTACTGCATAAAGAACTCTATGCTTCTGTCGCCTTTCTAGCTGGCGCGATGTACTACGTAATGATGCACTTTGCCGTACCGGAAATGATTGCCACAATTAGTACGTTAGTTGTCGGTTTTACGATTCGTGTTGCTGCCGTGCAGTTTGGCTGGAGCTTACCGATTTTTCGCTTTGATGAACTCGATGAAGTAGAAAAGAAACTGGAACCTAAAGCCTAGAGACAGATAAGAAATTTAGACCAGCCGACATGTCCATGTAATACATCATGTCGTTACCACTATCGGTTGGTTACCTGAACGGAAAGGAACTAACGAAAAAGCGAGAGCCAGAGCTCTCGCTTTCTATATCTGACGATCAGAAAATACGACCGATTAGATTTTTGGTGTTTCAGTTACCACGTCGGCATTTTGGCCACGATGACGCAGTAAATGATCCATTAACGTAATTGCCAACATCGCTTCCGCAATTGGCACTGCACGAATACCAACACAAGGATCATGACGACCTTTGGTGATCACTTCAGCACTTTCACCCTGACGAGTAATCGTTTCACCCGGTACAGAAATGCTCGATGTTGGCTTCAGTGCAATATGTGCGACAATATCTTGCCCTGATGAGATCCCACCAAGAATGCCACCCGCATGATTTGATTTAAAGCCATCAAGCGTCATGGCATCACGGTGCTCACTGCCGCGTTGCTCAACCACATCAAAACCATCGCCAATTTCAACGCCTTTTACTGCATTGATACTCATCAGTGAGTGAGCGACATCGGCATCGAGGCGATCGAAAACAGGCTCGCCTAAACCAACGGGTACATTGTTCGCTACAACCGTTATTTTAGCACCAATGGAGTCGCCTTCTTTTTTCAGATTACGAATAAGCTCATCAAATGCATCAACTTTATCGGCATCTGGGCAGAAAAATGCGTTCTGTTCGACTTGATCCCAATCGATTTTATCGATTTTTACATCACCCATTTGTGATAGGTAAGCACGTACTTCAATACCATGTACTTGCTTTAGGTATTTCTTCGCGACAGCTCCTGCAGCAACCCGCATCGCCGTTTCACGAGCCGATGAACGACCACCACCACGGTAGTCACGTACGCCGTATTTTTGGTGATAGGTATAATCAGCATGGCCTGGACGGAATAAGTCTTGGATATTTGAATAATCTTTCGAACGCTGATCAGTATTTTCGATAAGGAGGCCAATGGATGTGCCCGTTGTTTGCCCTTCAAAAACACCTGACAGGATTTTCACTTCATCGGGTTCACGACGTTGGGTTGTATATTTAGACGTGCCAGGACGACGACGGTCTAAATCATGCTGCATATCAGCTTCTGTCAACGCAAGCCCCGGAGGACAGCCATCAATAATGCACCCGAGCGCCAAACCATGGCTTTCACCAAAGGTCGTTACGCGAAATAGTTGTCCAATTGTATTACCAGCCATTACTTCCTCTGTCTATTTACTGCCGCTGCATTCAGCCCGATAAGCGAAGCGCGCAACCAAAGACCCACCTAGTGGTACTTCGGCATAAGATGTTTTCATCAATGAGTACATAGTGCAAATTCATTGCCGGGAATGCAAGCAGGAATATTCGCACTCAGCCGTTAAGCCAAATTACTATGCATGTTACCGATAAAGTACGGATATAAAAATGGGAGCCTAAGGCTCCCATTTTTGGCTAATCGTAAACAAAAGTCGCTTTATGCGTCTCTCTTCGATTTCCACTTTTTAATACCCGTTGAGCCAGACGTTCGGCCCTTCGGTGCATCACCCTCATCACGTTTTGGCTTATTGAAGCCCGGCTGATGGTGACCCGGCTGACTCCCGCGACCAGGGCGAGGAGCTCGGCGTTCATCCTGACGGCGACCGCCACGCTCATCGGCTTGACGCGTACGGTTAAAGTCACCTTTACCTTTATAGGTTTTGTACTTAACGTCGCTGTCTCGGTTGTCGTTATTATTTTCTTGCTGGCGGCTATCATAAAGCTTCGCATCGGTCGCTTTTTGAATCGATTGCCCTTCACCATCAACGCGAGATGCTTCTTCCGTTTTGCTCGAACCCGCAATTAAGCTGTGAATTTCGGCAATTTCAGCATCGGTTAGATAGCGCCATTTGCCGTTTGGAAGACCATCGATACTGATGTTCATGATGCGTACACGGCGCAATTTGAAAACATCGTAACCCAATGCTTCACACATGCGGCGGATCTGACGGTTCAGACCTTGTGTCAGGGTAATCCGGAACGAATACATCGTTTCTTTGGTGACTTTACATGGCAATGTCACGGTATCAAGAATTTCAACACCAGAGGCCATCTTATCAAGGAAGACTTGAGTAATAGGTTTATCAACACGCACCACGTACTCTTTTTCATGAGAGTTGCCAGCGCGCAAGATTTTATTGACGATATCGCCATCGTTGGTCAGAAAGATCAAACCGTCAGACGGTTTATCAAGACGGCCAATCGGGAAAATACGCTTACGGTGACCAATGAAGTCAACAATGTTGTCTTTAATATGGCGTTCAGTCGTACAGGTGATCCCTGTCGGCTTGTTCAGTGCAATGTAAATTGGCTTTTCTTTTGCACGAAGCGGACGGTCGTCAACTAAGACTTCATCATTAGGCTGTACTTTTACACCCATCTCAGGTTGTTCACCGTTGATGGTCACTCGTCCTTGATCAATAAGCTTGTCCGCCTCACGGCGTGAGCAATAGCCTGTATCACTGATATATTTATTTAATCGTACTGCTTTGGCTTGTTCGCCATTACCAGCAGTATTCTGAGGCTGATTCTGAGACATGATGTTCTTCTACACTAAGCGTTTCGCAACGCGATCAAGGTGGTACCAAATCAAATTTGGTCGTCATTCCTTTAATTCTACCAACACCTACCACAAGAGGGAAGAAAACCTGAGGAATCGCGATAGACCAGCGCGGTTACATCAGTACATTTCATAAAAATGCCACCTCGCAGTGGCATTAAACACAATCAACTATGACGTATGTTTTTCGTATAGCGCGATGCGAGTCGATACCTTCTTCAGGTAGTTCTTAGTCTCGTCATACGGTAAGTCTTGAAGCAACTTTTGGTATACTTCATCAGGGCTTAAAGTATTAATCACTTTTGCCGCTTTACGGATATTCCGTGAACCATCAGGGTTAAACGCCTTCGCTACATTCCCTGCCCCAGTATTGTATGCTGCGATAGTGCAATACAAACGGCTTGTTGGGTTTGTAATTGTTTTTAAATAACTCTTATCAAGAATATTTAAGTACGCCGTCCCCGTTTCGACATTCACGTCAGCCATATATAATTCAGCAGGGCGCATTGGTCCATTAATTTTACGGATCCGAGCATTCACATCGTGTCCCGCAGTTGTCGGCACAATTTGCATCAGCCCATAAGCAGGGATCGGGGATTTAGCTTTGGGATTAAAACTCGATTCTGAGTGCATAATCGCCATCACTAGCGCCGCTGGGATATCAAATCGCTCACTTTCTTTTTCAGCGAAATCCACATATTTTGCAGCTCGCTTTCCAAGCCCATTTTCAGGTAACTGAATACGGTATTCGATGATCTTTTTCTTGGTCAGTAACGATGCTTTCGCTCTCGCGTCCTCATAGGTTTTATCCAGACTCTCTAAGCGCTCTGCTGTCAACGTAAGTAGTTGCTCTTTTTTCTGCAACGTAACGCTATCAACCAAACCGGTGCTTATTTTAGGGCTTGCTGCCAAAAGCGACTCTGACTCTTTGTCAATTTCCTGGAGCTGAGTGCGTGTCTGTTCAACAATCACTTTCTTTGCTGCCGTTGCTACCTCATCAGAAAAATCAACCGCTGCTTCAACAACCTCACCAACGGGAATTGAGGAGGCTGCATCCAAAGCTTCAGTCAATGCAGAATCTCCTGCTGATAGTGCTTGGGTTGTGGCTTGTTCCAATTGCTGTTTTGCTTGCTCAATACTGGTATCGGCATCAACGACCAGTGCAATGGTCGCTTCATTTTTTTCGAAATCCACCAGCGTTCGTGTCTCTTTATTGTCACTATAATCAACACTAATGTGGCGTTGTGAAACCATACCATCACCCCATTTGGCGATGACCTCTGCACGGTATTCATCAAACTCTTTTAGGTATTCACTCCGCCAGCTTTCATATTCACCTAAATAAGCTAAAACAAAAGCTTCAAATTCAGCATCTCGCTGAGACTGTGGTTGGTTTGCTTCTGCCACTGCAGCATCAAGCTCTGCAAATGGATCGTTGGCATGGGCGAATGGCACTGACAGTAGCAATGCGCAATAACAGGCTAATCGAGTTAATTTCATCTCGGTTCCTTTTTCTGTTCTGTTAAAAGCCATAAAAAAAGGCTACCTAAGTAGCCTTTTAGCAGCCGTGGGGCTGGCTTACTGGATCATTGAGCTCAATGCTTGCTGAAGGTTTTCTTCAGCTTTCTTGTTATTGAACTTATTCCACAAGCCAGATTCTTTATTACTAGCCGCTTCAACAACTTGAGCTACATTGCTGTCGTACGTCGCCTGATCCATGCCAACTAACGTATATAGGCCACCCGCAGGGCTACGCTGAGATACAATAACGCGGCTGTTTGATAACGAGCGAGAGGTCATCGTTTTTGTTACCGACTCAAATTGCTCGTTCACATTCTCGGTCACAGCCTCACCCGTAGACTCAACCGTTGCAGCCATTGCCTGCTTGAACATGGTGTTCACGTTTGACTCAAACTGCTGAGCCAAGCCTTTACGCGCATCATTCACAGCAATAGTGCGCATTACACTCATGCCTGCAGCACTTTTCTTGGCGTAACCTACACTGCCAATGGTAATGCTTGCTGGCATTACATCACACACCCAAGCTGGTGCTTCGTGCTGCACTGAATCAGGGTAGTAACAAGTGAGATCTTGAATACTGTTACTGCTTGTTGATTGGCAGCCAGACAACCCAAGAACCAGAGCACTCGATAAAAGTAGTTTTTTCATTATTGATTAGCCTTTACCGTTAAGTGATTCGTAAATTTCCCAGCACGCTGGTTGCAGTACTTCTGGTAAGTCGTTACAGCCACTGTCGTAGCGCGCTTCAACTAGGTCGCCACGCTGAATTTTCAACGCATTTTTCTCATCGATACCCACCCAAGAGTAACTTGGCTTTAAGCCTTGGCGGTTATCTTCTGCCGCTGTTTTACCTTCACCAACCGGGTAAAATTCAATTTCTTCTTCACCGTTTGCTAGCTTCACTTTTTCAACTGATGAAATTTCAACAGTTTGTTCAGGACGAATACCTAACGTGGTACCCATATTAACGCGAACCATGGTGCCGTATTCATCACACTGGCGGAGTTCTTCGACCACACCACTTGGTGCTAGCTGGTTTTTAAGATCGTCATTACGGTTAACCGCATTTTTTGCTGCACTTTCAATAATGCGTTTATATTGTCCCTTTGAAATTGGGCAATCTGAATCTGGGTAGTCTTGATCGAAAGAGCTTACTTCAGAGGCTTTAATTTCAATACGCTTTAGTACTTCCATGCTTGGCAATGCAACTACTTTTACTAGACCTTCAACAGAGCCTGTAAACGTACATTCTGCTGGGTAGTACTTCGACTCGCCATCATCATTAGTTTTAGTTTCTTCATCATCGAAAGAATATTTCATGCTCGACGATGTCACTTCAGCCAGTACCGCATAGTCAGCAATCGCCACACCTGAGGTGTTGTAACGGCCACTTTCTTCTGCCAGCTTAATTTCTTGCTTCAATTTTCCCGCTAATGAGCGATCAACTAACTTAGCACCAGATTCATCCACTTGGCTCTCTAGGCGATGCTGGAAAGCCGTTGCCATGATCGATGGGAATTCAACACCACGAGCAATATCAACCGGTAATACGATGGCTTTTTTACCTTGCGATGTGGTTACAGCAACATCACTTTGCGGAATGTTGATTGCTGTACTTGAATGGCAAACGCCTTCAGGGGCTGACGTGCTCATACAACCTGTCAACAGGGTTGTAATGCTTGCTGCTAATAATAGTTTCTTAGACATAAACCAAATTATCCAATTATTGTTATATAGAGTTAAATTACACCCAGAAAGTGCCATAGTCCTTGGTCACTTATTTGGGCGGAAAAATGACGAGAAGCACTCTCTTTCGCTCGGGTAAAGTTTGTAATAGAGTTCCCTGTCGCAATCACTTCACTACTGGCAACGGTTTTACCGTTTTTATTTTTCAGTGCGAGCTTGGCGATCACTGTTGAAATATACGCCTCACCAATCTTACTTTTTCGCCAATGTGTTGTTAGCACGATTTGATGGCTAAAAGCATTTCTGCTTGATGATGAATTAACTGTTGCTATGTTTTTTTCAGACAAATGGTTTTCGATAAAATTTCTCATCCAAGCGTCACTTTTTTCAGCATTAACACTGAATAACAAACTATTTTTTATTTTATTTACTTGACGCTCTAGCTCAATAACATTGTCAGATGGAATATTATTTTCACTGCCATTACTTGCGGCCAGTAACATCGCTTTTCGGGTTAATAAATTTTGTTTATCGTTCTCAATGTCGCGGTTATTCAACCACCAAATTAAAGGGTCGCTATGCTTGAAATTAATTAACTCATTTTTTGCATTTTCATCAATGGTGGTGAGCTCTTGTTTGAGTTGGTGAATAATATTTTCACGAGAAATAACCGCTTCAACATAGTAAATACCATCTCGTTGTTCACTACGGTTGTAGCTAACACCACTTAAAACAAGTGGAGCCGTTTTTACATCAACAACGGTGTCACTTTGCGTTCTGTAGTTTTCATCACCATTTACATCTCGAACGACCTGACGTACATACCCTGATGATTCGACTTGAGTCCAAAGCTTCTCATTCATTTGGCTCATTGCCGATCGTTTGGCATTTTTCAGCGTACCGCCATGACCTACAGCATATAGCGACATGTTGGTATCAACTGTTGGGTTTAAGGCCCATTCCGGTGTGCTCGTAGACTGACACCCAGACAGCATCAAACCACCAACCAGTGTCAAGGTAGCTTTAATATTCATCGTAACTCACTGCTAACTAATTAAAAAAAGCATTAAACTCAAAGCGGGTTAACATTGCTTCAACCATGACATCAGAAGGAAGCTCTGAAATAGCATATAGGTTTGGCACTGCGGTGCGCATTGTCTGTAATTCGGAAAAATCGAGATCATCGCCAGTATTCAGTTTATGATTAATAGCCTGAATATTTTGCAAGCTATCCGTTGAAACTAAACCGTAATCAACAGCACCAATAACTAAGTTATAGAACATTGCATTACGCCCTAATGAGTATGACTCTGCGTAATAATCAAGGTTGCCATTATCTGTATAATAGTTTTCCAACTCAGTTTTCTGGGCTGAAAGAGGCATATCTAATAACACGGTATCGGTATAAGGAATGTTTATCGTAAAGTCATTTTTCAGTGCCGTAATACTGTATCCAGCAACACGTTCACTTTTAATAGCAATAGTCAGTAAATACTTATCTTCACCGTAATAATAAAAAACCACACCATTGTCTAACTTAGATGATTTTGATGCCTGAGCAACACCCATCAGATCATCAATATATGCTTGTGTTTGCCCTATTTTTATTTTAGATAATTGTTCATATTCGATTTCATTCGTCCAGTTAGTGATAATGGATTCATAAATCATTTCTACTGCATCTTTTGTGTCATTCCACTGCCCTAACGACAGCATGATCGCAGCAACAGCAAAAGCGATACTATGCATTTTTATCCAAAAGTTTGGTTTTGATATTTTTATAGATTCTTCACTTTGCATAATTTTATTTTTTAGATAGATAAGGTTTCCTGCTGAATATATCCAGCGGGATTTAAATTAACAAAATATATTATTTCTCTAATTCCTTACATTCAATATAGCAAGCAACCAAATGCTTGCAATTCAATCAACAAAAACAAAAGTGATCACTAAACGATCAAATAAAACAGCATTCAATAATTAGTCAAAAAACTGGCGCTCAAATAACAATCATAACTAGTCTAATCCACTGATTAAATGTGTTAAGTATGACTCCGGAAAATAATACCCGCAGGGAATAGCAGATACAGATCAGGTTTAATTTATAACAACGTAATCGTAGCGAACTAGATGGTTTTTAACTTAGGTATTGCAATTAATTGAATAAATAATCAGATAGGTATTAACAGAGGAATAAAAAAAGCCGCCTAATAAAGGCGGCTTGAAGGGTTAGTCGTTTAACCGTTTACTTCTGATCAGTCGCTGGAATATCACCATGTGTCGGTCGTCCAACATAATCATGCTGCAGGGCTTTTTCCAATTGTTCTGCAACATGACCTGGTGATTTAGTCTTACCAGATACCAGTCGGTACATGGCAGGGATCACTAACAACGTAACGAAGGTGGCAAATGCCATACCAAAGAATACCACCGTACCCACTGCAACCCTGCTTTCTGCACCCGCACCAGTAGAGACAATAAGCGGTAAAGCACCAAATAGTGTCGTGAATGCGGTCATTAAGATAGGGCGTAAACGACGTTCAGAGGCATCAATGATGGCCTTTTCGAACTCAACGCCTTTATCGCGTAGCTGGTTAGCAAACTCAACGATCAAGATACCATTCTTAGTCACCATACCGATTAACATGATCATACCTATTTGACTGAAGATATTGAGGCTTTGATCCATGATCATCAAGCCAGCTAAACCACCAAAGATCCCCATCGGTACTGTTAGCATGACGACCATTGGGTTAATGAAGCTTTCAAACTGGGCAGCCAAGACCAAATAAGCCACCAGCAACGCTAAACCAAATACCATCAGGATACTGCTTTGGTTCTCGCGGAAATCTTTCGATTCACCCGCGTAATCAATAACAATATCGCTCGGTAACATCTCAATTGCCTTTTCATCAAGGAAATCTAATGCTTCACCCAAGGTATGGCCTGGTACTAAATTCGCTTTTAGAGTGATCGACTTCTGCTTTTGGTTATGGCTCAAACGCTGTGCTGATGCCACTTCCTCAACTTCGGCGACAGATTCCAATGTAATAAGCTGGCCTGTTCTCGTCCGGACATATATCTGGCTTAGATCTGTCGCATTGTTAAAGCTATTTTCATCACCGCGAAGGTACACATCATACTCCTCGCCACGGTCGATGAATGTCGTTTCACTGCGACCACCCAACATGATTTCAAGCGTTTCAGCAATTTCAGCCACTGGCACACCCAGCTCTGCAGCACGTTGGCGGTTTACACTTACAACGAGCTCTGGGGTCGTTTCAGCATAGTCTAAGTCAACCCCTTCCATCATAGGGCTGTCTTCTGCTAACGCTTTCAGCTCTGTCGCCCACTGGAACAGCTCACTATAGTCAGCACCATTTAACATGAACTGAATTGGCTCAGATGAACCGCCACGGAAACCTGGCATAAACGGCCAAACTCGAATGTCAGGGATCCCTTGAAGTGAGTCTCGGACAATACCTAACGCTTCTGTTGCGGATACATCACGATCTTCCCAATTTTCCAGCTGCATGATGACGAAGCCAGTCTGATCCCCTGCTCGCCCACCAAAAGCTGGTGTTTGAATAGAAACAGATTTGATCACCCCTTCACCGACCATCGGTAATAAGCGTCTCTCAACTTCTTCAACGTTACCGACCATACGGTTATAGCTCGTTCCTTCTGCGCCTTTAACAAACGCAAAGATCACACCACGGTCTTCTTGTGGGGCTAGTTGTGACGGGACTGATTTCATCAATACGGCACTTAAGCCAATAAACGCAATGATGACGATAGGCGCAGCATAGCGGAAACGTATCGCGATGGTTACTAGCCTGCGATAACCACGCTCTAGCTTGGCAAACAAATGGTCAACCCATTGGTTAAACTTGTTTTTCTTAGTGCTTGCTTTGAGTAGCTTACTACCAAGGACAGGACTCAGTGTTAAAGCCACCAGTGATGAGAACACTACGGCTACCGCGAGTAATACCGCAAACTCAGTAAACAACGGCCCAACCATGCCATCCATAAAAGAAATTGGCAGGAATACCATCACCAAAACCACTGTCGTCGCCACAACGGCAAAGCCAACTTCTCGGGTACCTTTATACGCGGCTAATAAAGGCGGTTCGCCTTTCTCTATATGGTGGTAAATATTTTCGACCACCACAATGGCATCATCGACAACCAAGCCAATGGCAAGTATCAAGGCCATTAAGGTCAATAGGTTGATTGAAAAACCTAAGAAATAAGCCACCATAAAGGCAGAGATCAATGAAACAGGTACAGTGATCGCGGGGATCAACGTCGCTCTCGCTTGACCAATAAAGATATAAAGAACCAACACAACCAGTAAACCGGTTACAAATAGGGTGCTATATACTTCGCTAATAGAACGATCGATGAAAACCGTTGAATCATAATCGACGTAAAGCTCCGTACCTTCAGGCAAGAAACGTTGCATACGTTCGACTTCGGCATAAACATCGTCAGCGACGTTTAGAGGGTTAGCATCAGTCATTGTGACCATGCCAAGGCTTAGATTCGAGATACCGTTATTTTTAAAAGTGGCATTTTCATTTTGTGCCCCAATCGCCACGTCAGCGACATCTTTTAAATAAATAGGTGAGCCATCTTCTGTCGTACGAACAACTAAATAGTCGAAATCTGACGCATCACGGTATAAACGCGCAGTTCGCACCGACATAGTTGTCGTATCATTACGCACTTCACCGCCTGGCAACTCGACGTTTTCATCATTTAGCGCATCAACAATATCTTTGGTTGTGACACCGCGCCCTGCCATTTGAGATGGCTGTAGCTTGACATACATAACGCGGTAGAGCGCACCACTTAAGTCAACCGAACTAACACCATTGATTAAACTAAAGCGATCCATTAAAACACGTTCAGCGTAATCTGTTAGCTGAGAGCGATCCATGGTGCTAGACGTCAGGTTGATGTATACCGCAGGTTCACCTGAACCATTATCTTTCGATACAACAGGGTCGTCAGCTTCATCTGGTAAGCGACGCTGGGCACGAGATACTGCATCACGCACATCGCTCACCCCCTCCGTCAGGTTCCACCCCATTTCAAATTCAACTTGAATACGTGATGAACCATTACGGGTTGTAGAGGTAATACTGTCAATACCACTGATACCCGACAGCTGATCTTCCAGTACCGTCGTTACCCGGCTTTCCATGATGGTTGCCGAAGCACCACTGTATGTCGTTGAGATACTGACCACCGGGTTTTCAACATCCGGCATCTCGCGCACTGACAACTTACTAAATGAAACCGCACCAAATACACAAAGTAGCAGGCTTAAAACGATCGCAACAACTGGCCGCTTTACAGAGACATCAGATAACCACATTAGGCACCCTCTCCGCTTTTCGCTAATAGGGTGTCAGTAATATCATTAACCTGTAGTCCATCACGCATATTCACCAGCCCTTGCACAACAATGCGGTCACCGATATCAATACCAGATTCAATCACCACTTCATTTTCCACGCGTACACCAAGTTGAACCTCAGTACGCTTAGCTGTCCCAGCTTCATCAACTAAATACACAAATCGTTTTGTACCCGAGTACTCCAGTGCTTGTACTGGCACAATAGCCGCCTCTTGCGGGGCAAAACCAATATTGGCTGCCATCAACATGCCAGGCTTTAACTGGCCATCGTCATTTGTAAAGCTCACTCGTACACGAATATTCAAAGAATCCGCTTGTACTCGAGAGTCAATGGCTTGGATTTCACCGTGAAACTCACGATCAGGCCATGCCTGACTCGTTGCGGTTACTTTGGTTCCTTCACGAAGTAGTGATAGGTATTGCTCTGGCACCTGAATATCAAGACGCATGGATGAAAGGTCATCTAAAGAGAACAATTCGCTACCAACCGTCAGCATATGGCCGGCACTAAAATCGACTAAACCGACAGTGCCAGAAAAGGGTGCATTAATCGCATGGTCATTTAGCTCTGCTTGTGCCGCTTGTAACCTCGCATCAGCAATACTAACGCTGGCTAACTGTGCATCTAATTGCGTTTGAGTAATCGCCCCACGATCGACTAAGCTTTTAAACTCGTTATATTTGCGCTTTTCATCATTTAAATAAGCTTGTGCTTCTGCAAAAGCTGCACGCGCTTTGGCATCATCTAGCTGCACCAACAGTTCGCCTTTTTCAACTTTGCTGTTCACGCCAACAACAATACGATCCACCTTTGCTGCCACCTGCGTTGCAACATTGACTGAACGTTGCGCTTCAAGTTTACCGATAAGGGAAAGAGATTGAGCGATAGAGTGGGATGAAACGGTACCAGTCGTTACTGGAACTTGCCTTCCCGCACCGGGACCAGCCTTTTGCTCCGAAGCAACAGACTGCCCTTGGAAATATAAAAAACCACCACCCGATAAAGCAGCCGTCACCATTGCTGCCACAAGGATTTTTCTCATTGTTCAATCCACTTATAAAAATCTGCAGTGATGATATCTGAACCAAGCCTTTAGTGGGGTAAAGAAATGTAAAGTTAAGCAATATTACGTTTATAAATTTCATTCAAAACTCGCAAAAAAGCGGTTTATGCCATCACAATCAACAATATGATGAAAATAACAGCATCTAAACTTAATTTCTAAGGAAAAGGGTTTACAGGTTCAGTCGGTTTGTTATTATCCGCTCCGCACTTGTGGAGGGGTTCCCGAGTGGCCAAAGGGATCAGACTGTAAATCTGACGGCTCTGCCTTCGATGGTTCGAATCCATCTCCCTCCACCATTATTCTTGAAAGCTGTTCCTAACTTATGTAAGGTACGTCTTTCCGTTTGAGCAAGTTGTCTTGCCAAACAAATTGGTTTGTAGCCAATACAATTTAGCAACACCCCGTGGAGGGGTTCCCGAGTGGCCAAAGGGATCAGACTGTAAATCTGACGGCTCYGCCTTCGATGGTTCGAATCCATCTCCCTCCACCATYATTTTGRAAATTGTTTACTCGTAAGAGTGGCCAAACAGTTTTCTGGCTTTTAAAGCCAAACAATTAGCAACACCCCGTGGAGGGGTTCCCGAGTGGCCAAAGGGATCAGACTGTAAATCTGACGGCTCTGCCTT